>DFST01000013.1 GCA_002378975.1 Chitinophagaceae bacterium UBA3430
AAATGCGGTGCTCCCTACCATTCAAAGTCGCTGTCAGATCATCCGACTACCGATGCTTTCCACTGCAGCGATCGAAACGGCCCTGATCGACCAACAACAAACCTCCCCCGCCATCGCCCAACAGATCGCGCGGATCGCCGATGGCAATTATCGGGAAGCCCTCCAACAATTGCAGCACACGGAAGAAGGATGGCAAGAACGATTGCGGAATTGGCTGAATGCCATCCTCAAAACCGGCCCCGCCACTCAATTGAAATGGGTGGAAGAAATCAGCAAACTGGGGCGCGAAAAACAAAAACAATACCTCCGCTACGTCAACCATGTGCTGGAAACGGCCATCCGGATGCAGGCCACCGGCACCACCCCGGCCGTAGGTGCCGAAGAGGCCGAGATCGCGGGCAAACTGAATCGAATCGTCGGCATCGAGCAGCTCGAGGCGTTGACCCAGGAAATGGACAAGGCCATTTACTACATCGAACGCAATGCCAACGCCAAGATGTTGTTCCACGCCCTGACTCTGAAGGTCTACCACGTCATTCGGGACAAAGTCGTACTTTTGATGTCGTCCGAGTCCGCCATGTGATAATAGAGCGGTGTTCCGATCCTGGACCCGGACCGTGAGTAGGCACTGAAGCGATTGACAATCAACAGCATCGAGTATTATTTCCCACATACGGCCCCTTCCTTTTTGGGCCGCTTTCTCTCCCAATACCCCCTGTTGCATTGCTTCGCCCATCTGCCCGCTTGAAAAACAAGAATCATGGGCTGTTCCGGATGCAGTACAGATAAAGGCGGTAAACCCAACGGTTGCAAAAGCAACGGCGGATGCAGTTCGGGCGGCTGTAACCGCATGAATGCCTACGATTGGTTGCACAATCTGCCTATGGCCGACAATGCCTGTCAGGTCGTGGAGGTGAGCTTCAGCCAAGGAACCCGAAAAGATTTTTACCGAAACCCTTCCCTGCAACCCTTTGAAAAAGGGGAACAGATCGCGGTCGAAGGCGTAAATGGATTTGACTTAGGAGAAGTATCGCTGACTGGCGAAATCGTGCGACTGCAATTGAAAAAACGAGGGGTCAAAGAAGACAACCCGGAGATGAAGAAGATCTTGCGCCGGGCCACCGACCGCGATGTCGATCTCTGGAAGCAAAACAAAGCCCGCGAACCGGAAGCCGTGATCCGCAGCCGCGCCATCGCCAAGCAACTCAAGCTGAACATGAAGATCAGCCAAGTGGAGATTCAGGCCGATGGAAAAAAAGCAACCTTCTTTTACATCGCCGATAGCCGCGTCGACTTCCGCGAACTGATCAAAGTATACGCCTACGAATTCAAGGTCAAAGTCGAGATGCGTCAGATCGGCGCCCGTCAGGAAGCCGGTAAAGTAGGCGGTATCGGAAGCTGCGGACGTGAACTCTGTTGCAGTACCTGGCTCACCGAATTCAAATCGGTCAATACGAACGCAGCCCGCTATCAAAATCTCTCCATCAATCAGACCAAGCTGAGCGGACAATGCGGCCGACTCAAATGCTGCCTCAACTACGAGTTGGACACCTACCTCGATGCCCTGCAACAATTCCCCGATCAGTGCGATGTGCTGCAAGTAGCTAAAGGCAATGCCTTCCTCGCAAAAAAAGACATCTTCAAAAACTTGATGTGGTATACGCTTCCCGATAGCAATAAGCAATACCCACTCAGCATCGAGCGCGTCCAAAAAATCAAAGCCCTGAATCAACAAGGCATTCGTCCTGATGAACTGGAGCCAGTCGAAGTGATTTCCAATAAAGCGACCGAAACCGAACCGGAATTCGTGGAGCTGGTCGGACAGATCAGCTTACGCAGCTTGGATAAAGCCGATCGCAAACGCCGCCAACAACAGCAACAACGTCGTCCCGGCGGACCACAAGGTGGTGGCCCACGACCCGGTCCTCAACAAGGAGGCGGTGGCCAACAAGGCGGTGGACCCAATCGCGGACCGCAGCAAGGTGGTCAACAAGCTGGCCCCGGCCCACAAGGCGATGGTGGAAGACCCGACAATCGAGGCGGAAGACGAAGAAGATAACTGGGCATCAAACTTCCATCTCCCATCTACTCTCTCCCCGCTACACTCTCTATGATCGCATCCTGAATTCTTCCCCGGATCGACAACGAAGACAATTTCCCATTATCACGGGTGGGATACACGCGATTGGATAAGAATATATAGACCAGTTCGCGAGCGGGATCGACCCAAACACAGGTTCCGGTAAAACCGGTATGTCCGTAAGTGCCAGCCGATGCCAGCCAAGATGGATAGGGATCTTTACGCGAATCATTGTCACGCTCGGGTTTATCGAAGCCCAAGCCACGCCGACTTCCGGCTTCCTGATAACCGGTGAACAGTCGGATCGTGGACGGATTTAAAAATCGCTTTCCTTGGAAAGTACCGCCGTTCAAAAGCATTTGATACAAGATGGAAAGATCATAGGCATTCGAAAAGAGGCCGGCATGACCCGCTACGCCTCCAAATAAGGAGGCCCCTTCATCGTGCACATCCCCACGTGTAGTCTGCTGACGAAAATGTTTTTCCGTCTCCGTCGGCACAAGCGTGCTCACCGCAAAACGTTCCCTCGGTTTGAACCCGGTGGAATACATTCCTAAGGGCCGATAAAAATTCCGTTGCACAAATTCATCCAACGTAAGTCCACTCACCTGCTCCACGATCTTGCCTAGAAAAATAAAATCATTGTCGCTGTAGATATATGGCTTTCTGCTATCGACGGATGATGTAAGAATCCTACTGATCATCGTGTCCCTCCAATCCGTTCTCATGTACAAGGAGTCATCAACCTTTACATTGTATTTCGCATTGTTGACTTTGCTGAAATAACCAGGCTTGGCCTTCATGCTAACACTGTCTGAGATCTCCTTGTAAAAAGGTATCCAGGCCTTCAAACCTGCCTGGTGCAACAGCACATCCCTGAGTGTGATATTGGCTTTGTTGGATCCCCTGACCCAAGGGATGTATTCGCCCAGTGTTCCATCAAGCCGGATTTTTTTCTCATCATATAATTTCATGATGGAAAGGGTAGTGGCACAAATTTTTGTGACGGATGCCATATCATATACCGACTCTTGCGTCACCTTTTCTGGAGCCTCATAGCTCATGTTTCCATAGGTTTTTTGCTCGGTGATTTTACCATCTTTGATGACCAGCAAAGCCATTCCAGGAGCGGCTTTTCGGCGAATGGCATCTTGGATGATGGAGTCTACTTTGGCCATTTTATCAATGCCGTTGGATGCTCTATTGGCAGGGCTAAAAACCTGCATTGCCATTGCCGGCATGACAATCCCTGATCCTGCAAGAAGCGAAGCACAAACACTGACGGGGAGAGAGCCCTCTATGGGCAATTCACCAGTGAGCATCCTTGCTGCAGTCTCCTGCACAATCGCATCATCTTCATAACAGACCATGATATTTTTTACATCACAAAAACTTTTTGCCGCATAAGGATTTCCGAAAATGAAAAGGGAATTTGATTTCGATGCGTTGATGGTGTTTACCAAACGAACCACTTCGTTGCCGATACCAAAATTATTGGCAGGAAACCTGGGCAGTTCATGCACTGCCATAATAATTTTGTCATAGCCTTTAAGGAGTTCCATAAGGCTATCTGCAGCAGCTGCCGTTTTTGAATTGTCGAACATGAAAACATCTGCGTTATAACGCTTCCTTATCGCAGCAGCAAAAGCTGAGTTCCTGTTTTTGCCAATTTCTACAAGGGCATAGTTGCCGAAAGATAGCTTTGATTTGTTGATGCTTTCTGTCGCGCCATTGGTTTGCATAAGGCCTGATGCTGTTCTTCCTGCAGGCAAAGGAAATCCTGTTCTGTCATCCAGTTTTGCCAGTGTAATGGCTTTTGCTGCAATCTCTTTTTTTAGTCCATCTGTTTTCTCGTTCAACCTTATTGCCAGGCCTTCAAGGGGAAGCGGCTTCCACTTGGCCAATCCTGTCTGGTATTTTGCCAGCAGCAGTTTTCTGACATGTTCATCAATTTGAGACCAGCCAAGAACGCCTTCGGCGATGGCCCCCTTGACCTTTGAAATTGTTTTTTCAACATCACCCGGCAGACAGAGCATATCATTTCCAGCAATCAGTGATTCTACGCTGGAGGCCCCGTCAGGAAAGGCATTGGCAACACCCTTCATTTCCAGGGCATCTGTGAAAGTGATTCCCTTGAAGCCCATTTCTTCCTTCAGTAATTTTGTCACAGATTTTTTTGATACGGAGGCAACCCTGTTGGCATTGCTATCAATGGCAGGTATAAAAAGATGCCCAATCATGGTGCTGCCAATACCCGCATCAAATATTTTCTGAAAAGGGTAGAGCTCCAAATCATCCAGTTGCTCCTTTGATTTGCTGATCACGGGCATGGCCAAATGCGAATCCACATCAACATCCCCATGTCCTGGAAAATGTTTGGCTGAACCCATGACGCCTTTATCCCGCATGCCCAGCATGTATTGAATGCCCATGGTTGCTACCTTGTACTTGTTCTCTCCAAAAGAACGGTCGTTGATGACGGGGTTGTTGGGGTTGTTGTTCACGTCTACCACAGGGGCAAAATTGACCTGGATCCCCAGCTGTTTGCATTGTTCTGCCACCCAGCTGCCATAGCGGTAAACCAGGTTGGTGTCGCGCAAGGCACCAAGCATCATCATCCTGGGCAGTCCAGCAACACTGTCCAGCCGCATGCCAACACCGTTTTCCCCATCAATGGCCATCAGGATGGGTGTTTTGGCGATGGATTGCAACCTGTTGACGATGGTTGCCTGTCTTACGGGAGCACCCTGAAAAAGACAGATTCCGCCGATATTGAATTTTCTTATATCCCGCTCCACTGTTGAGTCATAGAAGGTCACTGTTTTGGTTTTGCTGTCTATAGATGATAGCCTGACCATGATCAATTGTGCAATTTTCTCATCCGGAGACAGTGTTTTCATGACACTATCAGCCCAGTTTGAGGCGTTTTGGCCTTTTGTAGCCAGGGATAAAAGCAAAAACAACACTGAAACAAGGGAAATTCTACTGCTCATGACGATGTCTTTTGTTAACTTTGTATGTTGAAATCTTTGTACTTGCGAAAGATTCATGCATGTAGCGCCATTATTTTCGATGGCGTTGATTATTGAAAACCGCCGTTTTTAATGTCTTCATGTACTGAAACCAATCCGCAGGTGTTAAGGATTGTAAGTTATCATTTCTACAGCAAGCAACAAATGAAAAACCAATGAAATTACTTCAACCCCCCAGCCTTTTTACCAACCTCTGGTTGGCGGCTGGCAGGCTCAACCTCTCTAAACAATCTTCAACCCCTTAAACCTCTTCAACCTCTCTAAACTTCCCTCAACCTCTCTAAACCTCCTTCAACCCCCCAGCCTTCGGCTGGCAAGTTCAACCTCTTCAACCCCTTCAA
>DFST01000006.1 GCA_002378975.1 Chitinophagaceae bacterium UBA3430
ATTGAGCCCTTCATCACTTCTTTGGGACGCGACGACGATGCGCTGAATGTAGTGGTACGCATCAAAACGGAATCGGGGCTCGTCGGGTTTGGCGAGTGCAGTCCCTACATGCCCATCAACGGAGAAAGTCAGGGTACCTGCTATGTAGTCGGACAGCTATTCGCAAAAGCCTTATTGAACCAAAATGCGCTCGACCTAAGGGCCGTGAACGATCGGATGGATTCCATCATTTATGCGAACGACAGCATCAAAAGCGCGTTCGACATGGCCTGTTACGACATCGCTGCACAAAAAGCCGGCCTTCCCCTTTATCAATTTTTAGGCGGCAAGAAAAACAAGATCATCACCACCGATTATACGGTCAGTATCGGCGATCCCGATAAAATGGCGGCCGATGCCGTACATGTTCTCAGCCAAGGCTACCCCGCCATCAAGGTAAAATTGGGAAAGCACGGCCCTACTGATGTGATCCGAATGCAAAAGATCCGCACAGCGGTCGGACCCAACATCCCGCTTCGCATCGATGCCAACCAGGGCTGGTCGGTCGACGAAGCCATCCAAACCCTGCAAGCACTTGAACCGCTTAACATCGAACATTGCGAAGAACCGATCGCTCGCTGGAATTATTTGCAACTGCCTCGCGTGCGTGAAGCATCACCCATCGCCATCATGGCCGATGAATGTTTGGGCGATGAACACGATGCCGCCCGACTCATTGCGATCAATGCCTGCCAATACATGAACATCAAGCTCGGCAAATCGGGAGGCATCTTCCATGCGCTCGAAATAATTCGACAAGCCGAAGCAGCCGGCATAAAACTACAGGTGGGTGCGATGATCGAATCCCGATTGGCCATGACCGCCTTCGCCCATTTTGCGCTTTGCAGCGACCAGATCGTTCACTACGATTTTGATACGGCACTAATGCTACGCGAAGATCCGGTCGAAGGAGGGATTATTTATAAACCCAACGGGGTGATCGAAGTACCCGATGTACCGGGCCTCGGTGCAACCATTTCAGAAGTCCGACTGCTGAAAGGCGAATCCTGCCGGTTTATGGCATAAATTCACCATGTGAATAAGCCCCATTTAAGCCGAGCCTTTATCTATTTTGCGATCTCGCTGGTACTGACCACGATGTTCGTATTGGGCTGCCCTTTATACATCTCACAAGAACAACTTTTACTTTCCCTGTCCATTGCCGGTGGCAAATGGATGATCCAACTCTTTTTGGCCGTTGCACTACTCCGAAAAAGAAGGAGTTCATTCATCCATGGAATGGGACGAGTATGTTTGATCGGATCTGCCGTACTCATTCCGTATATAATATCTAGCTGGCTGGATATCAGCGACGATACGCTGTTCTTCTTCGGATCGTTGGTGCTGGCAATACTGGTCATGGTATTCCGCTACTATGCTGAAGTGGCTCGACTCAACCTCTCCTTGGGCTGGTGGTACAGCTGGTTGTTGTCGTTGGCTTTGGCCTTCGGCCTACAAATCACCGTGGTGTTTCACTTATTCTAGAAAAAGGGACCGATCAAGAACCGATCGCCCAGGAAGTACCTCCGCCTTTCTCATCTTTCAATTGAATGCCCATTGCGATCAGCTGATCCCGTATCTTATCGGAGGTTATAAAATCCTTGCGGCTCTTGGCTTCTTTGCGGATCTCGATCAACAACTCCATCACGCCTTGCAATTTTTCATTGTCGGCTTCCGTAACCCCCGTCAATCCGAATACATCTTCCAGCCATGTTTTCCATTCAGTCTTCAAACGCGCAATGGTGGATGAAGATAAAGCGGTGATAGAAATCAAGCCATCCTTCACTGAGTTCAACGTTGAAACCAATTCAAATAAATTCGCCAAGGCCTTAGCGGTATTGAAGTCGTCATTCACAAATTCAGGGATCTCATTCAACAAGCGATTCACCTCAGCATCCAGACTTGCATCACCCGCTTCAACATGTGTCAATGTCGCTGTCCAATTCGGCGATGACAATCCCTCATACGCATCCCACAACCGCTTCAATCCTTTTTCGGCAGCTCGCAAAGCCTCATTGCTGAAATCAAGTGTACTTCGATAATGACTTTGCAAGATGAAGAATCGGACCGTCATCGGATGATAAGCCTGCGTGAGTTCCGGATGCGTACCGGCAAACAACTCCGTCAATTTGATGACGTTGTTGTAACTCTTGCCCATCTTGCGTCCGTTGATGGTGATCATGTTGTTGTGCATCCAATATCGCACCGGCGCCACGTGATTGCAGATCGTACTCTGCGCGATCTCGCTCTCGTGATGCGGAAATAACAAGTCCATGCCACCTCCATGAATATCAAATTGCGTTCCCAAATACTTGGTGGCCATGGCCGAGCACTCAATGTGCCAGCCGGGATAACCAACGCCCCAGGGACTGGACCAGCGCATGATATGCTCCGGAGCGGCGGCTTTCCACAAAGCAAAATCTGCGCGATCACGCTTTTCTTCTTGCCCCTCCAACTCCCGCGTAGTCTCCAAGAGATCTTCCAAGATCCGTCCGCTCAGCTTTCCATAATCGTAACTCGCCGCGTATTTCTTTACATCAAAATAAACGGATCCATTCCGCTCATAGGCATAACCAGCGTCGATCAATTGCTTGATCATCTCGATCTGCTCCACGATGTGTCCGGTGGCCGTTGGCTCAACCGAAGGCGGAATCGTATTGAACTGCGCCATCGCCCAATGATAAAGACGGGTGTATTTACTCACCAGCTCCATCGGTTCCAGCCGCTCCAGCTTCGACATGTCGGCGATCTTATCAATCGCATCGCGTCCTTCCTCCTCAAAATGACCCGCATCGGTGATGTTGCGCACATAGCGCACCTGATAACCCAAATGCCGCAGATATCGATACACCACATCGAAAGTAATGTAGGGACGGGCATGACCGAGATGACTCTCGCCACTCACCGTCGGACCGCACACGTACATCCCGACTCGACCAGGCACCAGCGATTCAAAGGGTTCTTTGGAGCGAGACAGGGAGTTGTAGATGTGCAGGGTTGACATGATCAAGATTGAATGCAAAGATGAATAAAAAGCATCGAATCCGAGTAGGATCAATTGGCTTTCAGGGCCAGATCGGCCACCAACATGAAATGATCAGAATACCGCTCTTTGCGACGGACGAACTGGCGGACCTCAAACCGATCATCGGCGAATACATAATCGATCCGCAACGTGGGCGACAATCCCAAAAACGTTCGTCCGATCCCGGAACCTTTTTCCAGAAAAGCATCCTGATAGTTGCCCCGAACCGTCGCATACGAATAGGAGTTCGGAATGTCATTCAGATCGGCACAAAGAATGGATGGATGCGGACTATTCGACATCACCTCCCGGGTGATCTCTGCCTGCAAAGTCCGATTCACCACCCCACGCTTCCACTTCGAAAAAATATTGCGGGAATGACTGATCAAGCTATCCTCGCCCGATTTGATGGCTTCGATGCGGCGATAATCTTGCGGACCCAACTGAAACGACTGCAAATGCGTGGTGTATATGCGGACCGTGTCTTTGCCCACCAACAGATCGGCTTGCAACAAGACTTCGGGCAAACTAGGGCGTGGAAATCGAACCCGAGCCGTATCAACAATCGGAAATCGAGAAAAAATGATCGAGCTGTAATAGTGCATGTCGCCATCCTCGTCGTAAGAAAAATAATAATAGGGATATCCCAGCTTTTCCCGAATGGGACGAATGTTTTCGTAAAACTCGGGATTGATGGAAGTCTGAAACTCCTGCAAACAAAGCACATCGGCATTTTGCTCCTTGATCAGGTCGAACATTTTCAACCGAGTCTGACTCCCCTTATTGTTGTTCTTGCGCATCTCAATGAATCGGGCCACGTTCCAACTCACCACGCGGATCGATTCGGGCGCTTTTCGCTCAACAAACGTCTCCGAATTCCGAAATGCAAACGCGATCTGGATCTGATTCCACCCCAATAAGATGGGCACCAGCGAAAAAAAGGTGCGCGCCGGTTTCCAAAGAACCAGCCACCCGAAAAAAAACAAGATCAATCCGAATAATAAAAAAGGAAACAACAAGCCCAGAAAAGCGATGAACCACCAAGATTGAGGGGGCAATTGCGGCACCAGCGAGGCCAAGAGGAATAAAATTCCCAGCACTACGTTGCAGTAGATGAAAAATCGTCGAGTGAAGATCCGCAGCGTACTCGCCATAAACAATATTAGCGAATCGCCGAGAACAGTGAGTCGGCGCGGGATAAACTACGCAAAATCGCTTCCTTTACTTTATCTACTTTCACCTTTTCAGTCTCCAGATACGGACGACGGGCCTCCCCTTTCTGCGTGGCCGAATCGATGTCAAACTCCGTCATCCAACGGTCCATCGAATAATCGGCGTAATTCAATTCCTCCATTAACGACTGCAAGGCATCTTTCCAGGATTTGACTTCCTGCGGCTCCGCCATCGAGCGTTTGATCCAAGCAAAATTGATCGAATCCAACAGCTGCCCGGCCTTCTTCTGCGCCCCCCGGATCTTTCCCATTTTTGGCATAACGACGTCGTGCGCATCCCAAATGGAGGAATACAAGGAATCCAAGGATGTTTTGGGTTGATTTTGCGCACCATGACCACTGTGGTCGGACCCGCCACAAGCAGTAACCACCAGAGATATACCAAAACCAAGTACAAGTAAATTGAACGAACGCATGGGATCTAGTTTAAGATGAGCGAGGAAGCAAAATTAGACCAAAACTTGGACTAAGTTTGCCTCAAAGCCTGTCATGAAAAAGCTGGAGAACTACGTACAAGGAAAATGGATCGCCGGAGAAGGAGAAGGTCAAACCCTGTTCAATGCGGTCACCGGCGTACCCCTTGCACAAACCAGCACCCGCGGCATCGACATGGCTGCAGCCGTTCACTATGCCCGGACCGTAGGCAATCCCGCGCTTCGCCGCATGACCTTCCACCAGCGCGGCAACATGCTCAAAGCCCTGGCCTTTCACTTACGCACCAAACTCGACGGATTCTATGCCCTCAGCTATCAAACCGGCGCCACCAAAGCGGATAGCTGGGTAGACATCGAAGGCGGGATCGGCAATCTATTCGCCAACGCATCCCTGCGCCGAAAATTCCCCGACCAAACCTTTTGCGTCGATGGTGAATCACACAATTTCAGCAAAGGCAACACCTTCATGGGCACCCACATCCTGGTTCCCAAAGAAGGCGTCGCCATTCACATCAATGCATTCAACTTCCCCGTTTGGGGCATGCTCGAAAAAATTGCCGTCAACTTACTGGCTGGTATGCCGGCCATCGTAAAACCCGCTACGGTCACTTCCTACCTTACCGAAGCGGTGGTACGCGAGATAATTACCTCCGGCATCTTACCCGAAGGATCCCTGCAATTGCTTTGTGGATCGGCCGGCGACCTACTCGATCACGTGAACTACCAAGACGTGGTCACCTTCACCGGCAGCGCCTCAACGGGACTGGCGCTACGCAGTCACCCACGCATCCTGCGCGAGAATGTTCCCTTCAACATGGAAGCGGATAGCCTCAATTGCATCGTACTCGGCGATGACGTTACCCCCGGTATGCCCGAGTGGGATATTTTCATCAAAGAGATCCGAAAAGAAATGACCCTCAAGGCCGGACAACGATGCACCGGCGTGCGTCGCATCTTCGCGCCAAAAAATAAACTGGAGGACATCGGTCGCTTCCTGTCGACCGCCCTCTCACAAACGCTCATCGGAAATCCACTGCACGAAAAAGTTCGGATGGGTTCGTTGGCCGGACAAACACAACGCGATGAAGTCCGCGCACAAGTAAGCATTCTATTGAAAGATTCGAAACTCATCTACGGATCACTCGATGAAGTAGATGTATTGGATGCCAATGCACAAAGCGGTGCCTTCCTCTCACCACTCCTGTTGTTGAACGAAACCCCTTGGCAAACGGCTTCCGTTCACGAAGTAGAAGCGTTTGGTCCGGTTAGCACCCTCATGCCCTACGAAGGCATCGATGAAGCCATCGCGCTGAGTAAATTGGGAAAAGGCAGCCTTTGCTCCACCATCGTAACCGCCGATTCCTCGATCGCCCGCCAATATGTGATCGAAGCCGCTACCCACCACGGACGTATTCTTGTACTCAACAACGAATGTGCCAAAGAAAGTACCGGACACGGATCGCCATTGCCTTTGTTGGTGCATGGCGGACCGGGACGGGCCGGCGGCGGCGAAGAAATGGGCGGGATTCGAGGTGTCAAACATTATTTGCAACGCACCGCCCTGCAAGGATCGCCCACCATGCTCACCGAGATCACACAAGTCTATCAACCACACGCCAAAGGCAAAGAACCCGGCAAGCATCCGTTCAAAAAGTACTTTGAAGAACTGCAGATCGGTGATCAACTCATCACCGAAGAACGACTGATCACCTCCGAAGACATCACGGCCTTTGCCGATCTCAGTGGCGATCATTTCTATGCACACATGACCGATACGGATTTCACCGGCACCATGTTCGAACAACAAGTGGCGCACGGCTATTTTGTGATGAGCCTCGCCGCCGGATTGTTCGTAGACAGCTACGAGAAAAATCCCGTGCTGCTCAACTACGGCATCGACGAATTGCGATTTACCAAACCGGTGTATCCGGGCAATCGTTTGCACATCCGATTCACCTGCAAAGAGAAATTACCGAACGACAAACGCATCGTGGAAAATCCCGCAGACTTCAAGCGCGGCGACGACATCGACAAAGGCATCGTGAAATGGCTCGTGGAGATGATCGATGAAACCGACGAGATCACCGGCGTGGCTACGATCCTGACCATGGTCGCCAAAAAACAACCGTCCTAAATCATTTATATGTCCGACGCATACGTACGCTTCTCGCTCACGAACGGCATTCGCCGCATCGAGTTCTTTCATCCGCAAAGCAATTCCTTGCCAGGAAAAATCTTGAATGAATTAGCGCAAGCGATTCAAACTGCCGGCGAAGACCCAGAAACCCGTGTGATCATCCTGCAAAGTCAAGGTGAAAAAGCCTTCTGCGCAGGCGCCTCCTTCGATGAACTGATCGCCATTGAAAACGAAGCAGGCGGACTTCAATTCTTCAGCGGATTTGCACACGTGATCAATGCCATGCGCAAAACACCTCAACCCATCCTAGTCCGCATTCAAGGAAAATGCGTGGGCGGTGGAGTTGGTCTTGCTGCCGCTGCCGATTACGCCATCGCGATCGACAGCGCTTCCATCAAACTCAGCGAATTGGCCGTAGGCATCGGACCCTTTGTAGTTGGCCCCGCCGTCGAACGCAAAATGGGCGTAGCCGCTTATACGGAATTGGCCTTTGACGCCAACAGCTGGCGCTCGGCCGCCTGGGCCCGCGAAAAAGGATTGTTCGCCGAAGTACACGAGGGAATAGCTGGTGTAGATGCCGCGATCGACCGACTGGCCGATCAACTCGCCAAATCCAATCCCCATGCCATGAAAGACATCAAACGCGTGAGCTGGGAAGGAACCGGCCATTGGGATACGCTGCTGCTTGAGCGCGCTGCCATCAGCGGACGATTGGTCTTAAGCGAATTCACGAAAAACGCCATCGCGCAGTTCAAGAAAAAATGATCCAACGTTTTGATGCGGATAATTTCCGTGCGATCTGCGATCAACTCGCCAAACGAGATGCCGACCTCAAACGCATTTTGAAAACACGCGGCTATCCATCGATGTGGACGCGCCCCAATAGTTTTCAAACCCTCATCCTCACCATCCTTGAACAACAAGTTTCCCTAGCCGCCGCCTATGCCGCGTTCAAACGTTTGAAAGAACGAATCGGTACCGTAACCCCCGATAAGTTGGCCGCCTTAAGCGATGAAGATTTACGCGCCTGCTATTTCACGCGGCAAAAAATCGTCTATGCCCGCGGACTCACCGAAGCCATTCAATCCAAACAAATCAAACTCCGCGCCCTGCACCATCAACCCGATGAATCGGTGCGCGAACAATTGATCAACTTAAAAGGCATCGGTAACTGGACCATCGATGTATACCTGATGCATGCGCTTCGACGAACCGATCTGTTCCCCTTAGGCGACATCGCCCTCGTAAATAGCTTGAAACACATCAAGCAATTGCCCGATGACATCAGCAAAGAAGACATGCTGGAGATCGCAGCGCAATGGCGACCCAATCGGACCATCGCTGCAATGATCCTCTGGCACGATTACATGCAACGAAGAAAAGTGACCGTTAAAGACTGATCGATTAGATATTCAGTCCGCCGCAAACACTGATGGTTTGTCCAGTTACATACGAACCCATATCACTGGCTAGGAACACCACCACATTGGCCACATCAGAAGCTGCTCCGAATTTACCCAGCGGAATGTTCGATTTGTATTTTTCAGCGCCTTCGCCATCTTTCAAGTAACTGGTCATATCGGTTTCGATGAACCCGGGTGCAATGGCATTGCAACGAATGTTGCGGCTACCCAATTCTTTCGCAACCGATTTCGTGAATCCGATCACACCAGCCTTGCTCGCGGCATAGCTAGCCTGTCCGGCATTCCCGATCTCCCCGATGATCGAACTCATATTGATGATGACACCACTGCGGGCCTTCATCATCGGACGGATCACCTGCTTAGTCATATAGAATACGCTGTTCAAGTTCACTTGAATCACCTGCTCCCACTGCTCGTTGGTCATCCGCATCAACAGATTGTCTTTGGAGATCCCGGCGTTGTTCACCAGCACATCAATTTGACCGAACTCCTGGAGTACTTCATTTACGAACGATTCGCATTGGGCAGCATCACCGGCATTGCTTTTCCAAGCTTTGGCCTTTACGCCAAGGCTTTGAATTTTCTGCTCGAGGGCAGCGGCTTTCTCCGCGCTGCTGTCACTTACATAAGTGAATGCGATGTGCGCCCCTTGTTCAGCCAGTTCAAGGGCGATGGCTTCTCCGATTCCCCGGGCTGCACCGGTAACAATGGCAACTTTGCCGTCAAGCAGTTTCATAAGCAGTGGTTTGAATGGCCGTAAAATTAGGCCTTATTGAGCGAAAGCAGTTCGTCGAGCAACGTGCGTTCGTTGCTGAGCCGAGGCACCTTGTGCTGTCCGCCCAGTTTTCCTTTTGCGCGCAGCCAATCGGTGAACAAACCGGGACGGGCGGCATGCACTTGAGGCAAGCGAAGTGCAATGCTCTTATGCCGTTTGGCCTCGTAATCGCTGTTCACTTGTTGCAAGGATTGGTCGAGTACGTCGGTGAATTGTGCGAGCGAATCCGGTTCGCGCTCAAATTCAACGATCCATTCATGTGCGCCATTGCCGTGATCGGAAAAATAAAGCGGGGCCGCCGTATAATCCAACACGACGGCATTGGTCAAACGCGAAGCTTCTGCAATGGCCCGATCAGAATTATCAACGATCACCTCTTCACCAAATGCATTGATGTAATGCTTGATCCGACCACTCACATTGATGCGAAACGGATTCAGGTGCGTGAATTGAATGGTATCGCCCACCAAATACCTCCAGAGTCCGCCATTGGTCGAAATAATCAACGCGTATTGCTTGCCCAATTCGACTTTATCCAACCCAACGGTCAGCGGATGTTTTTTTCCATATTCCGTGATCGGCATGAACTCCATGAAAATGCCATGATCGGGAAACAGCAACATGCCGTCGGCACCGGGATAGTCCTGTGCGGCAAAAAATCCTTCACTCGCATTGTACATCTCCAAATAATGGATCGGCTCCCCGATGATCTTGGCGAATTGTTCTCGGTACGGCGTAAAGGAAACACCGCCATGTAAATACAACTCCAGGTTAGGCCAAACTTCCTTCATGGTCGTTTTCCCGGTGATCTCGAGAATACGACGGAAGAGCACCAAGGTCCACGTAGGCACTCCCGAGATGGAAGTCACATTCTCCGGGATCGTAGCCATCGCCAGTTTTTCGATCTTGGTTTCCCATTCATCCATCAACGCAATGCTCAGTTCAGGGGTACGTAACCAATGACCCC
>DFST01000059.1:0-6264 GCA_002378975.1 Chitinophagaceae bacterium UBA3430
ATGGTTTCAATATCCAAACCGTTGGTCGGCTCATCGAGTAGCAGAATATCCGGATTGCCGAATAACGCTTGAGCCAATAAGACCCGAACCTTGAAATTCGAGGGAATGTCTTTCATCAGCGAGTAATGATACTCCTCGCCAACCCCCAATTCGCTGAGCAAAGTGGCCGCATCGCTGTCGGCGGTATACCCACCCATTTCCCCAAATTCCCCTTCCAATTCGCCTACCCGCATGCCATCCTCCTCAGAAAAATCGGATTTGGCATAGATGGTCTCCCGCTCCTTGGCGACTGCCCAGAGCTTGGTATGGCCCATCATAACGGTATTGAGTACGTTCTCTTCGTCAAATTGAAACTGGTTCTGTTTGAGGACGGCCATCCGCTCGCCGGGGGTGATGTCGACCGTTCCTTTGTTTGGTTCGATCTCGCCACTGAGGATCTTCAGAAATGTACTCTTCCCGGCTCCATTGGCGCCAATGATGCCGTAGCAGTTGCCTTTGGTGAAGTTCAGGCTTACTTCCTCGAAGAGAACTCGTTTGCCGTAAGCGAGTTTGATGTCTTTTACCGAAATCATGCTGGTTGAGATTTGAGGTTGCAAAGTTACGGTATAAAAAAGCCCTTCAGTTTCCTGAAGGGCTTTTTAAAGCAGGATTATGATCGATTAACGATAGACCACGATGCTGGTAGCCTTGGTGGTTACCTTACCGTTCTCGTCGTTGACCATGTACACTTGGTAGGTACCGCTGGGTTGACCCGCGATGCTGACCGGGATCACAGAGCCATAGCGGAGGCCGCTGGCACTCTGGGATTTGATCATTTGTCCGAGTGCATTGTAGATCCGGATCTCCAACTTCGAAACGATATCGGTGCTGATACCGATGTTGAAGTTGCCCTGGTTCGGGCTCGGATAGACGATGATGGCCGGGAATTTATCGATGCTCAGGTGACGCTCGGCACACTCGTTCACCAGGATGGTGCGTACTGCCGAAGAGGTACAGCCCGAAACAGTTACACTGTAATTGATCGCCTTGGCGCCTACACCGGCAACGGTCGGATTGAACGTAGTACCGGTTACGCCGGAACCACTGAAGGTTCCACCCGCAGGGGTAGCGCTCAACGTGATCGGGTTATCTGACTTACAGATGGTCGATTGCGGGTTGAAGCTGACGATCGGGAATGGATTCACGGTCAACAATGCCAATGCGGAGTTTACCGATCCGCAAGTGGCGGTCACAATCACGCGGAACACGTAGTTGTTTTGTCCAACCAAGGCACCTGTGATGCCATAAGAAGAACTAGTTGCACCCGGAATGTTGGTGTAGGTAATACCATTGGTGCTGAACTGCCATTGGTAGCTCAGTACACCAACCCCGGTAGTCGCGGCTACAGAGAAGGTAGCACTACCGCCTTCACACACAGTAACCGATGTGGGTTGGGTATTGATACTTGGGAAAGTATTTACGGAGAGCGTGGCCGCATTCGAGATGCCCGGCGTACAAGTACCGTTTGAAGCTACCGCGCGGAAACGATATCCATTCTGTGTGGGCAACACACCCGTTACGGTGAGGGTTGCAGCCGTTGCGCCGGAGTAAACACCGCCATTGCTGAGGTTGGTCCAAGTAGTACCTCCATCGGTGCTCAATTGCCACTGGTAGGTAATACCGGAACCGGCAGCACCGGAGGTGAAGCTGATGGTAGTGGCCTCACAAACCGTCTGGCTAGTGGGTTGTGTAGAGATGGTGATATTGGCGGATACCTGCAGGGTAGCGGCACTGGAGGTAGCGCTTCCGCATGTTCCGGTCACCACACAACGATATTGGCTGTTGTTCTGCGCGGTGGTCACCGATGGGATGTTATAAGAAGCCGCGTTGGCACTCGGGATCGCCGTCCATGTAGCACCCGCATCGGTACTTACTTGCCATTGGTAGGCAAGACCGGCACCGGCTGCAGTTACCGAGAAGGTAGCAGAACTTCCTTGGCAAAGAGCCAGACCTGTAGGTTGGCTGCTGATTACTGTGGTTGGGTTGACGGTCAACGTAGCCGCGCTAGACGTGGTGCTTCCGCACTGTCCGGTCACGATGCAACGGTATCTATTGTTGTTCAAGTTGGCCGCTCCAGTTACCGAATAGGAAGCTGAAGTCGCTCCGCTGATGTTGGACCAAGTGGTACCGCCATCGGTGCTCAATTGCCATTGATAGGTGCCGCTGGATGTGATGGTGAAGGCACCAGCTTGACCGATACAAAGGGATTGGTCAGCGGGCTGACCAGTGATCGCTGGACCGGAACCGGCATTGACCGTAAAGGTCAGTGTGGCAGTTTGGTTGGAGGCACCGGCACCAACGCCTTGTACCGTTACGGTGTACGTTCCGGCATTGAGGGTGTTGGTTCCATTCAGGGTCACTACACTGGATCCGGTTGGTGTAACCGGGTTGGTACCAAAGGAAACCGTAGTACCGGCAGGCAGCGTAGAAGTGGTAGACAGCGTAACTGGGTTGTTGTAACCGCCGGCAGAGTTAACAGGAAGCGTAACGCTCATGCTCGAAGGAGCCGGACAGGCAGCGGTTGCAGCCGTTGTAGATCCAAAGATGAATCCGAATGGCGGCGGGATAATGGTGAGGTTAGCGTTGTTGATGTCCATGTACACGTTACCAACGGCTTTCACTTTTACGCGAACTGTGGTAGAAGGTGTATTGGGTACAGTGATGGCTTCGCTTCCGTCGTTGGCCGTATTGCCCAACAACAAGCTGAATGTGTTACCACCATCGGTAGAGATAAAGATATCAACGTTGGCTGTGTTGGTGGGTGCACCGGTAGTACCATTCACCGACCAGGTGATGGTCTCTGAAGTACCGGCCGTCCAAGTTGCCGCTGTATTCTGTGTAGTGATCAGGAAAGGACCCACAGCACTCGACACGGTAATGGTCATGTCTTTGTAAGCAGTTTGTCCAACTTTGATCGGAGCCGTAGAACTATACGGTGCGTTGTCGCGAACAGTTAAACGGAAATTCAACGCACGCGCTACAGAACTGAGGGCCTCGATATTAGCGATGGCATCTCCACCGGGCAGCGGTCCGGTTACGGAGTTACCTGCCAAAACAGTTGCAAGACGCGGGAAGATTCGAGTGGGATTGGTTGTGGGAGAGAAAGACAACCAATTCGGTCCAACGGTTTTGGTTGGAGATGCTACCGAGTTATTTCCGGTGGTTGCAGAAGTACCGGCATCATCCTGTTCCCAGCAGTAGGTCAATACATCCCCGGCGTTTGCATCGGTGGCAGATCCGGTCAACTCGAAGGGAGTGGTGATGGGAATGGTGTAGTTGGTCAGTGCAGCCACTACAGGGGTTGCATTGGTTGCAGACAGCGAAGTGGTGATCGGACAAGTTTTACCTGCTAGGTTCACTTGGATCTGACGAATGGAATTCTGGTGGAAGATATCAATGGAGTGAGGAGCAACGTCCTGTCCGGTAATACCGGCGTATCCCATGATCGTGATACCAGAACCGACTTCTTTATTATTGACTCCACCCGATTCGATGGACATAGAGAAAGTATGGTTGCCACCCAATTGGTGTCCAATTTCGTGGGCAACATAGTCGATGTCGAAGTTGTCTCCTTGTGGAATGCCATCAGCGGGTGAGGTGATGCCACGACCTTTTTGTCCGTCTACGCACACGCAACCGATACAACCAGCATTTCCACCACCACCGGTAGCACCGAAGAGGTGTCCGATGTCGTAGTTGGCTTCACCGATCACAGAGGTAAGAGTAGTTTGAAGCTGGTTGTTCCAGTTACCCATTTGCGCAGCGGGAGAATAAGGATCCGTAGCGGCATCGTAATAAAAAACACTGGTTGTGTTAGATACCAGATTCAAATGAAGAGCCAGGTCTTTTTCGTAGCAGCCATTGGTACGGGTCATGGTCGCATTAACAGCAGCCAAAACCAGGTTTACCTGTGCAGCACTGCTGGCGCCGAAATAGTTGGAATATTCAGCCGTCACCGACTGAGCTAAGCGCATGGTCTTCAACTCACCGGCATCGCTCTCTGGAGAATTTTCCCGATTTACCGCGCGATTGAGTCCGGCAGCCAGATCGCGATCTGGTGTAGAGCAAAGCCAGGGAAGTCCACCCTTGCTACGCTGGGCTTGAAAAACGGCATAGGTTTTATTATCGACCGAATAAGGCTCGATGTATTCGTTGGCATTTCCTGCACGGAAAAGGATCGTTTGGATTCCTTGCGGACTAATACTCAGTTTGAGCATGGAAGCCGGATCGGTGATCCCTTTACCGGAGAAGGCGCGGATCAGCGGAAAGCGCGCTTGCAATTCCGGTACGAAGTTGGATGCTTCATATACCTCGAACTGCTCGATTTGTCCGGCAGCATTGGGCAATGAGATGACCGTAGATCGACGAGCGGGGTTGGCGCCTACGATCTGAAAAAGTTCCTGACGTAGCGCATCGACATTGAGGTCGAATACTTTGAATTCAGTCGGGAAGGAAACACGGGCCGTCTGCTTGTGCTTTTCGACCGGCATTGTTTCTGAATGGGGTGTCCAGTACTTGGCTTGTCCAAAAGTGGACGAGACCAATAACACCGCGAACAAGAAGAGTAGAAATTTTCTCATGTGTTGGTTTTATGAAATGACAACAATCGGGTCCCAGATAACGGGCACCCAACATCCGCTAAAATTAGGGATTTATCGAACATCCCAAAACGCAGGTTTTCAACAAAAAAATCCCGACCATAGGTAAGGTCGGGATCTGTTTATGATGGGGCGATTTGCCCCAGGTCATTGATTATCAATATCCCATGCCACCCATGTCGGGAGCACCATGGGTATGGGGCTCTTCTTTCTTGGGTTTGTCGGCAATGACGCACTCAGTAGTCAGGAGCATGCCAGCGATGGACGCGGCATTTTCCAGGGCAACGCGGCTCACTTTAGTCGGATCGATCACCCCTACTTTGAACATGTTCTCGTAAGTCTCGGTGCGGGCGTTGAATCCGAAATCACCTTTGCCTTCTTTGATCTTTTGTACCACGATGGATCCGTCGATACCGGTATTGGCAGTCAAGGTGCGGATCGGCTCTTCGAGGGCACGACGTACGATCGCCATACCGGTTTGCTCATCAGCAATTTGTCCGCGTACCTTTCCTTCCAAACTTTCGATCGCACGAATGTAAGCGACCCCACCACCAGGAACGATTCCCTCTTCTACCGCGGCGCGTGTAGCGTGCAGGGCATCATCCACCCGGTCTTTCTTCTCTTTCATTTCCATTTCGGTAGCGGCGCCCACATACAATACAGCCACTCCCCCACTCAATTTAGCCAAGCGCTCTTGGAGCTTTTCCTTGTCGTAATCAGACGTGGTTATTTCGATCTGCGCTTTGATCTGGTTCACACGCGCGGTAATATCTTCTTTCTTTCCTTTACCACCCACTACAGTCGTGTTGTCTTTATTGATGGTCACGGAGGTTGCTTGACCCAAATAGGTCAGGTCAGCGTTCTCTAGTTTGAAACCTTGCTCTTCGCTGATCACGATGCCTTTAGTCAGGATGGCAATGTCTTGCAACATTTCTTTACGGCGATCGCCGAAGCCAGGAGCTTTCACGGCTGCTACCTTTAACGTGCCACGGAGTTTATTGACCACCAGGGTAGCCAGTGCTTCTCCTTCGAGATCTTCCGCGATGATCAGCAACGGGCGACCACCTTGTGCTACTTTCTCCAGGATGTGCAAAATATCTTTCATGCTGCTGATCTTCTTGTCGTAGATCAGGATGTAGGGATTTTGCAACTCCACTTCCATTTTTTCGCTGTTGGTCACGAAATACGGGGAGATGTATCCGCGATCGAACTGCATGCCTTCCACCACATCCACGGTGGTATCGGTTCCTTTGGCTTCTTCCACCGTGATTACCCCTTCCTTACCAACCTTGCTGAAAGCTTCCGCGATCAGTTTTCCGATGGTCTCATCGTTGTTGGCCGAAACAGTGGCCACTTGCTGAATTTTTTTGCTGTCGCTCCCGACGGTTTGGCTTTGGCTCTTCAAGCTTTCTACAACCAAAGACACGGCTTTGTCGATGCCGCGTTTGAGGTCCATCGGATTGGCGCCGGCCGCTACCATTTTCAATCCCTCGCTGATGATGGCTTGGGCGAGTACGGTAGCTGTTGTAGTACCATCACCGGCGATGTCGGCGGTTTTGGAGGCCACTTCTTTTACCATCTGGGCACCCATGTTCTCAATGGGATCTTCCAGTTCGATTTCTTTAGC
>DFST01000059.1:6648-9675 GCA_002378975.1 Chitinophagaceae bacterium UBA3430
CCGAGGGTAACTTTTACGGCGTTGGCTAATGTGTCAACGCCTTTTTTCATTTTATTTCTGGCTTCGATGTCGAAGAAGATCTGCTTTGCCATGGTAGTATTAATTTTTTAAATATTGATTAAAGGGATCAAACAATGGCCAGGATGTCCGACTCACGCATGATCAGGTAATCGGCGCCATCGATCTGGATCTCGGTACCGGCGTATTTTCCGTAGAGCACCATGTCACCGGGCTTGACGGTTACGGGTTCATCTTTCTTACCCGGTCCGGCCGCAATGACGGTTCCGCGTTGTGGTTTTTCTTTGGCCGTATCTGGGATGATGATCCCGCCGGCGGTTTTTTCTTCAGCGGCGGCTGCTTTGACGATCACCCGGTCGTGGAGCGGGGTTACGTTGACTTTCTTAGCCATAATCGTATAGGTTTTATAAAATTTTTGAATGTTTCCCACCGGTGATTCGGCGGGTCGCGAAGGTACTATAAATAATATGCCAGCCGGGTTTAGACTGCAATTTTTGCAGTCGAGGCTGAAAAAACGTTCGGTTTCAACGGGTAGTGCCAATCGAACACCGAAATTCTGTCAGGCTTCGGGCAATCCACTCCTCCCTCCTTATCTTTGCGGCCGCAAGTTCTTATCAATGATCAGCCGTCGCAACATCCGGGTCAAAGTCATGCAGACCCTCTACGCCCAGTCCTCCCTGGATTCGGCCAACCCCCTGTCCAATTCCGTTGCCCATCTTCAAAAACACTACGAACAAACTCGCCAGCTATTGGTGTTCTTATTGTGGACCCTGACGGAGATTGGCCGACAGGTCGAAAAACACGCCCTGCAAAAAGCCTCCAAGCACTTACCCACCGAGGCCGATTTGCAGATCAATACCAAATTGGCCGGCAACGAAATTCTTTGGGAGATCCAACAGGATACCACGCTCGCTGATCACCTGAAAAAAAATCAGGGTGCCCGCCACGGCATGGAAAATCTGATCAAAGAGATCCATGCGCATTTACTGGAGTCGATCACTTATCAGCAATACATTGCCCAACCGAGTCGTACCCGCAGCGAAGAGAAAAAGATGCTGCTGCAGATCCTGAACGACCAGATGATCGAATTCGAGCCCTACGTGGAATGGTTGGAATATCATTTCACCAATTGGGAAGATGATGCCGAGGCCATTCTACAATTGCTCACGCAGTATTTGCAGAAACCAGGAAAATTGAGCGGGCAAAAAGAAGGCGTCTCTTTCCAGCAATTGATTCCGGCCGACAAATGGAATTTTGGAAAGGAGCTGCTCACGACCGTGATCGAAAAAAACGAACACCTGCTGAGTCTGATCGTTCCCAAACTCAAGAATTGGGACCCGGAGCGCATCGCCAGCTTGGACATGATCCTCATGAAAATGGGATTGGCTGAATTGCTCTACTTCGAGACCATCCCCCCCAAAGTGACCCTGAATGAATACATCGACCTGGCCAAGGAATACAGCACGGCCCAGTCGGGACAATTCGTCAATGGCATTCTCGACAACATTCATAAAGAACTGGCTGAAGCCGGTCAGCTGAAAAAGATCGAATTCCGCAAATCCTGATCATCCAATTATATTTGCACCAACCGAAATGATCATGAAAAAGTTATTTCTACTCTCGACCCTGGCGCTGAGTCTGATCGCTTGCAAACAGACCGACAAAAACAAATCGGCGACCGACGCGGAGATTCAAAAAAAAGAAGCCTTGCAGGCGGCTATTGGGGATACCACGAACCTGACCGAGATCCAATGGATCGATTCCGTTGACCGCAAATTAGGAAAGCTCAAAGCCAATGAATCCATCAACATCACTTGGCGCTTTCGCAATGCAGGCGATAAACCCCTCGTGATTGAAAATGCTACCGCCTCTTGCGGTTGCACCGTTCCGGAAAAACCCGAACAGCCCATCGCGCCCGGACAAGAAGGCGTGATCAAAGCCACTTTTAACGGCAGTGGTCAAGGCACCATTCTCAAACAAGTCCATGTTTTCGGAAATCTGAAGCCTAATCGGGAACAAACCCTCAGCTTCACCGGCGATATTGATGTCAAATAATTCAACCACCAACTTAAACTACTCAAATGTTCAAGCGCATTTCTTCCCTCTTCGTCCTCGTTGTTTTGTTCTTACAAGCCTGTACGCCGCCTCCCGGAGCAGGCAGTGCCAATAAACCCAGCGGCCCTCTGGGCGATTATGGATCGCTGATCTTCATGGGGATGATCATCTTGGTATTCTGGATGTTCTTCATCCGCCCTCAAGCCAAAAAACAAAAAGAACAAAAGAAATTCATCGAGAACATGGGCAAAGGCGAAAAGATCGTGACCATCGCCGGTATTCATGGAACCATTAATAAGGTGAATGAAGACGGAACGATCCAACTCGAAGTAAGTCCGGGTAGTTACCTCAAGATTGAAAAATCCGCCATCAGCATGGAGTGGACCGCCGCCATCAACAAACCGGCTACTGCCGAGAAAAAATAAATCCAAACCGGCCTCGTGCCGGTTTTTTTTCATTCGTATTTTCAACCATGCTTCGCATCGGACTTACCGGCGGGATCGGCAGTGGAAAATCCACCGTGGCACGGATCTTTCAATCCCTAGGCATCCCCATCTACTCCTCCGATGTGGAGGCCAAGCGTTTGATGCGGGAAGACCCGTCGATCCGCAACCAGATCGTACAATTTTTTGGTCCCGAAAGCTACCAGCCGGATCAACTCAACACACGCCATTTGGCGTCGATCGTATTCAAGGATTCGGCTGCACTTGAAAAACTCAATCAGATCATCCATCCCGCCACCATCGCGGATGCCAGAAAATGGATGGAGGCCCAGAATGCTCCCTATGTGATCAAGGAATCGGCTCTGCTATTTGAAAGTGGAGCCACCGAGGGATTGGACCGCATCATTGGCATTTACGCGCCTCGTTCGCTGCGCATACAAAGGGTAATGCAACGAGAACCCATTGATCGAGATGCCGTGATCGCCCGCATGGACCGTCAACTGGATGAAGA
>DFST01000054.1:0-4856 GCA_002378975.1 Chitinophagaceae bacterium UBA3430
GCTGAGGTCGCGTATGCCTATGAGAAATTATTGGCCGTTGGTGACCTGTTTACCGTTGCGGCCGCATTTGGAAATGTGCATGGAGTTTACAAACCCGGAAATGTAGAATTACGCCCCGATATTCTTCACAACAGTCAGCTTCACATTCAGGATAAATTCAAGACTGCTGAAAAACCGGTCTATTTTGTTTTTCATGGTGGCAGTGGATCTCCCCAGAATCAGATTCGAGAGGCGATCGGTTATGGCGCCATCAAAATGAACATCGACACGGATTTGCAGTGGGCCTTCTGGGAAGGGGTCATGGACAATTACAAGAAAAACGAACAATATCTACAGGCCCAACTGGGTAATCCCGAAGGAGACGATAAGCCCAATAAAAAGTATTACGATCCCCGCGTTTGGCTTCGTAAGGGCGAAGATTCATTCTCCAAGCGTTTGGAACAAGCGTTTATTGACCTGAACTGCCTGAATCGAAACGCCTAATATTTTATTTAGAGGCCGTATTCTTCAGCCGGATCATATCGTCCATGACCTGAAGGGTCTCATACAAGTAAACATCCTGCTCGAGCAGCTTTAACCAGATCTTGAATCGGTCTTGTTTCGGCTTGTCATTATTCCAACGCTCCAGATCACCGGGCAGCGAACGAACCTGCAATGTTTCAGAGAGCTTAGACAATTGATCGTTCTGCTTGACGGTCTGCTGGATACGCTGCTGAAGTTCCTTATAACGGGTATAATCCAACGGATAATCCTGCTCCCGCACCTGCGACAACCAGGTTGCATTGTCTCGAATGGTTTGAAAACGGGAATTGGCGCGCATCCGTGCTTGATGCGTTTGTTGGATGGAATTCAGGTCGTAGCCGGTTACCCAGGGCTGGATCAAAACTTTACCAATTTCGTCCCAAGCCAATGCATCTTCATTGTCTTTCTCCCGGATTTTAAGATCTTCCAGATTATCGGGAAGGACAATATCGGAACTAACCCCGCGTAATTGCGTGGAACCTCCATTCACCCGATAGAATTTTTGAAGCGTCAGTTTTAATGTGCCGAGCTCGGAGCTGGACATAAAATAACCGTTTTCCGGATCCAGTCCCACATTGCGTTGAACCGTCCCTTTGCCATAGGTGGAGGTGCTACCAATAACAACACCACGTCGATAATCTTGAATGGCTGCGGCAAAAATTTCAGAAGCGGAAGCACTGAATTCATTGACCATGACCGTCAACGGTCCGTTATAAAGAATGTTCTTGTCTTTGTCGCGAAGCACGGTGGGTCTACCCTCCCGGTCTTTGACCTGTACCACGGGCCCTTCTTCAATGAACAGACCTACCATTTGCACCACATCGTATAGTGAGCCACCACCATTGTTACGCAGGTCCATCACCAATCCGTCGATCTTTTGTTCTTTGAGCTTTACGATCTCCTTTGCCACGTCGATGTAGCAACGGTTTCCATCGGGACGTTCAAAATCTGCATAAAATTCGGGCAGGAAAATGTAACCGATCCGTTGCCCATTCTTTTCTACAATCGCGCTTCTGGCAAAAGATTCATCTTGTACAATCTCGTCGCGGATCAAGGTAACTACCTTGTTGCTTCCGTCGGGCTTGCGTAGTGTTAGTCGTACTTCACTGCCTAATTTCCCGCGTATCAATTTAACCGCGTCGGGCACTAAATAGCCGGTTAGGTCGACGGCTTCGTCTGCGCCTTGCGCCACTTTGAGAATGATGTCACCAGCCTGAATTTCACCCGATTTATACGCAGGACTTCCGGTCACCACGCTGGTAATCTTGATATTTCCATCATCGTATTGCAGGGAGGCGCCTATGCCATAAAAACGTCCGCTCATCTCCTCGTCGAAATACCGCTTGTCGATCGGGGGGAAAAATTCCGTGTGCGGATCCATGGTATTGGTGATGGTATTCACGAACAGGTTGAACTGATCGTCGGCGCTGAATTTATTGCGGTAGCGGTCAAACGTCCGATCGAGTTGACGGCGAACCTTCTCGCGCGCCTCGATTTCTAATTCGCTGTCAGATTTGATTACAAAATCGGGTTGCTTGCGATTGCGCTCTCTCGACTCTACTAAGTCATAAAAACGTTCAAGCACCTGGAATTTTAATTTTTTACGCCAACGATCTTTTCGTTCGTTTTCATCCGCTGACCAATTCATTTTCTCCCCATCCAGCAGAATATTTTCCTGTAGATCGAAATTGAAAGGGGTTTTCAAAATCTCCTTGGAGAGGATGGCAGCTTCTTCCATTCGTTCATTGAAACTTTGACCGGCAAATAAGAAAAATCGTACCGGATCACCCAATAACTCATTATCGATCTGAGTCGAGTAGCGGTTCAAGGCCTCGACATCTTCTTTGATCAGAAAGGCCTTCTCCGGATCCAGCTCCTGGAGGTACTTGCGAAATATCTTTTTGGAGAATGCATCGTCAATGGATTGCGGCTGGTAATGCCCATCCTGAAGCATTTTGGCTACCCGATGCAGCACATCTTCGTATCTGCCCGGGGGGTCTTTTTTGCCGGTTCCCAGCGATGAGAGGGTTAGAAATAGGGCAAGGGAGAAAAGGATCAATACCACCGGTAGGCGTTTCACAGATCCTAGGGATTTGAGCAGATTCGACATGCCGTAAAAATAACCCAAATCATGTCTGGAAAAGAGACATTCGGCTCTTTAACAGCATATTAAGGTCTTCTTGTTGGATAATTTTTCCCCTTATCTTTGCAGTCCCAAACGGTGGTTGTAGCTCAGCTGGTTAGAGCATCAGATTGTGGTTCTGAGGGTCGCCGGTTCGAACCCGGTCATCCACCCAAATCCCGTTCCGGTCTCTCTGGAGCCGAACGGGATTCATAATTTTTGTCTATGACCTGGATGCTGACCGCCTTCATTGGCGCTTTCCTCGGGTATGCCCTTATACAGGTTCTCTTTTTTATTTGCTTCTATCCGAAGAAGCCGGTTCGTTACGCTGGCAAGAACTGGCAAGGATGGATCCCAAGGTGGTTCGATCATAAAATGACCATTGCGGTAAAGGAAATCATAAACTCTCTTCAGCTGGGTGAGCGGATCCGGGAGCGTCTCCTTGATGGCAAGACCCGTGAAGCAGTGGATCAATGGCTTACCGAAAAAGTAGGTCAATACCTGACAAATACACTGCCATCGAAATGGCCCATGATCAGTATGTTAATTGGAGAGAAAACACATGAAAAGGTGAAACAAGCCCTATCCGATTATCTGTTCGAGCATTGGAAAACCAATATTGAATCCTTGAGCCAAAATCAATTGTCTGACGCCGCCCTATCAAAACAGATTGACGGCTTTTTAACAAGTGCAGATACAAAGAATTGGTATGCGAAAATCGAGGAGCTTGCTGCGAAATGGAAACCTCGGCTCCTACTGATTTCGTTGCCGCTCGGCGCGGGTATGGCCGTTTTGGGAAAACTAATCCATCATTCCTTACTTTCCCTATAAACCAATCCCAACTCTTACTGTTAACTTAAAAATCACTTATGTCATCGTATATCCACACAAGGCTTATTTGCATGCTATCCCTAGGGCTTTTCTTGAACGGCCTCAGTGGCTGGTCTCAGGGGCCTGGTCCTCGCCCTATGGCTGGACGTCCGCCAGCCATGGCAGTGCTCTATGGAAAGATCGTTGAAAGTAAAACGGGAAAAGCCATCGAATTGGCCTCCGTTCAGCTGCTTGGCAAAATGGATAGCACCTCGCGCGGCTCCAAACCCACAGTGATTGCCGGGATGATCACACGTAGCAACGGAGAATTCCGGTTGGAGAATTTACCGGTGAACCGTTCCTATGAATTGAAAGTCTCTGTGATTGGCTATAGTGCGTTCAGTCAAATGATCGACTTGAAAGCCAATACCCTCGATGCTACCCAAGAAAAGGATTTGGGTAACATACGTGTCAATATTGACGAAAAACAACTTGATAATGTAACGGTCACCAGTTCGGGTTCGGGATTAAAACTCGGCATCGATCGAAAAATATTTTCCGTAGACAAAAATCTGGTTGCCACCGGGGGAACGGCCATTGACGTAGTACGAAACATACCATCGCTGACTGTTGATTTAGATGGCAATCTGACCATGCGCAACAATACGCCGCAGCTGTTTGTAGATGGCCGCCCAACGAATCTGACCCTCGAGCAACTTCCGGCAGACGCCATCGAGTCGATCGAACTGATCACCAATCCATCTGCGAAATACGATGCGTCTGGTGGAACCGCGGGTATATTGAACATTATTTTGAAAAAGAACAAGCGGATTGGATACAACGGAAGCTTTCGCACCAACCTGGATTCCAGAGCCCGCGTGGGTGGCGGACTTGACCTCAATTTGCGCCAAGGTAAATTCAACTTCTTCCTCAACGCCAATTACAATCAGCGAAAATCGATCAGCACCGGCACCACCAATCGCACTACCGATATCGGCAATCAAATCACAAAACTGAATCAGGCCGATGAAAATATTTCCATCGGACGACATGCTTTTCTGCGTACGGGCGTAGATCTTTTTATCGACAACCGAAACACGCTTTCAATTACCGCCAATTTGGGACAGGGTCGTTTCCGCCCAACCACCGAAAGTTCGATCTGGATCGACTCCTTGATGGCCTCAGGCCCACCAAACTCCTCCCAAACCAATCGGTACGCCCAGAACATCGGCTCATTTGACAATCAAGGGCTCGTGATTGGATTCAAACATCTTTTTCCTAAGGCAGGTGAAGAATGGACAGCCGATGTTACCTACAACGGCATGACCAGCAAAAACACCAACGACATCCGAACAGATGTCTATCCCGATCCAACACAGTCTGTTTTTAAACGAAGCCAACA
>DFST01000054.1:5260-16976 GCA_002378975.1 Chitinophagaceae bacterium UBA3430
CCGATTTCAGAAAAAGAAAAATGGGAAATGGGGTTGCGAGCCCAATTTCGCCAGGTTGATAATCGAAATGATTTTTACTTAATTCCTACCACGGGCAGTCCGATATACTTGAGCGATCTGTCGGTGAATTATACAAGCGACGATCGTGTATATGCCGCCTATACCACCTACACCAACATGTTGGGGAAATGGGGTTATCAAGCTGGATTGCGCTTGGAGAGCTCTGATTACATTGGAAACCTTCCCGATAAATCTCAATCTTTCAATGTAACCTTTCCTGTTAGTTTATTCCCCAGCCTGTATTTGACGCGCAAAGCGGCCAAAGAACAGGAAGTACAATTGAATTATACCCGTAAGATCAACCGACCGAATTTTTGGCAGCTGTATCCGTTCACCGATTATTCCGACTCCCTGAACATCAGTCGTGGAAATCCGGATCTGCGTCCGGAATTCACGAACTCCATTGAGATGTCTTATCAAAAGACATTCAAGAACCGAGATAATCTCATCGCTTCGGCCTATTACAAACGCACCGAGGGATTGATCACCCGGTACCAAGCCAAAGAGATCGCACCCGTATCCGGTAAAGACATTCTCATCAATACCTATTTGAACGCGCAATCAAGTTACTTGGCGGGGCTGGAATTGATCTCGAAGAACAAGATCACCCGTACCTGGGAATTGACCACCAACCTGAACCTTTTCCAATCGGGCATCGAACTTAGTGACCCAACCATTGCTGTTTCAGATCCCATCCCCAGCTGGCAATTAAAAATGAACCATACCATCAAGGTTGGCAAGCGTTTTACCCTTCAACTGAATGGCGAATACGTTTCAAAGACCGTATTGCCACCCAGTGGATCGGGTGGTGGTCGAGGTGGTTGGAGCGGCGGTGGTGGCGGCGGCATGTGGGGCCAAACGGCCAGTTCGGCACAAGGATATTCACTGCCAAATTATTTCATGGATGCCGGACTACGTGCTGACTTGGGCAAAACCCGCCAGACCAGTTTATCAATCAATTGGAGTGATGCATTCCGAACCCGTCGTCAACAAGTCCATACCGCATCCGATTATTTTGTCCAAGATGTATTCCGCCGTCGTGATCCACAACTGGTTCGTTTGAATTTTAATTGGCGCTTCGGGAAAGTGGATGCCAATTTGTTCAAGCGCAAGAACAGTAAAGGTGGAGAAGGCATGGAAGGCATGAGCATGTAAAAAGGACGTATGAACGATCCGAAGATCATCTATCTGGCTGTAACCAATAGCCTGACCTATGACCAGCGCATGAGTCGGATCTGTTACACACTGCATGAGTCGGGTTACCGGGTAAATCTGATCGGGATTAATCGTACTACGCCCCTTCCCGATCGCCCCTATCGACAGATCCGGTTGACCAGCTGGTTTCCGAAAGGAAAGCTTTTCTATTTGGAGAATCACATCCGGTTATTTTTCTATCTCCTATTCCGACGAGCAGACCTGCTCGTCGCCAACGACCTGGATACTGCTTTACCAATTTGGATGGTTTCCAAACTACGAACCATTCCACGCCTGATGGATGCTCATGAGTATTTTACCGAGATGAAGGAGGTGCTGAGCCGCCCCACTGTTCATCGTCTTTGGTCAGCCCTGGCTCGTTTTCTGATTCCAAAATTTCCCGATGGATATACGGTTGGTCCCGAACTCGTGAATAAATTCAGAGCAGCGTATGGGGTGGATTATGGACTGATACGCAACATGCCTCGACTTCGGCAATGGAAGGAGCGTACCGAAAATGAACAACCATTTCTATTGTACCAGGGAGCGGTCAATCAGGGCCGGGGATTTGAAACCCTGATTCCGGCCATGCACCACATTAATTACCCACTGGTCATTTGTGGCGACGGCAATTATATGGAAGAGCTAAAAACGCTGATCGCCCGGGAACAACTCGCTGATCGAATTCAACTCACCGGCATGTTGCAACCGGATGAACTAAGAAAATGGACCGATCGGGCAGCAATTGCAATAGTCATTCCCGATAAAAAAGGAGCCAACCAATTTTTAGCGCTGCCCAATAAATTCTTTGATTGCATCGAAGCCGGATTGCCACAGATTACCTGCAACTATCCGGAGTATGAAACAATCAATAATAAATACCCGGTTGCGGTTTTATTGGATGTGGTCACCCCCCTTTTGGTTGCTCAGGCAGTCAATGAGTTAATGGAGGATGCTGCCAAACGAAAAGCCATGCAAGCAGCCTGCAGGCAGGCTCGGCAAGAATTTTGTTGGGATCAGGAAGAGGCCGTTTTATTAAGTATCTACAAACGCAAGCTGCCTCAATGACCCAATCCATCCATATGGTTTGCTTGTGCAGCCCCTGGCCTGCCGATACAGGTGGAGCTAGAGATATGTTGGAGCGACTGAAAGCCTTGCATCAGCACGGAATCCGGGTGCATTTACATTATTTCATTCGTAAGCACGAACATCCTGCCGAGGAACTCAACACATTTTGCAGCCGGATTTCCGTCTACCGTAGAAATAGTCCCTGGAGCGGGATGTTGAATGGATGGCCTTACATCATTGCCTGCCGACAGGATAAAGCCCTGTTGAATAACCTTAATGCCGATAAGGACCCCATCCTATTTGATGGCATTCATACTACTGCATTCATCAACCAGCTTCATCAAAACAATCGGAAGCTGGTGATACGCATGCACAACGATGAAGTACGCTATTATAGCTCCCTGATCCGATTTGAGCGAAACGTATTTAAACGATTATACTTCCGCTGGGAATCGATCCGACTCCATCACTGGATGAAGCGTGTCCCACACGATATTCCTTTGGGTTGTGTGCAAACCAATGAACAAGAAGTGTTGAAAAACAAGTATGGTTTCACCCGTACCTTCTTACTCCCCCCTCCTGTTCCGTCGTCGGTAAATATTGCCACGGGTACGGGAGGCTATTGCCTGTATCACGGTAATTTATCGGTTGGCGAGAACGAACGAGCCGCCATATGGTTATTGCGCAGGGTATTCGCCCAAATCAAATTACCCTTGGTGATTGCTGGCAAATCACCCTCGAAAAAACTAGAGAAGCTTGTTCATTTCTATCAGCATGCTTGTTTGGTCGGAAATCCAACCCAATCTGAATTGCAAGACCTGATTCGAAAGGCACAGATCAATGTATTGCCATCACTAACCGATACGGGCATCAAACAAAAGATATTCGATGCGCTGCAACATGGCCGACATTGCCTAATCAATTCCAATATGCAAGTTGGATCACCTTGGACTGATAGTTGCCACGTTGCATCCGATCCTGCTGAAATGGGCGAACTCGTCCAAGAACTTTTTAAAACCCCTTTTACCGAAAAAATGATTCAGGACCGTGACGAACGGCTCCAGTATTGGCGGAATGAATTAAACCCGATCGACGAATTGATTAAACAGCTATCGTAGCATTGTCGGTAACTCCCCCTTTTTCTGTTCGAATCATACGGGCTGGATATTTTTGAACAACCAAGTAATCATGGGTTGCCATAACAACGGTTGTTTGATAATCTCGGGCAATTTGAAAAAGCAAGCGCATGATCTCATCGGAGGTTTCCGGATCCAGATTTCCGGTGGGCTCATCCGCTAAAATCAATTTAGGTGAGTTTAGCAAAGCACGGGCTATGTCGACACGTTGTTGTTCGCCGCCACTGAGTTCAAAAGGCATTTTGAAACCTTTTGATTTCAATCCCACTTTGTCCAAAACATCCTGAATCTTCTCCTGGATCAGTTTTTCATCGGTCCAGCCCGTTGCCCGCAATACAAAGCGAAGATTGTCGGTAATGTTTCGGTCGGTCAACAACTGAAAATCCTGGAAAACTACCCCCAGATTGCGTCGCAAATACGGTACTCGTTTCCAATCCAATTCACGCAGATTAAATCCCGCTACCCATCCTTCACCAGATGTCAAGGAAAGTTCGCCGTATAGGGTTTTCAATAAACTGGATTTTCCACTTCCGGTTTTACCGACCAAATAAACGAACTCTCCCTTGTTAACGGTGAGTTGTACGTTGGATAGAATCAAGTTGGTGCCTTGATAGATGTTGGCGTCTTTTATTTGAATGATCGGTTCTGACATGGTAAAAGGTTGAATAATAAAGTTATGACAACGGGGCTGGATATCGAATGGGCTCCTTTCCAATCCGGTCGATCTGCACATATGCTTCCGGGGACTGAATAACCGATCCGATGATTTTGGCCTCCACCCCAAATGATTGGGCGATGCCTATTAAGGAGGAAGCTGTTTGTTCATCGGTGTAGATCTCCAGCCGGGTACCCATATTAAAAACCTGGTACATTTCCATATCCGTAGATTGGCTGGATTGTTGAATCAAATCAAAAATAATCGGAGGTACAAAAAGATCATTCTTAATTACAGCCAATTCATCGGGCAAATATTTCAAGCATTTCGTTTGTCCACCGCCGCTGCAATGGATCATGCCGTGGATTTGATCAAAATGTGCATCGAACATTTTTTGTACCAGGGGAGCAAACGTTCGAGTGGGACTCAGCAACAGTTGTCCGATATTCAGATCCGACATTCCAGGCACTGGATCGGTCAAGCGGTAAGGCCCCGTATAAACAACCGATCTATCCATGGTCGATTCAAAAGTTTCAGGATAGTCGTGGGCATATTGATTCGCAAGCAGGTCGTGGCGAGCACTGGTCAATCCATTGCTGGCGATCCCACTGTTGTATCGGTCTTCGTATACTGACTGTCCGAAACTAGCTAAGCCAACAATTACATCCCCGGCCTTGATCCGTTCATTGGAAATGATCCGATTCTTGGGCCACCGAGCTGTAAGGGTTCCATTGACTGCTATGGTTCTGACTAGATCCCCGACATCGGCCGTCTCTCCGCCCAAATATTCAATGTTTACTCCCTGCTCTTGCATGCGTATAAAAAACCGCCGACTTCCTTCAATGATCTCCGACAACACGGTGCCTGGGATACGATGTTTGTTTCGGTCGATGGTGGAGGAAAAAAGAAATTGGTTGCTGATGCCTACGCAAAGAAGATCGTCCAAATTCATGACGATGGCGTCTTCCGCAATCCCCTGCCAGACCGAAATATCTCCGGTTTCTTTCCAATATAAATAAGCTAAAATGCTCTTGGTCCCGGCTCCATCGGCATGCATTACGTTCACCCAGTCCTCGTCCTTACCCAGGTAGTCGGGGTAGATCTTACAAAAAGCTCTGGGGAACAGTCCCGCATCCAGGTTTCGAACCGCGGCATGAACATCTTCTTTTTGCGCAGAAACGCCTCGTTGACCGTATCGGGACATGGTAATCGGTAATGATTTTACGAGCTCCGAAATTACTGAAATCCGACGGGAATGCTTGGTGCCCCGGCTGGCTTATATTTGCGCGCCATGCAAGTACATCGCTCACTTGACCAACTACCCAGTTTTCGCCGATCCGTGATCACCGTAGGCACGTTTGACGGGGTACATCATGGCCATCGAAAAGTGCTGAAACAGGTTCAAGAGGAAGCCTTGAAAATTCAAGGGGAATCGGTTTTGATTACGTTTCACCCCCACCCCCGCAGTGTGGTTTCTTCCCCCTACCTGGGTATTCGATTGATCAATTCCTTGGAAGAGCGGATTGAGCTGCTTGCAGCCTGCGGCATCGATCATCTGGTAATCGTTCCTTTTACAGAGCTTTTTGCCAACTTGACCGCGGAGGAATATGTGCGTGATTTTTTGGTCGCCAAGTTCATGCCGCATACGCTCGTGATTGGCCATGACCACCGTTTTGGAAGAGACCGGGACGGAGACTTCCAATTCCTAAAGGAAAAATCAACCCTGTACAACTATCAACTTACTGAGATACCCGCCCATTGGCTGGATGAGAATGTGATCAGTTCAACCCGAATCCGGGAATCGATCCTGCATCACGATATAGCAACCGCTAACCAGCTCCTTGGATATCCCTTCTATTTTTCCGGGATGGTGGTACATGGCAATAAGATCGGGCGTACGTTGGGGTATCCAACAGCTAATTTGCAGATTCTTACAGAAGATAAGATCGTACTGGGTAATGGAATCTATGCCGTATTTGCCAAACCGGATGGATATGATCAACCTCATCAAGGAATGATGAGCATTGGATTCCGTCCCACGGTCGGGGGCACTCAACGGGTAATCGAAGTCAATCTTTTCAATTTTCAGGATGAAATCTACGACCGCATTTTGCAGGTACACGTAATCGCCTATTTGCGTTCTGAAGTAAAATTCGAGGGATTGCCCGCACTCATCGAGCAAATGCACCTAGATAAGGAGAATAGCCTAAGAATCCTCCCTACGCAGCTCGAGTCTGCACCATCTTAACGGCCAGCTCTTTCAAAAGATCTGAATCGGATGTGCCGGAATCTCCGATACCGATCGAACGCAGATTGTACTCATGCAACAACAACAAGATCTGTTCCACCCCGCCATAACCATAGCTCTGCGCAGCCTGCTGATATTCTTTGGTGACAAAAGGCGGCACCCCCAACACAGCGGCTAGATTGCCGGATCCGGCATTGAAAACCAGCATCACTTTACTGAAAAAGCTATAAAGCGTTGGCAAGATCAATTGTATCGGGGCTGCTTTAGGATTGGCCTCGAAGTACTGTATGATCTGGATCGCTTTGGATAGATTTCGCTGCCCCAAGGCTCGTTGTAGCTCAAAAGAGTTGTAGTCTTTACTGATGCCAATGTATTCCTCTATGTGCGCCTCCGTGATCATAGCTGCCTCCCCAACGTTCAAGGCCAATTTTTCCAATTCATTCGCCAATCGACTCAGATCATTGCCCACGTGATCAATCAACAGACTCTGAGCCCGTTGGTCGATCTTTAATTTTCTGGATTTGACCCATTGCTCCGCCCAAGCATGCACTTCGTTATCGTATAGCTTACGGGTAGTGAGCACCATCCCCTTTTCCTTTACCAATTTGGAGAAACGTTTTCGAGAATCGAGCTTCTTGTCCTTGTAACCAACGATCAAAATCGTCGAAGCCATGGGTTGCTCCAGGTACGATTCCAGTTTCTCCAGATCCCGCATGGATTGCGCTTCGCGCAGCAATACCACCTGACGGTCAGCGAACATCGGGTAACGGCGACAGGCATTGATCAACTCCGACCATTGACAATCCTTACCATAGAAAACAGATAAATTAAAATCGCGTTGACCGGGTTCCAGCAGAATATCAGCCGCTGCCGACATCAATTGCTCAATGAAATATTCCTCCTCGCCCTCCAACCAATAAAGTGGCAGACACTTCCCCGATCGCCAGGAGGCTAGGATCTCTTCCGGTTTCATATAGCTAAGATACAGCCTTTCAAGACTTTATGACTTTTCCCGCAGTTTCCATATTCAAGCAATTTTAAAGCCCCCTGCAGTTGATCATGCGTTAAAATGAGCAAAAACATAAAGTAGTGACATCCTATTATTGTGCAAGAAGCCTGTACTTTGTATCGAACCCCTAAATATTTACGCATGACTACATCAAATCCCGGTCAGAACGAAACACGGACTGACCAACAAAAAACCCGAATCATTTGGATCCTGGCTTTGGCGCTGATCGGTACCTGGGTATACCTCCTGATCGATCAGCAGAGTAAAAAAGACACCATCCAGCGACAGCAAGCCGACATAACCACCTTGGATGCCTCCAAAGTCCGTTTGCAGCAAGCCTTTGATGAGAGTCTGATCCGCTTGGACTCGTTGGGTAGCTTCAATGATTCACTGAAGCAAGAATTAGGCGGACTTCAACAGGACATCGTGTCTAAAAAAGCAGAGATCCGTAAGATCCTCAAAGACCGAAACGCAAAGCAAGCCGATCTCGAAAAAGCTAGATTATTGATTGCCGATCTGAACGACCGGATCCTGAATTTGGATGCGGAGGTAGCCCGATTGACCGGTGAAAACAAGATATTGTCGACCGATAATGCACAGCTTCAGCAAGAAAAAGAACAACTGCAGCAGGATCTAGGTAAAACCAAAACTGAAAAAGACGAACTCGCCAACGTGGTCGACCAGGGATCCACCTTTGTGGCTTCCAACATCCAAGTTCAGGCGGTTGATGAGCGCCGCAGTGGCAAAGAACGGAGCACCGCGAACGCGAAACGAGTCGACAAACTAGTAGTTAGTTTCGACGTAGAGAATCGGATCGCTAAATCCGGTCCTACGCCCATCACGATCATTGTTACCAATCCGGATGGTCAGGTCATCAACGCAACCGAAACTCAATTTGAAACACGGGAAGAAGGAAACAAAACCTTTACGGCTCAAATGGAGGTCAACTATACGAAAGGAACGAAGCAAAATGTGCAATATCCGGTGCGTGGATCCTTTTCTGCCGGCAATTATAAGATCGAGATCTATCAAAATGGGTACAAGATCGGGGAAGCTGAACGCCCCCTCAAATAATACAAGGTTTATACAAAAGAAAAGCCCTCCCAATTGGGAGGGCTTTTTCATGCCAAGGATTTCAAGTTAGAAAAGATTGTATCCATAGCTCACATAGTACAGACCTCCTACATAAGGAGAACCAAAACCAGTGCGCTGATATTTGTTCATGATGTTGGTGCCACCGACACGGAAAGTGCTTTTCGTGTTTGCAGGACGGTAAGTAACCTGTGCATCCAACCAACCGAAGCTGGGAAGTGTACCGGTGACAAAAGTTCCTTCGTAATAGTTTTCATCCTGCCATTTGTAAACAACGTTGAATCCAAAATTCTTGTACACGTTGTCGTTGCGAACACCGAGGTTGAAACGGTATTTCGGAGCGTTAAAATAAGTAACCACGGTAGGGTCTACATCTTGCAGCTCATCCGAGAATACGTTTCCATAGAGAACGTAGTTCTTAACCCACTGATATTGCAGGCTCAGACCCCAACCAACGGAACGTACCGCATCGGCAGAATTCTGAACATAAGACACGTTGCTGGTTGTGAAGGGAGAGTACAAATCAGAATTTGCACCGGAGCGAGATTGAGCAACGGCTACACCTACCAGGAAGTCCTCGTAAATGCTGCTGTACACATAGGCATCAACCAACAACTTCTTGCCGAGGATTCCTTTGTAACCCAACTCGTAAGATTTTACGGTTTCAGGCTTCACGGTGCTGTAACCGGCGCGAACCAATCGGCTAGAGTCACCCAAACCACCGGCACGATACGCCAACACGCTGGCAGCTGTATATCCCGGACGGGTTGAATTCAACTGGTAGTAATCTTGGAAAGAAGGCAGACAACCAATGAGTGAACCGGAACCGGTAACCAAACTGATGTATTGATTCTGGTTGGTCGGGAAACGATAGGCAGTCTGGAACGAAGCACGCAGGAAATTCTCCGGAGCCACTTTCACGACAGCAGAAACGCGGGGGGTGAATTTACCCTTGAAATTGGTCTGCTTGTCATAACGGCCAGAAGCGGTCAGCGTCAATCCGTCGTTGAATAGCTTTTTCTTCAGTTGGATGTATCCTCCATACTCATTTACACGGATACGTTGAATGGTATCTGCGAAGATGGTTCCTTGAGAATTCATTACCCATTGCTTCCAGCTGGCACCTGCAATTACTTCAACTGCATTGGTGAACCGGAAGATGTCGGAGATGTTGAACTGACCATCGGAAGAATAGAGGTCGGATTTATCCAGGAACAACGCACCACCTTTGCGGATGGGCGTGGACTTGATCAATTTGGAGGCATTGTTGAAAGCTGCGGTACCAGGCAGGAATCGTCCGGCATCAGATGCAGCACGAGCAGCTTGATGCAAAGCAAAATCGCTGGCTGCGGCTCCATTCAAACGACGGCCTTCTGAGAAGGTGCCGATGTATTGAGGAAACCAAGTACCACTGGGCTTGTGTGTTTCGTTGAGGAAAGCACCCAAGGCGCTGGTATTGTAGGAATCGCCGGCGTTTTCTTGAGTTGTATAACCACGTACGTACCAATTTTTATGACGGAGCTCCAGTTTGTGCTGGGCCATTTTCAGGTTACGCAGTGAATAACGGTCAGAACCCGTATAAACAGTCGTACCTGCACCAAAATAGGAAGAAAAAGAAGCTTCCAATTTATCGGTGAGCTTATAATGCAAACCACCGGTCACTTTTACGTTCATGGTGTTGTAATCTACCAGATCCTGTTCGTTGTAACCGGTACGAGAAACACTGGCGCGATTGAAGTAGTTGTTACGCAATCCAATGTAAAAAGGCATCATGTTCTGAACCGCTGTTTGACCAGCTGGTCCCAGGAAGGCCAGATTGCCGATGAATGCACCGATTTGTGCATTGGTTGGGTATTGCGGGTTGCCGATCAAGGTGAAATAACCATTGGCGGCATTCACAACATCAAACAATCCACCGGAACCGGCCAAAAGGGCACGACGCGTTTGTTCTTGCACAAGGTAAGAGAACGCATTCATGTCTGCACTGGTCTCGTCACCATAGACATTGATTCCATTATAATTTGGATCAGTGATGCGATTGCCATTAGCTACGGTGCTCAGGATACCGATCTGACTCTTGTTGCGGTAATCTTCGGCCTCCCAGTCAGCTCCACGAACCAATTGAGCGGACAATTTGATACCCAGCTTTTCTTTGTACACCTTGGCCCAACGGAAAGACCAATCATAAAAAGGAGAAGCCGGACGCTGACGTCCGTCAGCGTGAGTCAACCCTTGCTTAATGTTGTAGCTAAGCCCTTGGAATTTGAATGGGCTCTTGGTGTTGATCAACACGGTTCCATTCATACCACCCGAACCATATAGTGCGGATGAGGCACCCGAAAGTACCTCTACGTTATCAACGTCCAGATCTACCGGTCCGGCAACACTTCCCACAGAGAAGTTTAGGCCCGGAGCTTGGTTGTCCATTCCGTCGATCAGTTGGTTCATACGCGTGTTACCACTGCTTACGAAACCACGTGTAGTGATCGTACGGAAAGTCAAACTGGCGGTATGTACGTCAACCCCCTTCAGGTTACCAAGCGCTTCGTAATAGTTCGGCGCAGCAACGGCACGCAAAGCGGTGTTGCTCAAACGCTCTACCGTAACGGGCGATTCCAGGATACGGGTGGCGGTACGGGTAGCCGCAACCACTACTTCCTGACCCAGGCGAGTATTTACTTTAAAGTCTACGCTGACCGGAGCCGCTGCACTGGTCACGCTGACCTCCTGATCATCGAATCCAATTGAACTGAACACCAAGGTGACGGGCAATTTGGCCACTTTCAGGCTAAAGCCGCCATCCGAATTGGTGTACGTTCCTTGACTGGTTCCTTTAACGGACACAGAAACAGCCGGAACAACTTCTTTGGTGGAACTGTTGCGCACGGTTCCGGTAACGGTAACTGCCTGAGCATTAGCCAGAACAGTCACGAACACCGTCAGTACCAATGAAGCCAAATAACGGTAGCTCATTCTCATAAAACGGGAGTTTTGGTTTTTGAAATTTGGCTGAAAATTAGGTATTGTGGGGAGAACAGGGAAATTTTTATTTTGACCGTTTCGGAGAATATGTTGAAATCTTGATCCCCAATCAATTGGGAGGAATTTAGCCCCGGTTTTACCTTCGATGCAATGCCCCCACTACAACTGCCCCATCAGACTGCCTTTTACAGCGGAAAAGTGCGTGATGTTTACACCCTTGCCGACCGTTACCTGGTCATGATTGCCAGCGATCGGATCTCCGCCTTTGATGT
>DFST01000054.1:17352-17817 GCA_002378975.1 Chitinophagaceae bacterium UBA3430
AACATGTTGGAGGCAACCCGCTCCATCTGCCCAAACTGGCTGCTGGAAAGCCCCGCTCCACAAGTTTCCATCGGATACAAATGCAACCCGATTCCAATCGAAATGGTGGTACGCGGCAACCTCACCGGCCATGCCTGGAGAACGTACAAGTCTGGATTGCGAACCCTTTGCGGCGTCCCACTCCCCGAGGGTCTTAGGGAGAATGATTTCTTCCCGACCCCGATCATAACGCCCAGCACCAAAGCCGCTGTAGGGCACGACGAAGACATCTCCGCTGAAGAGATCCTGAATCGGAAGCTAGTTACCCCCGAACAATGGAATCAGCTCGTCGACCATGCGCTCGCGCTCTTTAGCAAGGGAAAAGAAATGGCTTTGCAACAGGGCCTGATTCTGGCCGATACCAAATACGAATTCGGGTTCTTGAACGGGACTATAACCCTCATGGATGAAATTCACACACCCGAC
>DFST01000172.1 GCA_002378975.1 Chitinophagaceae bacterium UBA3430
AAAAAAGCCATCCCGAGGGATGGCTTTTGAGCAGTTTGTTTTGATTATATCCGGAAGTGGGCAAATGCCTTGTTGGCTTCTGCCATCCGGTGCGTGTCTTCTTTTTTCTTGAAAGCAGCACCTTCGCCTTTGCTTGCTGCTACGATCTCACCGGCCAATTTATCTGCCATGCAACGACCGTTGCGCTCACGGCTGTAACGAACCAGCCATTTGATACTCAAAGAGATCTTGCGATCGGGGCGAACCTCAGAAGGAATCTGGAAAGTAGCACCACCGATACGACGGCTACGCACCTCTACAGAGGGAGCAACGTTGGATAAGGCGCGTTTCCATACCTCGTACCCTTCTTCGCTGGTCTGCTTGGCTACTTTGTCCAATGCATCGTAGAAGATGGTAAAGGCAACACTCTTTTTACCCTGCCACATCAGGTTATTGATGAAACGGGTAACGAGCTTGTCGTTGAATTTGGGGTCCGGGGCGAGTGGAAGTTTCTTGGCTTGTGCTTTCCGCATGACGTATCAGATGTTGAACGAATGATTATTTCTTAGCTTTTTCACGCTTGGTTCCGTATTTGGAACGGCTTTGTTTACGGTCTTTCACACCGGCCGTGTCCAATGAACCACGAACAATGTGATAACGTACGCCCGGAAGGTCTTTCACACGACCTCCGCGAATCAGCACAATGGAGTGCTCTTGCAGGTTGTGACCTTCTCCAGGAATATACGCAATGACCTCCACCTTGTTGGTCAAACGAACCTTGGCTACTTTACGAAGCGCGGAGTTCGGTTTTTTAGGCGTGGTCGTATACACACGGGTACAAACCCCGCGACGTTGAGGGCACTGATCCAGCGCACGAGATTTACTCTTAGCGCGGATGATTTCCCGTCCTTTTCTCACCAGTTGTTGAATAGTAGGCATTCGAATCCCTTGTTTTTGGGAGAGCAAAGGTAACGGTGAAGGGGCGAATCACCAAAATTTGATTCTAAAAAAAACGAAGTTCTACTGCTTGATAATTAATGAGTTCGGCCCTTAAAACCTAGGACAAGGCAAAAAACCGGCCTTTTGGGCCAGCCGCGGAGTGTAACGAAGCGATATTTCGAGACTTCTGCCACCCGGACCAACGCGACTCATATCGCCCAACGATAGGTCGTATGAAGCGGCCAAGGTCCAATTCTTCCAGTTCAATCCAACTCCTGGCACCAGGGCATCGCCCAACCGATAGGCCAAACTAGGCAGCAAGGCCAAATCCTCCCCCACCGCATACGAACCGGATAGTGCCATCATCCGCTCCCAAGCAGAACCTTGTTTCAGGACCAAAACGTTTGGTGTTAAACTAAACAGGTCCGTCACCTGCCACTGCACCCCGCCCTGCACCAATAGCCGATACGGCATTCGTTGGGCCACCGAACTGCTGATGAACGGATCCTGAGGTCTTCCCAAATGCATCCAGGAAATGCCCCCAAAGGCACGGGCACTTTTATCGGTGCTTTCATCCCAATACATCATTCCTACTCCTGCATCCAAAGTAGTGGCGGAGGTCTTGGTGAGTTGATCGCCGGTAAGCGCATTGGGATCATAACCGGTAATCGGATTCCATTGATCGCCAAATTGAAATTTCAATGGATCAAAGCGCCGGCTGATCTGACCGGCCGATAACCCAACCACCAATTGATGCGCCCCCCATTTCACGCCTGAATAGGCAATGGATGCATACCCATTCAAATAGTGATAACCTGCATCCCCTGCTTGCTGATTGAGCATGCACAGGCCAAATTGCCAATTTGCCCGAGATTTCCACTCCACCGAAGCCCCTTGCGTCGAATACGGCACCATGACCGAACCCCACTGCGTACGATGGATCGCCGTAATGCGCAAATCCGCTTCCATCACGCCGGTCATGCCCGGATTCATACTCATCGGAAACGAATAGGACTGAGAAAAATGCGGATCCACCTGGGCCGTCAACACGCCCCCGAACAACCAAGAAAATCCAATCAATAAACGCGTTACCCTTTTCATCGAATTAAATTGATGGAACCTGTTTTCACTTTCACCGTGTTGTCTTGCAATACTACTTTGAGGGTATATGCATATACACCGATGGGTTGAGCAACCCCTTTATGGGTGCCATCCCATCCTTTGGCTAAATCGTTGGTGTAAAAGATCAGCTCTCCCCATTGGTTGAAGATCCTAAACTCCAGTGTGGCCATGTAATTGCCGTACACTTTCAAGAGGTCGTTTCGGCCATCTCCATTGGGGGTAAATGTATTGGGCACAAAGATCTCTTTGGAACTGAGCGTGGTTCCGCTCACCGGAGTCGACCAGGCACTAGTCTGACAAGGCTCAGCGCCCAGTGTCCGAACCACCAGACTCAAAGTTGTGTTCCCGGACAATCCCGCGATTGTATGGGAAGTCCCGTTGATCCCACTGCTGGGTGATTGAAAAGTTGCCCCACCATTGGTACTTACCTGATAACCGGTGGCTCCAGGAACGGGTGTCCACGTAAAGGTCAGTGAAACAAATGTGGCCGCTTGCAATGTCACCACAGGTGCTGTCAATGGCACATATAAGCTGATGTTGACTGCCATTCGCGGCCCTGCCGAAATACAGCCGGCCGTGGTGAACGCCTCCACATACCAAGTAGATGGAGCTTGTACATTGGAGACAACAAATGGATTGCCGACAAAAACAGGTGTGCCGCCGGTCGCTTGGCTGTACCAACGATAAGTAATAATGGCAGGCGTAATATTGGTCACAAACAAGGGTGCATTGGCTCCCGGACAGACCGTAACCGAACTAACCTGCGGTGTGGGTGGCAACGGATTCACGGTCACATCCACCGCAGTTCTCGTTGGAGAAACACATCCCGCCGCACTGACGGCCTGTACATAATAAGTTGCATTGACCGTTACGTTGCTGATGGCATAACTGTTGCCACTGGCCAATACCGTGCCACCGGTTGCTACACTGTACCAATTGTAGGTAACGCCAGCTAGCGGATTTTGAACCGCTAATGTGCCATTGGCGCCGGAACAAACTGAAATGGGATTTGCCTGGGGAGCAGCCGGATCGGGAGAAACCGTTACCGTCACTTGTGCAGTTGCCGAACAGCCGGATGCATTGGAGGCTTGCAAGGTGTAGGTGGTGGTGCCGCTAGGACTGACCGAAACCGTGGAACCCGTCAACGCACCCGGCGTCCAAGTATACGTAGTGAGTTGACCTATGCCCGGGATGGCCGTGAGTTGCGCCGATTGCCCCCTACAAATGGTTGCCGGAGAAGCGGTCGCATTCACCGTGGCGTTGTTGTTCAGGCCAACTGTTCCAGTGTACGTGGACGTACATCCACTGACATCTGTGATGGTGCAGGTATAGCTACCGGGTGCCAAACCAGTCGCGGTTGAAGTCGGTTGTACCGGCGTGGTATTCCAGCTATATGTATAAGGCCCCGATGAGCCGGTTACCGTAAGCGCAATGCTGCCATCGTTCAACCCGGCACAGGTCGCTGCTGTGATCAGTGGATTGACATTTTGCGAAACACCCAAACCGGAAGCCGCTAGAAAAATGGCATTGGGAAATAACGTGCCGCCCGTGGCAGATACATTGGAGATGCTGATCTTATTTAACAGCTTATATCGATCGGTGCAATTCAAGGCGATCTCCAAGTAATACATCCGGGGATTGCTGGGCAATCCCTCTACCGTATACGGACCGGCAGCAAGTCGCTTGATCCGTCCGTATCCCCGCAACACGATGTTATTGGCTCCATTGAACCAATCTTGCAGATCGACATTGTTCAGATATGAAGTGGTGGTTCCATCGGTAAATCCCAAACTGATGTTCAACGTGCTCGACATCTCGGTTGAAAAAGCAAGCAACCGAATCTTGGCATACGATGCGGGCGTTGTTACGGACAGGTCGGCCGACTGGCTGCGACGTACAAACAAAACATTATTTCCATTGTATGGAGCCAACTGGTAGGTATCTGCGCCACTGACGATGGTACCGTTGGCGGGTAAACCAGCAGTCAATCCGTTTGCCGCAGCAAATGCGGTGGAATAGACCACGCTATTCGAAGGAGATATCGCATCCAGCTCACTGGTTGTTGTAGCCAATGAGCTGCTGCCACTCTCCGCTACAACATCCTGATTGAAGCCTCCGAGCCCGATGGGACTGTACTGCGCATACAACATCGAGGGAAAAAGTGTGATGCAATATAATATTACGCGGATCGATCGGGTTGCATCCTGCATGGTAAGGACATTAATGAAAAAGGGGGACGAATCGTCCCCCTCTAAAGTAATAAATTCCTCGTTAGACTGGCATCATCCACCCATGTACATCTGGAACTTTGCCCTCACGGATCTCGGTCAGTCGCTTTTTTATACCGGGTGCAACGGTCCACGCATCCACGTCGAAGTGCAAATCGCGACCCCGACAAGCCAGCTCCCGAATTGGTGAAATGGTGGCTGCCGTGCCCGTTCCAAAGACCTCTCTCAATGTTCCCTGATCGTAGGCGGCTAATATTTCTTCCAAACTGAGCGGACGTTCCTCTACGGTCAATCCGGCATCTTTCAACATCGTAATCACGGATTGACGAGTGACTCCATTTAGGATGGTACCTTGTTCCAAACTGGGGGTGATAGCAACATTTCCGATGATGAAAAAAACGTTCATCGTTCCACACTCCTGTACATATTTATGCTCCGACGCATCCATCCACAGTACCTGATCGTATCCATGCTTTCGAGCCTGAGCCGTGGCATACATGGCCGCGCCGTAATTACCCGCTGCCTTGGCATAACCCACTCCACCCGGAGCAGCACGTACATATTGCTCCTCCACGTGAATGCGCATGGGCATACTGTAATAAGGTCCGGAAGGACTTAGAATGATCATGAATTTATAGTGCTCTGACGGACGAACCCCGATCATCTCATCGGTCGAAAACATAAACGGCCGAATGTACAGGGAATGATCTTCCCGAGAAGGCACCCACTGACGGTCCAACTCGATGAGTTGCCGCATACCCTCCATGAAGATCTCTTCGGGCACCGCCGGCATTTGCATGCGTTCGGCGGATTGATTGAATCGATGGTAATTATCGAGGGGGCGAAAAATCCGAGGGTTGCCCGCCTGATCGTTGTATGCCTTGATGCCCTCAAAAATGGCTTGTCCGTAATGCAAAGCAGCCATGGAAGGAGCCAATAATAAAGGCTGATAGGGCTTGATCTCCGGTTGCTTCCATTCACCATCGATGAAATCCACTTCCAACATGTGATCGGTAAAATATTTACCGAACGGAATGTTTTCCAAATTCAGATCGCGGAGCTTACTGTGTTCAGCCCGAGTGATCAAAATATCCCACGCAGCAGTCATATTGCACTACATTTGAAAGGGCAAATAAACGAAAAAAACGAACACTCATTCGTATAGTTTACCCACACCCGCTATGTCGCTTGATCAGATCAAATTGAACGCCAGCCTAACCGCTACATTGTACGAGGACCTGCTGGTTGATGCCGGGGGCCGCTCCGAACAACCCAAACAAGTTCCGCTTCTCGCCCCCGCCCCACCCATGCTGGGCAATTATGCGCGCAAGATCCTAATCTTAGTGCAGGAGCCCGGGCATGCTTTTCTACATGACGAGGACCTGAGTTTCCTAACCGGTGTGATCACGGCCTGCAAGATGAGCTTGGCTGACGTAGGAATCGTAAACCTGACTGCATCACCGATCGACTCATTTGATGTTTTGATGCATGGCGTTAAACCAAGCGCCTGTTGGGTGTTCGGAATCGATGGCCCCTCAATCGGTTTACCCAACATGGATGACCCGAATCATAGCTACAGACAACAAAATATTCCGATATTCTGGGCACCAAGTTTAAGCCAATTGGCAACTAACCCTACGAGCAAGCGGACTTTGTGGGGACAATTGAAAAAACACTACGGCATCTAGTGCATGGAATTGATCTTCGCCACCAACAACAAAAACAAGGTCAAAGAAGTACAATCCCTTCTGCCTGAAACCCTGCAGCTGATCACCCTGTCGGAGGCTGGAATCGATGTGGAAATTCCTGAACCTTTTGAAACGTTGGAGGAGAACGCACACACCAAGATCGAAACGATCTTACGCCTCACTTACAGGACCAATGGATTTAGCGAGGACAGTGGGCTTTTTATACCGGCCCTGCAAGCACGCCCCGGTGTACACAGCGCACATTATGCCGGACCACAACGAAGTGATGCCGATAATATACAAATGGTATTGTCCGAAATGCGAAACCAAGCCGATCGATCGGCCTATTTTCAAACCACTATCTGTCTGATTTGGAACGGGGAAACTCATTTTTTTACCGGAACCTGCCCCGGAACGATTGAGATGGCCCCACGCGGAAGCGGAGGATTTGGTTATGATCCGATCTTCCGTCCCGATGGATCAAGCTCCACATTTGGCGAGATGGATTTAGTGGAGAAAAATCGATACAGCCACCGCAAAAAAGCGGTCCACCAACTAATCGAATTCCTTCGAGAGGCCGAAAAAAAATCATAATGGAAAGCAACCCGCCGATTCCATTGAGCGACTTAATAAAGAGCTGTTTGGCCAATGACCGACGGGCACAGGAACAACTCTATCGCTGGTTATCGCCTCGGCTTTTCGCTGTCTGCCTGCGGTATGCGGCCGACCGGGAAGCAGCAGAGGATGTATTGCAGGAAGGATTCATCAAGTTGTTCCAAAAATTAAGCAGCTTCCGGGGAGAGGGCTCCTTTGAAGGGTGGGCGCGTCGCATCATGGTCAACACCGCCATCGAACAGTTCCGAAAGATCAAACCTGTCCTTTCGCTGGAGGCTGATCATCCACCAAATGAACCCAGCTTGAAAGAAACCGGTGTTTCTCAATTGGAAGCGAAGGAGCTCAGTGCATTGATTCAGGAACTGCCCGTTGGATATAGAACCGTGTTTAACTTGTACGCTGTGGAAGGGTACAACCATGCCGAGATCGCCGCTTTGCTGGGAATCAGTGAAGGGACTAGCAAATCGCAATACGCTCGAGCCAAACGCTGGCTACAAGATCGAATTAAAAAACAGTACGCATGAATCAGCCAGAACAAGCATCCCTTCAGTCCTTGCACGACTTGGAATACCTCCCCTCCCCAAGGGTCTGGCA
>DFST01000048.1 GCA_002378975.1 Chitinophagaceae bacterium UBA3430
CTCAAACGACTGAACAGCCTGGGCCATGTCAAGCAGGAGCTGGGCGATCTGCGCATTCAGGTGAAACTCGATGAAAAGGCCAAGACCCTGACCATTTCCGATGCGGGTATTGGACTGACCGCCGAGGAGATCAAGAAATACATCAATCAAGTCGCTTTTTCCGGAGCTACGGAGTTCATGGAAAAATTCAAAGAGGCGCAAGATGCCAATGAGATCATCGGACGATTCGGACTTGGCTTCTACTCCGCCTTCATGGTTGCCGAGAAAGTAGAGATTCAAACCCTCTCCTACCAGGAGGGATCCGAAGCGGCGTATTGGTCTTGCGATGGTTCTACACAATTCGAAATCGGAAAAGGTAACCGCCAAACGCGCGGTACCGACATCATTCTGTACATTAATGATGAGTCCAAGGAATTTCTCGAGCAATTCCGCATCCAGGAGATCCTAAACAAATATTGCAAGTTTCTGCCCGTGCCCATTCAATTCGGCACCAAGACCGAATCCGTGCCCGACGGCGAAGACAAGGAGGGCAAACCCAAATACAAATCAGTGGAAGTTGACAACATCGTCAACACCACCAACCCGCTGTGGACCCGAACGCCCAGCGAACTCACCGATGAAGATTATTTGAGCTTTTACCGAGAGCTGTATCCGATGTCGGAGGATCCGTTGTTCTGGATACACTTAAATGTGGACTATCCGTTTAACCTGACCGGCATTTTGTATTTCCCTAAGGTCAAGAACGACCTTGAATTGCAACGCAACAAGATCAAATTATTCAGTCGCCAGGTGTTCATTACCGATGAGGTCAAAGACATCGTGCCTGAGTTCTTGTTATTGCTGCATGGCGTGATCGATTCACCCGATATTCCGCTGAATGTAAGCCGCTCGTTCCTGCAAGCCGACAGCAACGTCAAAAAGATCAACGGCTACATCAGCCGCAAGGTGGCCGAGAAATTGCAGGAGCTGTTCAACAAGGACCGAAAATCGTTCGAAGAAAAATGGAAGGACCTGGGCATGTTCATCAAGTATGGGTCTCTCTCCGATGAGAAGTTTTTTGAGAAGTCTAAAAACTTTGTGTTGCTGACCAACACAAAATCGGAAACGAACACCCTGGACGAATACAAGATCAAAGTGCAGGATTTCCAGACCGATAAAAATGGCCAACTGGTTTGGCTGTATACGCAAGACGCCGACGGACAACACAGCTATGTGGAGGCTGCCAATCAAAAGGGATATGATGTTTTGGTGATGGACTCGCCCATTGACATGCATTTCATCCAGCACCTGGAGATGAAACTGGAAAAAACCTCGATGAAGCGGGTGGATGCGGACATACTCGACAAACTCATAGAGAAGTCGGACACGCCTACCCATGCATTGACGGAAACCGAAGTGAACGACATCAAGAAAATTTTCGAGGAGGCCATCAACAACAAAGCGATGAGTGTGGAGTTGGAAAGCTTACAGGCTGAACAATTGCCGGTGATCATCACCCGCGAAGAATGGATGCGCCGGATGAAAGAAATGAGCAAAATGGGTGGGGGTATGAACTTCTACGGCAATTTGCCGGAGACCTTCAAGGTTTCTTTGAACGGCAATCATCCGCTGTTGAAAAAGATCCTCCTGGCCGATGCCGAGCAACAAGCCAAGTTGGCCAAACAAGCGTATGACCTGGCCTTGCTGGCACAGGGGATGCTGAAAGGCGCCGACCTTACGGCTTTTGTAAATCGGAGTGTAGAGACCTTGTAAAACAAATGCCCCGAAATCGGGGCATTTGTTTTTTTAAGATGCGGAGAGGGAGGGATTCGAACCCTCGGTACAGATTTAAGTCCGTACAACGGTTTAGCAAACCGGCCCTTTCGGCCACTCAGGCACCTCTCCGGGTTTGGGCGACAAAATTAAAGATTCTGGATTCGATTTACAAGTCTTCCGATCACATTGCCGCCAACTGCACTTTCTGTTGCAGTTCGAGCACGTTTTCTCGAAACACGCCATCCGTGTCCATCAGATCCTTGACGGTCTGGCAGGAGTGAATGACTGTAGTATGATCGCGGCCTCCGAAATGCTCCCCGATTGTCTTCAGTGAGTTCTTCGTGAAGGCTTTGGCCAGGTACATGGTAATCTGACGGGCTTGCACGATCTCGCGCTTGCGGGTTTTTTGAAGTAACTTATCGTATGCGACATCGAAGTATTCGCAGACCATCTTCTGGATCGTATCGATGGTGATCTCCTTGCTGGAAGATTTCACGAAGTTGCGCAACACCTTTTTAGCCAGATCGAGGTCGATCTCACGGCGGTTCAAGGAAGACTGGGCCAATAAAGAGATCAAGGCACCTTCCAACTCGCGCACGTTGTTGCTGATGTTGTAAGCGATGTATTTAACGACCTCTTTGGGCATCTCCAGGCCGTTCTTCTTCATTTTCAGTTCCAGGATCTCCACGCGGGTCTCGTATTCCGGCACTTGCAGGTCGGCGCTGAGCCCCCAGCGGAAACGACTGAGCAAACGCTCATTCAATCCTTCCAGGTCCTTGGGTGATTTATCGGAAGTGAGAACCAGTTGCTTTTGGGACTGGTGCAGGTGATTGAAGATCGCGAAGAAGGCGTCCTGTGTTTTCTCCGCCTTGGCGAAGAAATGGACATCGTCTACGATCAATACATCGATCAACTGATAAAAATGAATGAAATCGTTGATGGCATTGTTGCGGCTGTGGTCCATGAACTGGTTGATGAACTTCTCCGCACTTACATACAGCACCACTTTATTGGGATGCGAACGCTTCACCTCATTGCCGATGGCCTGCGCCAAGTGGGTTTTTCCCAACCCGACACCACCGTAGATCACCAAGGGATTGAACGAATTGGCCCCGGGCTTCTCGGCCACCGTTTTCCCGGCCCGACGCGCCACCCGGTTGCAATCCCCTTCCACAAAACTGTCGAAGGTATAGCTGGCATTCAACTGCGGGTCAATCTGCATTTTCTTCAATCCCGGAATCACAAAGGGATTGCGTACAGGTGTATTGATCACCAGCGGGAAATCCATTTCGTTGTTGGAATAGGCTTTGAAACCTTGACCCGCCACGTCCATGGTCACCGGCTTGTTGCGGCTGTTGCCACTGTCGACCATGATCCGGTATTCCAAACGCGCCTCTTTGCCCATTTCCCGCTTCAGGGTCTTGGACAAGAGATTCACGTAATGCTCTTCCAAATATTCGTAAAAGAATTGACTGGGAACCTGAATGACCAGCACACTGCCTTTCAGAGAAACTGGCTCAATGGGCTCAAACCAGGTCTTGAAATGCTGCCATTCCACGATGTCCTTGATGATCTTGAGACAGTTCGACCAAACTTTTTCCACGTTCTTCTCCATCGAGCTCAAAGCAGTTTATCTAGAATGACCGGTTGTTGATGTTAAGCCCACCTCCTCGCTATGCTTATTCACAAAAAGTCTAGTGGGACGGCGAATATCAACATTTTTTCCAGAAAAAAAACTTTTGCGGATTTGTTTTTTGAGCATTCCGCAGAACCTTATTTTTTCCTGCTTTTTTCATGCAAAAATTTGGAAATATCAACCTCATTCCCTTTCAGCTGTTCATCGGCCAATTTGGCAAAGAATCCGCGTTGAAACATCGAACAATCGTTTGATTCTGCACTAAGTGAAATCGCTCATAAAAACCGATCTTTATGCTTTCAGGATAACTCCCTGACCGATAATGATACGCTCCATTCGAATCCCCGTATTGCCGGCAGAAGCGACCAACCCGCATCTGGTCCGATCGGTATTGCTGTCTGCCCTTGGCATCCCAACTCAACAACTCTCCGGATACCGCATCCGAAAACGATCGATCGATGCACGCCACCGATCGGTTCGTGTGATTCTGACCATCGATGCATACATCGACGAACCCCTATCTCCAGAGGTCCCGATTCAGTTCGAATTCCCGGTCCTGAAACCCGGTGCCAAAAAAGTGGTGATCGTGGGGGCCGGACCAGCCGGATTGTTTGCCGCACTCAAACTCATACAATCGGGCATTCAACCCATCATTATTGAACGGGGAAAGGATGTTCGCAGCAGGCGCCGGGACTTAGCCGCTCTGAATAAACAGGGCCAGGTAGATCCAGACAGCAATTATTGCTTTGGAGAAGGAGGTGCAGGTACCTACAGCGACGGCAAATTGTATACCCGAAGCCAGAAGCGGGGCGATCTGGAACGCATTCTCCAACTATTTGTGTTTTTTGGCGCCTCATCCAATATTTTGATCGACGCCCATCCCCATATTGGCACCAATAAACTTCCCGGAATTATCACCGCCATGCGGGAAGCCATTCAGCAAGCGGGTGGTGAGATCCATTTCGAATCCCGAATGAGCGACCTACAGCTGCAAGCCGGACAAATCCGCGCCTTGGTCGATGCCGCTGGTCGTATCCACCAGGCCGATGCCTATTTGTTGGCGACCGGCCATTCGGCCCGCGATGTATTTGAACTGCTGCACCACAAAGGAATCCGGATCGAAGCCAAACCTTTTGCCTTAGGTGTTCGGGTCGAGCATCCACAGGACACCATCGATCAGGCCCAATACCATTGTCAAGGGCACCGCGATCCCCTTTTGCCTCCGGCTGCCTACAGTTGGGTTGAACAAGTGGAAGAGCGCGGCGTTTTTTCTTTTTGTATGTGTCCGGGGGGTATCATCGCGCCCGCCTCAACCGCCCCAGGGGAGATTGTTGTAAATGGCTGGAGCCCCTCCAAACGAAACAATCCATACGCCAACAGTGGCATCGTGGTCAGTGTGGACTTGGCCGATTGTAAAAAATTCGAACAAACAGGTCCGCTCGCGGCCCTGGCCTTTCAACGGTCCATCGAGCAGCAGGCATTTCGTGCCGGAGGTGGTGAATTGGTCGCCCCAGCCCTGCGCCTCACCGATTTTTGTGAGGGACGGACTTCCGGTGATTTGCCAGATTGTTCTTACCTCCCCGGACTCAAAGCCGCTGATCTACGAGAAGTGTTGCCTGCATTCATACACCGCCGACTGAAAGAGGCGTTTGTACGGGTAGGCAAAAAAATGCGCGGGTATTACACCCGGGAAGCGGTGGTGGTGGCTACGGAATCACGGACCTCCTCCCCGGTGCGGATCCCCCGCGACCGCGACGCTTTTCATCATCCGGAGGTCACTAATCTCTACCCCTGCGGCGAAGGAGCCGGCTACGCCGGAGGCATCGTGAGTGCCGCCATGGATGGAGAACGGGTTGCCGAGGCGATCCTCCAGCGTTTAACGAATGGATAACACGGGCTCACAGCAGGACCAATACCTTTGCTGAAATTTTTCTCGCCATGGCCGAGCTGCTGCAGGTGCAACACCTGAAAAAATATTTCGCCAATCAGAAGGCGGTGGACGACATCAGCTTCTCTGTAGAGGAGGGATCCATATTCGGACTTCTGGGTCCCAACGGAGCTGGCAAGACCACCCTGATCCGTATGATCACCGGCATCTTTTACCCGGATGCGGGCCAGATCACGTTTCAAGGAAAGCCCTTCGATCCCATCCACGATGTACGTCACATCGGATACATGCCGGAAGAAAGAGGCCTATACAAGAAAATGAAGATCGGCGAGCATGCGCTCTATCTGGCCCAACTCAAAGGATTATCACGAAGCGATGCGATGCGTCAAGTAAAAATTTGGTTTGAGCGCCTGGAAATGGAAAGCTGGTGGAATAAAAAAGTGGAAGACCTCTCCAAGGGGATGAGTCAAAAACTTCAATTCGTGAGCACCGTATTGCACGAGCCCCGTTTGATCATCTTGGATGAGCCCTTCAGTGGTCTCGATCCGGTAAACAGCAACCTAATCAAAGATGAAATTCATCGGCTGGCGAAGAACGGATCGACCATCATCTTCAGTACGCATCGAATGGAGCAAGTGGAAGAGATCTGCCAACAGATCATTTTGGTGAATCGCGGACAAAAGATCTTGGACGGCACAGTCAACTCGATCAAACAGCAATACAAACAGAGTCAATACCGCATCGGAATCCCGGCCCTCAACGAAGCACATCTCGCCGAAGCACCGTTTGAACTCATTCAGTCAAAGGAAAACGAACAGATCGCACGCATCGCCGATGGAAAAAGCTCCAACGACGTATTGCGTTTTCTCATTGATCGCTCGATTCCGGTCCACTCCTTCGTAGAGATATTGCCCAGCCTGAACGATATTTTCATTCGCTTGGTCGAAGACACTCCGGTAACCCGTCAATTTCAACCAGCCTGATAATCCAACATCATGTACAAGACATTCATCATCATACAACGCGAATACCTGACCCGCGTACGGAAAAAGACCTTCATCATTTCCACTTTGCTGTTTCCGATCCTCTACGTCGGACTCATCTTCGGGATGGGATTCCTGGCCGAGAACAGCAAACAAAATCTGAACATCGCCTTGATCGATCAAAGTGGTTATTTCAAGCAAGTCGATCTGGACCGCGAAAACACCCTCGATCCCAGCTCCAAGATCAGCTTGGTTACTGAGCGCGCTACAGACGTATTGAAAGATCCCGAAGCGGCTGGCTATGACGGGTTCATTCGCCTGCCGAAATTGGACTGGCGACAAGGTTCTGACCAGATCTTCATCGAAGCAAAAAAATCATACGGCAGTGGCACTACCGCCACCGTGGAGGCCAAACTCAACCGCATTTGGAATCGCATCAAGAACGACAGCCTCTCGATCGATGAAAACAAACAAGTGATCCTGCAGGCCAGTCAACTTTCGATCCGATCCAAGAATATGGACGACGCCAGCTCCAATGCGAACATCGCCGAGGTCATTGGATATGTAGCCGGTCTGTTGATCTATTTGATCTTATTGATCTACGGATCCCAGGTAATGATGGGTGTCATGGAAGAAAAAACCAATCGCATTGCAGAAGTATTGGTCTCTTCGGTACGCCCCTTCCAAATGATGATGGGCAAGATCATCGGCATTGGCCTGGTGGCACTGACTCAATTTCTTCTTTGGATCGGTTTTGTGTTGATCGTATACAATGTATCCAAAGCATCGGGCGAATCCATGAGCGCAGCCACGGTCATGGTTGGAAAGATGCAGCAGGTATTCACGGGCATCAATGTTCCCTTGATCTTGTTCTGTTTCGGATTTTATTTTCTGGGAGGATTCTTTTTTTACTCGTCACTCTATGCCGCCATCGGCAGCGCCGTCAACGAAGATCTTCGAGAGGCCCAATCACTTAGCTTTCCCATTACGATGCTGGTGATCATTTCAATTGCCCTGATGTCGACCGCTACGGCGAATCCAACCGGACCGATCGCTGTGTGGGCCAGCATCATCCCTTTCAGTTCCCCCATCGTGATGATGGCCCGCATTCCCTATGGCGTACCGGGCACCGTTCCCTGGTGGCAACTTGGATTGTCTATGGTCATGTTGGTGATCGGATTTTTGGGAACCGTTTGGTTTGCCGGAAAGATCTATCGTACCGGGATTCTGATGTACGGCAAAAAACCTACCTGGGGGGAAATGTTGAAATGGGTGTTTCGAAAAAGCTGATCAGCGATTTGCGGTAAGCGCTTCCAAGGCGTGTTGATAATCGTGGAGCAGATTTCGGACGATCGTCTCGGCCGGTAAGATGTCATCGAGCAGGGAGCTTACCTGACCTATTTCCAGTTCCCCTTCATCGAGATCGCCCTCGAACATGCCTTTTTTGGCACGGGCTCGACCGAGGATCTCTTTCAATTCATCGGCACAGGCGCCTCGTGCTTCGGCTTCCTCAACACGTCGATAGAATTCATTTTGCAATAAGCGTACCGGTACCAACTTATGCATCCGCAAATGCGTATCGCCTTCCTTGGCCTCGATTACTTTTTTCTTGAAATCCGGGTGTGCGGACGATTCATCGCTGGCCAAAAAACGAGTGCCGATCTGAACCCCGGATGCCCCCAATGCCAGGGCTGCCAGCATTTGTTGGCCCGTGGCAATACCTCCTGCCGCGATTACAGGTATGGAAACAGCCTGCACCACTTGGGGGATCAACACCATCGTGGTTGTTTCTTCCCGTCCGTTATGTCCACCAGCCTCATATCCTTCGGCCACGACTGCATCACAGCCGGCCGCAACGGCTTTTTGTGCAAAAGCCGAAGAGGAAACCACATGAATGACTCGAATGCCTTTCTCTTTTAAGATGGAAGTCCAGGTTTTGGGGGAACCTGCCGACGTGATCACTACGGGTACCCGATTTTCAATAATGATCTCGATGTGTTTTTCGATATCTGGATACAGGAGTGGCAAATTGACACCGAAAGGACGATCGGTGGCGGCCTTACATTTACGAATTTGTTCGCGCAGTACATCGGGATACATCGATCCGGCACCGAGGATGCCCAGTCCACCGGCCCGACTCACGGCACTCGCCAGTTTCCAGCCGCTGGCCCAGATCATGCCCGCCTGAATGATCGGATACTCAATGTGGAGCAGTTGAGTCAGGCGGTTATTGAAAAAAGTGGGAGCCATGCACATTGAATTCAACCCAGATCAATGCTGGTGTTATCGCCGATGTTTAACGAACGGGTTTCACCTTTTAGATGTGTATCGCTGCCGATCACCGAATCGGTGAGTACAATATCGACCAGTTCGGCATAGGAGCCAATGATGGAATTGCGTACGATTGATTCGTCGATGCAGCTGTGATCGCCGATAGCCACATGCGGACCAATGATGGAATTGCGAAGGGTACAACCCTGGCCAATGCTCACGGGTGGGATCAACACACAATTCTCGTAGGGATTGATGGGAACCGCCGAGGCAAATTTCTTGAGTAAGACCTGATTCGATTCCAACAAAGTTTCTTTTCGGCCGCAATCGAACCAGTTGTCGACCCGAAAGGAGCGCAGCTCCGCACCGGACCGGATCATACAATCAAGCGCATCCGTGAGACTGAATTCTCCGTGACTCTGCACACCCGATTCGATATTCTGTTGCAGGCAATCAAATAACAATTGAGTTTCCCGGATCTTATATACCCCCACAATGGCCAAATTCGAGGTAGGAATCTGTGGTTTTTCGACCACGCGCAGGACCTTGCCGGTATCATCGACCTCAGCCACCCCGAATTCGCGGGGATCATCCACCTTGCGTAGGCCGATCATGGAATGCGGACTATTGATCACCACCTGTACATCATACTCGCAAATACTATCGCCCAACACCACGATCATTTCCTCCTGGCCCACCTGCTCACGGGTTAACTGGATAGCATGGCCCACCCCTTGCCGATCGGCCTGGTGCACAAAAGAGACATTGAGTTCGGGGTATTGCTGACGCACATGGTCCTCGATCTTCTTCCCAAAATACCCGACGATAAAAATGAAATCCCGAACACCGGCCTCACGCAGTTGATCGACGATGATACTCAGGACGGTTTTACCGGCCAGCGGGATCAGCGCTTTGGGCTGGGTGTAACTGTGGGGGCGGAGCTTGGTGCCGGCCCCGGCAACGGGAATAATGGCTTTCATACTGTTGGAAACGACCAAAACTAGGATTTTTTAACATCCACTCCCCGTCAATCGCCACCCCGGCGTCAATCCTTAATTTTGCCCTATGCAAAAAGACACCCCTGTATTCGACCTGCTTAGCAAAGAATTAAAACGCCAACGCGAAGGCATTGAACTCATTGCCTCGGAGAATTTCACTTCAATGGCGGTCATGCTAGCCATGGGCTCGGTAGCCACCAATAAATATGCGGAAGGCTATCCAGGAAAACGATATTACGGAGGTTGTGAAATCATTGATGAGATTGAGCGCCTTGCCATCGATCGGCTGAAAAATGTATTCAATGCTACATGGGCCAACGTGCAGCCCCACAGCGGTGCTCAAGCAAACACAGCCGTATTTCTGGCCTGTCTGAAACCGGGTGATAAAATTCTGGGACTGGATCTGAGCATGGGCGGACACCTGACCCATGGCAGCGCGGCCAATTTAAGCGGAAAGTATTATCAAGCTTTTTTCTACGGCGTTGATCGTGAAACCGGATTGATCGATTACGCACACTTGGAAGAAACGGCCCGCCGCGAAAAGCCCAAAATGATCATCTGTGGTGCTTCCGCCTATAGCCGTGATTGGGATTATGCACGCATCCGGGCCGTGGCCGATGAAGTGGGCGCACTGGTATTGGCCGACATCGCCCATCCGGCCGGACTAATTGCCACCGGACTACTCAATGATCCGTTCGATCATTGTCACATCGTGACCTCCACCACGCACAAAACACTTCGTGGCCCTCGCGGTGGAATCATCACCATGCGACACGATTTCGAAAACCCCTATGGCATCAAAGACCCCAAGGGCAACATACGAATGATGAGTTCGCTGCTTGACTTGGCAGTATTCCCCGGCACGCAAGGCGGACCACTCGAACATGTGATCGCTGCCAAAGCGGTTGCATTTGGTGAAATCCTGACTGACGATTTCAAATCGTACGGAAAGCAAATTATTGCTAACTCGCAAGCCATGGCCAAATCCTTCGTTGATCGTGGCTATCAATTAATCAGTGGCGGAACCGACAATCACCTGATGTTGATCGACCTGCGCAACAAGAACATTACGGGTAAGAAAGCACAAGAAACCTTGGATCTCGCGCACATCACGCTGAACAAGAACGCGGTTCCTTTCGATGATAAATCACCCTTCGTCACCTCCGGGATGCGTGTTGGGGTACCGGCCATTACCACCCGCGGGCTCAAAGAACCCCAGATGGAGATCATCGCCTCAATGATCGATCAGGTACTCACCAACCCGGATGATGTTTCGAATCTAACATCGGTTCGCCAATCGGTACATGAATTGATGGCTCAGTATCCACTTTATAAGGAGCTTTGAAAATTTAGTTGTCGAATTTATTCTAGATGTAAAGCTGATCCATAAAATGGGTAATACCCGCAATTCATAGATAAGGCGCGGTTCGACTCCGCTTCGATTTCTTCAACTCCTTCGGCGTTCCAGCAAAGACCAATTCACCTCCACCCGAACCGGCCTCCGGTCCCAATTCAATGACCCAGTCGGCCGAACGGATCACATCGGTATTGTGTTCGATCACCAATACGGTATGCCCTTGTTCGATCAATGCCTGAAAGGCACCCAACAATTTTTCGATGTCGTGAAAATGCAGGCCAGTGGTAGGTTCGTCAAATATGAATAGTCCTTTGTGCTGAGCCCGGTTCTTCGCCAAAAAGGAAGCCAATTTCACCCGCTGCGCTTCGCCGCCCGATAAGGTATTGGCCGATTGACCCAGTTTGATGTATCCGAGTCCAACAGCTGATAAGGGCTGGATGGCTTTCACGATCGCTTTTTCGGTTGCAAAGAAATCCAGGGCTTCATCCACCGAAAGTTCCAACACATCGTGAATGCTTTTTTCTTTATAGGTCACTTCCAACACCTCCGGTTTGAAGCGCTTCCCACCGCAGGATTCACATACCAAGTGCACATCGGCTAAAAATTGCATTTCCACGATCTGTTCCCCTTCCCCTTGACAAGTATCGCATCGGCCTCCATCCACATTGAAAGAAAAATGTCGGGCGGTGAAACCTTGTCGTACCGATGCCGGTTGATCGGCATATAGATCACGGATGCTGTCGTATGCTTTTATGTACGTAACAGGATTGCTGCGCGATGATTTACCGATCGGATTTTGATCGACCATCTCCACCTGTTGAATGGAATTCAGATCACCGGTGATCGCCTGATGCAATCCGGGCTTTTCCAAGATCTCGCCATAAAGTTTCTGCAAGGCCGGATACAGGATCTTCTTGACCAACGTGGTTTTCCCGCTTCCGCTGATACCGCAGATGACCGTCAATACATTTAGCGGAATCTCCACATCGATGTTCTTCAGGTTGTGCTGACGCGCTCCTTTTATTTGTATAGAACGATTCCAGGTGCGCGGCTCCCCGATTCGTTGAATGGCTCGCTGCCCACTCAGGTATTGTCCGGTCAAACTACTCGGATTGCCCATGATGGTTTCGGCATCTCCTTCTGCAATTACTTGCCCGCCCAAATGCGCCGCCAACGGCCCCATATCAATGATATGATCGGCCCGGCGCATCATCATTTCATCGTGTTCCACCACCACGACCGTATTTCCCAATGCACGCAACTCCTCCAATACACGGATCAGATTGTCGGTATCCCGGGGATGCAATCCGATCGAGGGTTCATCCAAAATGTATAAGGATCGTGTAAGGTTGCTCCCCAGATTGCGCGTGAGTTGAATCCGCTGACTTTCTCCTCCACTTAAACTATTGGCCAACCGATCCAGGGTGAGATAACCCAATCCCACTTTTTGCAAGGTTCCCAATCGGTTGTTCAATTCGATCAATAGTCGTTTGGCTACGGTCTGCTCATGCTCATTCAATTTCGCGGCAAGCCCCTGCATCCATTTCACTACTTCATCGACGGGCCAAGCGCAAAGTTCCCCAACCGAACGTCCATCGATCCGTATGTATCCGGCTTCTTTGCGTAAGCGGGTTCCTTGGCAATCGGGACAAAGGGTTCGTCCTCGATAACGACTTAATAAAACGCGAAACTGAACTTTGTATAATTGCGATTCCACGTCGGCAAAAAAATCATCGATGCCAATGCCGTCGATGCCCGACCAAAGTGTTTTCACTTGTTTGGCATTGAGTTCCAAAATCGGCCGATGGATGGGGAAATCGACCGAGTTCGCCTTTTTGATGAATTGCTGCCTCCACCAATCCATTTTTTCACCACGCCAGGGAGCCACGGCTCCATCGTACACACTCAAACGTGGGTCAGGAATCACTTTATCTGAATCGATGCCGAGCACCTGCGAGTAGCCCTCACAGGTTGGGCAAGCACCTAAGGGATGATTAAAGGAAAACAGATGAGGTACGGGATCTTCAAAGATCATACCGTCCGCTTCCAACCGATTGTGAAAAGACAACCACTGACCTTCTCCTACGCGCACCTGCATGCGCCCCTCGCCTTCGGCAAAGGCGGTGCCCACTGAGTCAGCAACCCGGTGCAAGTCATCTGCATCCCATTCGCTGACAACCAGTCGGTCGACCAACAGATATACGACCGAATCGCGGGTGCTTTTTTTCTGCTCGGCGGCTGACAATTCCAAAAAAGCATCCATGTTGTAGACCGTCGAAGGCGCATCGGCTTGATTGGAACGAATGCAAATCCGTGCAAATCCTTTTTGGATGAGTATGTTCAATTCATCGACCAAGCTCCTTGATTTGCTTCGTTTGAGCTCGGCGAGCAAGAAGAGCTTCTCGCCGCTTGGCAATTGTTTCAGCAAATCGACGACATCGGCCACGTCCTGTTTTTTCACCTCCTGACCCGATACCGGCGAATAGGTTCGTCCGATCCGTGCATAAAGCAACCGCAGGTAATCATAGATCTCTGTTAAGCTACCCACCGTGCTTCGTGGAGTTCGAGTGACAACTTTCTGCTCGATGGCAATTGCGGGGCATAATCCCTTGATGTCATCGACATCCGGCTTGTTCATTCGATTTAGAAATTGCCGGGCATACGCACTTAAACTCTCGGCATATTTGCGTTGACCTTCGGCAAACAACGTGTCCATGGTCAGCGACGATTTCCCGGAACCCGAAACGCCTGTCACCACCACAAACTTTTGTCGGGGCATGTCCACATCTACCGAGCGAAGATTGTGTACGCGTGCGCGCCGGATCCGGATCGGATCTAGATTGGGGGCATCGG
>DFST01000156.1 GCA_002378975.1 Chitinophagaceae bacterium UBA3430
GTTCGTATCTTCCCTTCATGTCGAAATCGAACAAACTGAACCTCTTCTCCCTCACCATGATCGTGATCGGATTGGTGATTGGGATGGGGATCTTTCGAACCGCGGCCACCAGTGCACAGAACGCCCTTGACCCTTCTGTTTATTTTACTGCCTGGATCGTAGGCGGACTCGTCGCGTTATGCGGGGCCCTTACCTACGCCGAAATCGGAAGTCGTTATCCGATCACGGGCGGATACTACAAGATCTTTGCCGAGGCCTATCACCCCAGCATCGCCTTTGCCATCAATTGTTTGATCCTCGTAAGCAATGCAGCCAGCACGAGTGGCGTGGCCTTGATCGGGAGCGGGTACATCTTGAAATTATTTCCGGGCAATTGGACCGATATCGACAAAGCCTTACTGAGTGTTGTCGCCATCGGCATTTTTTATATAATCAACTTGCAGGGATTGCGGATGAGTTCGCGTACCCAAAATGTACTCATGCTCATTAAGATTAGCATGCTCCTGGTGATCATAGCGGCCTTGTTCTTTCCACAGGAGTATGCAACCATCGAGGCATCAACCGCCCCTGCTGATTTTACAACGATGGATTGGATCAAGAGCCTGGGAGTGAGCTTGATCGCCGTCTCGTTCACGTATGGCGGTTATCAGCAAACGATCAACTTTGGCCAGGAGGTAAAGAATCCAACCAAAAACATTCCCCGTGGGATCTTCATTGGCATCCTGGTCATCATCTCCCTGTATCTACTCGCCAATCTGAGTTATTACAAGTTGATCGGATTTGAGCAAATGAAAGGAGAACGAGAGATCGCCTACGTTTTGGTGGATAAGATCTTTGGCCTTCAAGGCGCCATCCTATTTTCTGCTTTTCTGTTTTTAGGCGTGCTGGCCTACGTGAACGGTCAATTGATGAGCAATCCACGTGTGATGTATGCCATGGGACAGGACCGTAGTTTGCCCAAGCCATTTGCGCAACTAGATGAAAAGAAAGGAGTGTTGAAATTCTCCCTGACTATTTTTACCATTCTCTGTTTTGTGATCTTATTCTTTTCGCAGGAATTCGAGCAGATCCTGAGCTTTACCATCTTTTTGGATTGTTTCGGAATGGTGCTCAGCAGCGCTACTATCTTTTGGTTTCGAAGAAAAACAAAGCATTTGGATGGTGCCGGGATCTATAAAATGAAGTTTTTCCCTTTGCTCCCGATCATCTTCATGAGTGCCTATGTGTTTGTGGGGGCGAGCATCGCGCTGGATGATCCCACGGCGGCAATCACGGGAGTAGGTGTGTTGATCGCTTTTCTGCTGATCTATTTTGTTGTGAAACGGTTTAAAAAAAATACGGATGCCTCCCTTTCCTAAGCCCGATTGGTCGCAGACTCTGACGGAGTTGGCGGAAGATCGTGAACAGTATTATCGCGCGGTAAGTCCGCCCATCGTACAGTCCAGCAATTTCGCTTTTCCTACGGTTGACTCGCTTCGGCAAGCCTTTGCCGATGAGATGGGCGGCTATCTGTATAGTCGCGGTTTGAATCCGACTGTCGACATTCTTCGGAAAAAGTTGGCCGCGATGGATGGCGCCGAAGATGCCTTGGTGTTCAATAGTGGCGCGGCGGCCATTTTTGCCGGTGTATTGGCGAACGTCAAAGCCGGAGATCACATTGTCTCGGTCCAAGCTCCTTACACCTGGGTACAGCGCATGTTCGACGTGATTCTTCCGCGTTTTGGAGTCACAACCACCTACATACCGGGAAAGACTATTCAGGAGTGGGAAGCGGCGATGCAGCCCAATACCACGTTCATCTATTTGGAATCGCCCAATAGTTGGGATTATTCCTTGCAGCCATTGGCGGCGGTTGCGGCTTTGGCCAAACGTCGCGGCATCGTTACGTTGATCGACAATAGTTATTGCACGCCTTTTTATCAACGCCCCATCGAATTGGGCATCGATCTGGTGATGCAAACGGCTACTAAGTACATCAGTGGGCACAGCGATACCTTGGGTGGGGTGCTGACCGGATCGGCTGCTCGCATGCGCAAGATTTTCGATAGCGAGTATCTAAATATCGGCAGCGGCATTCAACCTTTCAATGCCTGGCTGATGATCCGTGGCTTGCGTACGTTGCCGGCCCGATTGGAGCGGATCGAACGATCGACGAAACAGGTGGTCGAATTTTTGAAACAGGATCCTCGGGTAGAGACTTTATTGTTTCCCTTCGATGAAAGCTTCCCTCAATATGCACTGGCTCAGCAGCAAATGCGCGGGGCTTGTGGACTTTTCACCTTGGTATTGAAAAAAAGAGCGATGGCCGACATCGTCCGGTTTTGTGAATCGCTGAAGCATTTTTTGATGGCCGTGAGTTGGGGCGGGCACGAGAGTTTGGTGATCCCCAAATGCGCGGGGATCGAGCCAGCCGATTACGATCCGGAAAGCCCGCTGCACCGATATGTTCGTATTTACATCGGATTGGAAGAGCCCGACTACCTAATTGCTGACCTAGATCAGGCTTTAGGACGGCTTTAACAACCCCCTTTTCAAAAAATGCTTGATAATCAGGCTCGGGCTCGGTCGCGCTTGTTAATTTTGCCGCCTATGAAACGAATCGGGCTGATCCTCTCTTTTTTAGCACTGAACACGTTGCTTTCGGCACAGGAAGTATGGGACCTGCGTCGTTGCGTTGACCATGCGGTCAAGAACAACATTTCGGTCCGGCAGGCCGATCTTCAATCCCGTTTCTCTGAGCTTACCTACCAGCAGAATAAATGGGGCCAGTTGCCCACCTTGAATTTTGGAGGAAGCACAGGGTATCGCTTGGGTCGTTCGGAGAACCCAACCACCGGTGTGTTGGAAGACAACAACTTCCTGAACCTCGGGATGCAATTGCAATCCGGTGTTACGGTCTTCAACTGGTTTTCGCGTAAGAACAATACAGAAGCCAGCAAGTTGAGCTGGGCGGCCGATCAGGAGCAAACCAAAAAAGTTCAAGATGACATTGCGCTCAATGTAGCGGTCGGATACCTGCAGGTCTTGTTGGCACGCGAGCAAGTTGGTTTGGCACAAGTACAATTGGATCTAACCAAGACACAATATATGGCCACTCGCCAGCGCGTAGCGGCTGGTGCTTTGCCTGAATTGAATGCGGCGGAATTGGAAGCGCAGGTGGCTAGAGACAGTGCCGCCTTGGTCAGCGCGCAAGGCTCGGTGCAATTGTTGACATTGCAACTGAAGGCGATATTGAGTCTGGATGCCGGTGCCGCTTTTTCGATCGCTACCCCTCCGGTTGAATCGATTCCGTTGCTGCCTCTGTCGGATCTCGAACCGGAAACGGTCTATCTATCCGCGGTAACCTTTTTGCCTCAGCAAAAAGTAAATGAATTGCGTTTGATGGCTGCACGGAAGCAAGCGCAAGCGGCCAAATCGGCTTTGTATCCTTCGGTAACGGCATTCGGAAGTTTGGCGACCAACGCCATCTCCTTCAAGAAGGCGATCTACGAACAGGTTTTGACGGGATATTATCCGACAGGGCTGCGGGTGAGTGCCGGCGGCGGAACGTTTTTTCCGGTCGAGGCGCCGAGTTACGTCGATGGCTCGAACGTTGTCGGTTATTACCGCACCGGATCATTTTCAGATCAATTCAGTAAGAATTTCGGGCAGAGCATCGGCATTGGCCTGAATATGCCGCTCTTCAATGGAAAATCCAGTCGCATCAATTGGCAACGGTCGAAGTACACGGTACAACAATGGACCTTGCAAAAAGAACAAGGTCAATTGCAATTGAAACAAGATATTTATAAGGCTTACACCGATGCAACGACGGCCATGCAGCAGTACAAGGCCCGTCAGCGGTCGGTCGCAACGGCCGAAAAAGCATTTGAGTTTGCCAGCAAGCGATACGACTTGAATTTGCTATCGGCTTTTGACTTGAATAACAGTCGCAACAACTTGATCAGTGCTCGGGCTCAATTGATCTTGTCGCAGTTCGACTATGTATTCAAGATGAAATTGTTGGAATTCTATCGCGGACAAGGCATTAAACTCTGATTTTTTACAAACGCAGGCATATGTTTCAAAAACTGAAAAAGAGATGGTATTTAGTTCTTCTGGTGATTGGTTTATTGATCTGGGGGATCTCCCGGTTCAGTGGCAATCGGGATGGGGAAGAAAAAGTTGCCGTGGGTAAGGCCGTGAGTCGCACCATCATTGAATCCGTGAATGCCAGCGGTAAAGTATATCCCGAGGTCGAGGTGAAGATCAGTCCCGATATTTCAGGGGAGATCACGGAGCTGACGGTGGAGGAGGGCGACAGTGTGGTGAAAGGTCAGGTATTGGCCCGCATCTACGCCGACATTTATTCGCTGCAGCGCGATGAGGCTAGCTCCCGAGTGCAACAGTCCTCTGCTTCGGTCAAAAACAGTGAGGAATCCCTTGAAGGATTGCGGGCAAATTTGGAGCAAGCGGAGATGACGTACAGCCGCAATAAAAAATTGTATGAGGATAAAGTGATCTCCAAAGCTGAATTGGAGCAATATGAAACCACCCTACGCTCGGCTCGCGCCAATCTGCGTGCCGCCGAGCAAAGTTTGCGCGCCTTGCAAGCCGGCGTACAGGGAACCCAGGTTGGACTCAGCCGGGCAAATAAAGATTTAGGCCGTACCACCTTGACGGCGCCCATGAGTGGGGTGATCTCCTCTTTGAAAGTAAAAAAAGGAGAACGCGTGGCGGGTAACAGTTTCAACATCGGTACGGAGATGATGACGGTGGCTGATATGGCCGTGATCGAAGTACGGGTGGATGTGGGTGAGAATGACATCGTCAAAATCCACATTGGTGATTCGGCCGATGTAGAAGTGGATGCGTATAGCAAACGCAAGTTTAAGGGCGTAGTGACCAAGATCGCAAGCAGCACCAAATCGGGCTCGGCCTTAACATCGGCCAACGATGTAACAAATTATGAAGTGCGCATTCGGTTGGATAAGTCTTCGTATCAAGATCTGCAGGGACAAAAATTCGCGTTTCGTCCGGGTATGAATGCCAGTGCCGACATCAAAACACGCCGCGTGGAAAATGTACTCGCTGTGCCCATTGCGGCCGTTAGTGCGCGCATGAAGGGCGGGGATGAAACCCTGGCCGACAAGAAAAAAGAACAAACCGAAGCCAAAGGAATGGATCAGAACGCCGAAACGGAGTTGGCCGGAACCGACTTGGAAGAAGTAGTATTTGTGATACAGCCGGATGGAACCGTGAAGAAAGTAGTCGTGACCACCGGGGTGCAAGACATCAATTACATTCAGGTGCTGACCGGACTGAAAGGCAACGAAGACGTGGTGGTGGCGCCTTTTGCTGCCTTGAGTAAGACCTTAAAGGATGGAAAGAAGGTAACGGTCGTGACGAAGGATAAACTCTTCGAAAAGAAGTAATTTGAGCGCATGAGTGAGGCCTCCATGCGGATTGCGGTGATCGGAAGCGGGAGCTGGGCAACAGCCCTGGCCAAGGTATTGGTTGATAATGGACACCCCATACGCTGGTGGGTCCGTGAGGCCTCGATCATTGATTCTTTCCAACGTAAAAAACACAATCCGCGTCATCTTACTTCGACGCGGTTTCCAGTCGAGCATATACAATTTTCTACCGATCTGAATGCTGTGTTGAGTGAGTCGGATCTGGTTTTGATTGCGGTACCTGCCGCTTATCTGGAATCGACATTGGGCGGTACTGATCCTGTTGCATGGAAAGGCAAGAAAGTGATCTCCGCGGTTAAAGGTTTGTTGCCGGGGAGCAATTTATTGCTGAATGATTATCTGTTCCAGCATGCTGAATTGCCCTTGACCGATTATTTCGCGTTGCTGGGTCCCAGTCACGCCGAAGAAGTCGCCGCCGAGAAATTGTCCTACCTCACGTTCTCCGGTATGGACACATCGATGGCGGAGCGAATTGCGGCTCTTTTCTCCAATGATTACATCAACACTTTGGTGAATGATGATATTCTTGGGGTTCAATATGCCGCCATATTAAAGAATGTCTATGCACTCGGCGCGGGCATCGCCAATGGGTTGGATTATGGCGATAATTTTTTGAGTGTGTTGATCGCCAATGCTGCCGATGAGATGGCAGGCTTCTTGAAAAAATTAGGCGCATATCACATTGTAGTAGGCGAACAAGAGTCGGAAGATCCAATCACGCACCGCATGATGCCGAATTATGCAGCCTC
>DFST01000064.1:0-6785 GCA_002378975.1 Chitinophagaceae bacterium UBA3430
CGGGCAGCAGCCGATGCGGCCATTTCGTTGGTAATGGTTCCGGCGTATGTTTTGTCGGCCGGTTCAGCAATTCGAATGAGGATGTCTGGAGGGATCAAGTTCGTCAATTGTTCAAGAAGGGTCACCAGTCCAAATAGTTCGATTTTGGGGGCGTTCACTGACAGGGACCAGGGTGAGGGGTTCGTCCTGTCAGCAACTACGCGTCCGTCGCGGACGACAAAAGGTAAACACGTCAAAACCAACGGAATAGACGCCGCTGGTGTTGGACCGATGGAAGGCCACTTGCTTGGTATGGGTGAGCAGGTTTGACAATGTGGGTAAACAGGGGAGCAAAAGTAAAAGAATCTGCAGGGTTTTGCCCCTGTTTTTTTTGACTTGGCTCACACCTGTTCGTGTTAGGCCTGAATCAGGAATAGCGCGGGGCGTTTGTGCAGGTCAAGCGTACCATTTTTCCATTCAGCCACCGTGCGGGTTTGGATTGATTCGGTGGGGGCGGTCAGGTCTACAGCGATGCAAAGCCGCGTACTTGGTTGCAACTGTTGCACCAGCGCTTGCAACATGGAATTGTTCCGGTAAGGGGTTTCGATGAAGAGTTGCGTCCGCTGCTGTTTGATCGAATCTTGCTCCAAAGCCCGAATGGTTTGGTTGCGCGCAGCGGCATCAATGGGCAGATAACCATGAAAGGCGAACGATTGTCCATTCATGCCACTGGCCATCAAGGCAAGCAGGATGGAACTGGGGCCGACCAATGGTTTGACGACGGCACTCAACGATTGCGCAATCGCAACCAGGGCTTGTCCGGGATCGGCCACACCCGGGCAACCGGCTTCACTCACGATTCCGATGGTTTTTCCTGCACGGATGGCTTCACGAAATCGGGTTTCGGTATCCGCTTGATCCATTCGAAACCATTCATGATCGTCAATGACCATTTCTTTTCGGATCGCTTTGAAGTAGCGACGGGTGGTTCGCTCGTCCTCCACAAAAAATACCTGACATTCTCGGATCGCTTCGAGTACGTATTCCGGCAGGGATTCCCGGGCGGAATCATCGAGCCAAGTGGGGATTAGGTAGATGCGAGCGTCGGTACTCATCCGGTGCGTTTGATCGATTGAATGCTGAGGGTGGCGGAGATGATGGCATAAGCCGGAGCAAAGGGAAGCAGCACATGCATCGAAAAGAATACGATGCCTGTACCGATGGCCAATCCTTTGTGTGCTTGTACAAAGCTCAGGCTCTTAGTGCGGTCGTATCCGATACGGGCCAGCGAATAATCAAGCATCGACAAACCAAAATAATAGCACTCCAATACCACCGCGATGACCGGGGTGATCCAACCGACGACAGGAATGAAGGTCAACAACAACAAGGCGACCAGATATACGGTTTGCCAGCCGGCATTCCGTAAGGCCAGAAAAATACCACGACGGGCATCTTCCCGAACATCGATCCAACGGAACGAATGTTCTTGTCCATCCACCAGTACCTCGGTTTTCTCGCTCATGTATGTAAACAAAGGCGAACCAGCGATCAGAATCAAGTATTTGAACCAAGAAAAATAGATCAGCACCAGCAAGAGTTTGAGCATCACGGCGTTCATCAGGAAAAGGAAACTCAGCCACTCGCTGCGTTCTTGCTGTAGCCATTCGGCAATGCCCGCCGCATCGCTGATCCGATCAGTCACGGCATTGGCCGACCGAAAAAAGAAATAAAGTCCAACTAGGAATAGCAGGGAATAGACAATGCCGGGTACGATCATCTCACGCAATAGCCGATGGCGTTGCGAGAAGAGTCGTGCCTGTTTCCAGGACCGGGCGATGATCACTAATTCTTGCAGCATGAGGTGAGTAAATGTACGGATTTGTGTAAAGCAGATGGGAGATGGAAATGGGGGAGGCGAGGGATTGAGGGTGATGTGGGTATTTGTTGAGAAGTATTCAAACGGATATCTTTAGACTATGGCAGTTTCTTTCTTGAAAATGAGAACGTCACGTATGGTTCTTGCCTTCGTGTTGGGGTTGTTGATGTATGCCATGAATCCATTGGAGTTGGGAAATTCAGCAGCCACGTTATTGGCCGTTGCGTTGACCATGATCGTGTTGTGGGTCACCGAAGCACTCTCCATGCCGGTGGTTGCCTTGATTCCCTTATTCGCTTTTCCGTTGATGGGTATTCAGTCTATTGAGGAGACCTCAAAGGCCTATGCAAATCCGATCATCTTCTTGTTTTTGGGCGGATTTCTCCTTGGGCTAGCTATTGAGAAATGGGAATTGCATCGACGGATTGCCCTGCGAATCATCCAGTTTACCGGCACCAGCGGCGATCGCATTGTACTCGGATTTATCCTCGCTACCGGGTTCATCAGTCTCTGGCTGAGCAACACGGCCACCACCATGATGATGTTTCCGATGGCACTTTCCGTTATTCATGTATTGAAGCAAAAGCAGCAGCTGCAAGGTAACCTTGATCATTTTTCTATTACCTTATTGATGGCCATTGCTTACGCATCCAATCTCGGGGGAATCGGTACCATCATAGGCACTCCGCCCAATGTAGCTTACGTGGCCTATATTGAAAAAGAGATACCTGGACTCCAGATCGGATTTATGAATTGGATGTTGCTGTGTTTGCCGATTGGATTGTTGTTGATGTTCGCGTTGTATCTGGTGATGGTGAAGTGGCTTTATCCCAATCGCATTCGTTCAACACCCGCGATGGAATCGCTGATCGACGATGAGATCCGTGCGTTGGGACCCATTACCCGATCGCAGAAACGTGTTCTCTGGATCTTTTCCATTACGGTACTGCTTTGGATGGCCCGCATCTTGATTAACCAAGTACAGCCCTGGTTCAAATTGGATGACACCATCATTGCCTTGCTGGGTGGATTTGCCTTGTTCGCCTGTCCGGCGCATGCCAACGATCGTAAAGATGATTCGAATAAAAAGGAGGCGCATCTGTTGGAGTGGCACGATACGCAAAAGCTTGCTTGGGGCATTCTATTGTTGTTCGGGGGCGGCTTGGCCTTGGCCGGTGCGCTGGAGAAAGCCGGGCTGATCGCTGAACTCGGACAGTGGTTGGCGCAGTATGCCGGTTCGGGATTTTGGTTGATACTGCTGATCACCACGCTCTCCATTTTAATTAGCGAGGTCATGAGCAATGTAGCTCAGGTCATCGTTTTTGCGCCAGTTGTAACGGCCTTGGCACAGGCGATACACATGGATCCACTCTTGTTGGGGATACCCATGACGCTCGGTGCCAGTTGTGCCGGTATGTTGCCGATGGGCACACCGCCCAACGCGATCGTATTTGCCAGCGGACAACTTCGCCTTCGTCACATGCTGCTTACAGGAGGCATCATGAACCTGATCTCGATCTTGTTGATCACGCTATTCAGCTGGTTCTTATTGCCGAAAATATTGGGCTAATTAGAAGCGAGGGCAGTTCAGCTTCTTGGCATCCGGGTCGGAAGGGCGTTGTATGTAGATCAAAGAAATCTCCATTCCTCCTCTTGCATTGGAGGCCGGCTTCAAGCTAGAAGTATTTACATCGTAAGAAGCGCCGAGGTGAAGTCCTTTGAATTCCAATCCGAAATAGGGAATTGCCGCGTCTTTCATCCGATACCAGGCTCCCAGAAATACATTTACCGGATCCACATCATTTTGATTCACATTGTATGAAAAAGCCATACCGGCTACGGTATTGGAGGCTTTGGCTTGCAAGCTGTGAATCGCAGATACGTGCAGGAAATTGTATTGACCAAGTGGAATCTTACCGCCGGCTTGAATGGTGGTGCGTGTATTCAATAAATATTCGCCGCCCTGAAAGGTCTCTTTGGGTCGATTGATGTGGTACATGGAGGCGCCTACATAAAAGCTATTTCTCCCATCCGTGCTTCCTGTATAGAGCAACCCGGCATTCAGATCAAAATAACCAATGCTCACTTGACTATTGGCAAAGATTTCGTTGGTCACACCCGTGAAGCCCAAGGGGGTCAATTCATCTTCGAAATCTACTTTGGAAATATCCAGTCTCTTGTTGATGTAGATCCCTTGAAAACCAGCACCCAGTTGGTGATAGCCGTTTTCATCCAATCCCTTGTGATAAGCCAGGGAAAGTCCGGCATAATTGGTGACGAGTACTCCATCGCCGGCCCGATCGGTCAGTCCCAATACACCCACGCCCAAATTATCAATGTCCGAAAGGCGATTCTTTAATGCGGAGAAATCAACTGAAACGGTTTTGGTCACGAACGCATTGTTGATCGTGGGCCACTGGTTGCGGTAATTACCGGCTACCCGAAATACCCCATCGAATTTTCCGGTAAGCGCCGGATTCAGGGTCATCGGGGAAGCGAAAAACTGAGAGAAATTGGGATCCTGTGCCCACGTGGATTGGAGGCAGAAAGTCAGGGCAATTACGAGGGTCAATATCCGTTTCATCGTGTGTGTGTGGTCTGTAGAACGCAGGCGGGGCATTGAAATTGCCCGGCGACTAAAACCGAAGAGGCAAAATACGAAAAAAAGGGAAAGAGTAGAGCGTTTAGGGCCTCAACCCTTATCTCTCTGCCCTCTACTTTCTTACTGCTGCGATTTCGATCCAAAGGCCAAATCACCGGCATCACCCAGTCCGGGTACGATGTAACTCTTGGCAGTCAATTCTTCATCAATATCACCACACCAGATCTTGGCGGTTGGCTCTTCCCGCAGTACGGCATCAATCCCGACTTGACAAGCAATAGCCGCCACAATGTGTATTTCTTTGGGTGTGCCTTCCTGCCGTAAGAACTGCAGCGTCTTGGCCAGCGAGGCGCCGGTCGCTAACATCGGATCGGCAATGATCAAGACACGGTCTTGCAACGGGGGGCAAGCCAAATATTCCAGACTGATTTCAAAACTTCCATCGGGATGGTGCTTTCGATAAGCCGAGATAAAGGCACTGTCGGCCTTGTCAAAATAATTCAAGAGACCCTGATGCATGGGCAATCCCGCACGCAGAATGGTCGCGAGCACAGGCTGGCCATCCAATACCCAATGTTTGGCCGTGCCCAAAGGGGTAGTCACTTCTACCTCTTTGGCGGGTAGCTTCTTGCTCAGCTCATAGCCAATCGCTTCGGCGATCCGCTCCAGGTTGCGACGAAAACGCATTCGATCGCCTTGAACGTTCACGTCACGGAGCTCGGCGACCCAGTTGCTTATGAGTGAATGCTGCTGACTGAAATTGATGACCATGGTGGAAAGATTACTTTTGACAAATCTAATTGAAAATGCCATGATGTATCGTGCTTTGGGAATGATGAGCGGCAGTTCGCTTGACGGACTCGACCTCGCCTTCGTCGAATTTCAGGTTGAAGGCAATCAGTGGCAGTATCAGATCGAATCTGCCGATTGTTTTCCATACACCGATGCCTGGCGCGAACGGTTGATCCGGGCCACCGGACTCACGGCCCGTGATTACCTGCAACTGCACGTTGATTATGGTCATTACCTGGGTGAACAAGTGAATCGATTCATCGAGGAAAAAGGACTGGCCTATCGAGTGGGACTCATCGCATCGCACGGACATACCACCTTTCATCATCCCGAGTCCAAGCTAACCGCTCAATTGGGCGACGGTGCCGCCTTGGCGGCTGTCACGCGTTTACCCGTCATCAGCGATCTGCGTGCATTGGATGTGGCACTCGGCGGACAAGGTGCTCCCATCGTTCCCATTGGCGAAAAGCTGTTATTTCCCAACCATCCGTATTTTCTGAACCTCGGTGGCATCGCCAACCTCTCACTGGCCAATGATCCCTATCTCGCTTTCGATGTTTGTCCTGCAAATCGTGTACTCAATGCGCTGGCTGAGCAAATGGGTCACGAAATGGATGCCGGTGGGTCCATCGCGCGTACCGGAAACATCCAGGCAATTTTGTTGGACGAACTCAATGCGCTTGAATATTATCAACGTACCGGCCCCCGATCACTTCCCAATCAATTCGGAACCGATGTGGTGCTTCCATTGCTGTTGAATTCCGGACATTCCATACCCGATCTCTTGGCAACTTATTGCGAGCACAATGCACTTCAGATCCATCGATCGATCTCCGATACCGGGCGCATGATTCATTCTGGAGAGATGCTCGTCACCGGTGGCGGCGCATTCAACGAATTTCTCATGGAGCGAATCGCTGCTCATTTGGAAGTGATGTCGATAAAGCCTGTTGTCCCCTCTGCTGAGTTGGTGCAATACAAAGAAGCGTTGATCATGGCATTCATCGGCGTGTTGCGTTGGCGTCAGGAAAATACCGTCCTGTCTTCCGTCACCGGAGCGAGTGTGCCCAGCATTGGCGGGGCGTTCTGGATGGGACAAGAAGCCTGATCAACGATAGAATTCAAATCGATCCCCATCGAACAAACCCAAGTCGCTCAACTTCACATGCGGGATCACCAATAAGGCCATAAAGGATAAGGTCATGAACGGCGCTTGCAATGTTGAGCCCAACTTTTCTTTCACGAATCGATCCAGTTGCGTGTACCGATCAGCGATTTCAAATCCATCGTCGGCACTCATCAGTCCTGCCACCGGCAATCCCAATACCTTAGTCTCCTGATCATTCACGGCACTGAGTCCGCCAGTCGAAGCAATCACCGCATTGATGGCTCGTGCGATGGAATCGTCGTCGCAACCCACCGCAACAATGTTGTGACTGTCGTGCGCTACGGAGGAGGCCAGCGCCCCTTGTTTCAAACCGAAATTTCGAATGAAGGCAATGGCAGGCGGAGCAGTTTTGTATCGATTCACTA
>DFST01000064.1:7138-15981 GCA_002378975.1 Chitinophagaceae bacterium UBA3430
CAACGGTGGGTGATTCCTCCACTTTTTCGGTGATGAGTTGTCCGTCCAAAGCCTGAATGACCGGGTGATTTTTCAAGGGGTGATCGGCACCAACTTGAATAGCTGTTGATTCGATTGCAGGCGTATCAAATTGATTGATCGGTTCGCAGCCAACCGCTTCGATCATCGTTCGACCGGCATCGGCTACGAGCTGGCCATCTACATAAGTTTGTTTGACCTTGAACTGGTGAAGGTCTTCTACTACGATCAGATCGGCCGGATCCCCAACACGGAGCTGACCTACGCGCATGGAGTAATGTTCGATCGGATTGAGGCATGCCGCTCTCAATACATGGAACAAGGGGATGCCCTTGGCAACGGCACGCGCACAGAGTTGATTGATGTGTCCTTCAACTAAACTGTCCGGATGCTTATCGTCGCTGCAGAACATAATTTGATCGGGATGATCATGCAGCAGCGGAATCAGCGCTTCGAAATTCTTGGCGGCACTGCCTTCGCGGATCAGGATCTTCATGCCTCGGTCGAGTTTGTCCTTGGCCTCCTCATACGTAAAGCATTCGTGATCGGTGCTCATACCGGACTCGATATATTGTTGGGCCTCCTGGCCGCGTAGTCCGGGCGCGTGTCCATCCACCGGTTTGCCTGCCGCCTGTGCAGCTTGAATTTTTTGCATTACCTCCGGGTCTTGATGCAAAACGCCGGGAAAATTCATCATCTCACTCAGGTAATTCACCTCCGGGCGAGCCAGTAATGCTCGCACATCCTCCACAGAGATCGTAGCCCCGGCCGTTTCAAATACAGTAGCCGGTACACAACTGGGAGCACCGAAATGAAATTTGAATGGAACTTGGTTGCCATTATTGATCATGAAGTCCACGCCGGTCAGACCGCACACATTCGCAATCTCATGCGGATCGCTGATGGTTCCAACGGTTCCGTGCAGTACGGCCAGTCGCGCAAATTCAGACGGGATGAGCAGCGAACTTTCGATGTGCACATGCGCATCGATGAAGCCGGGCAGTAGAAAGGCATCGGTGGGACAAGCAGCCGGATCGATCTCCGTGATGCTGGAAATGCGTCCATCTACGAGCTCAACCTGGGCGGGATAAATCCGCTCGGCCAGAATGTCGACCAACTTGCCAACTACGATCAGGCATAGTTTCTGCATCGCAGTAAGGTACGAATTCGTTTTTAGGTAACTTTCCTCCACCAAAATCTATTCCATGCGGACCATATCCCTCTTTTTGCTGTTCCTGGCTTCCTTATCTGTTGCGGGACAAAATCGAATGACCAATGCGAAAGTCCCTAGCTCGTTGCCCAGCTCCTTCACGAGTGGCATTCAGTTTCGTTTGATTGGTCCGTTTCGCGGTGGACGAAGTGCGGCAGTGGCGGGCAGCTACCAGGAGAAAAACACCTTTTATTTCGGTGGTGTCGGTGGAGGTGTATGGAAGTCCAGCGATGGAGGCAGCAATTGGAAGAACATCAGCGACCCCAACTTCGGGGGCTCCATTGGTGCGATCGCGGTAGCGCCCTCCGATGAAAGCATTCTGTATGCAGGGGAAGGGGAAGGTACCATGCGCGGAAATGTGAGTGAGGGATTAGGCGGAATCTGGCGCAGCGACGATGGCGGAAAGAGTTGGCGTAATCTGGGGTTAAAAGACAGTCGACACATCATTCGCATTGTCGTCCATCCCAAAAATCCGGACATCGTTTGGTTGGCCGTGATGGGTCATCTGTTCGGTCCCAATAAAGAACGAGGCGTATACAAAACGATCGATGGCGGCAAGACCTGGAAACAAACGCTATTCGTGAATGATCAAACCGGATGCAGTGAGATCGTGATGGAGCCCGGTAACCCGCGTGTACTATACGCCGGTACGTGGCGTGTAATCCGAAAACCACATGTGATGGAAAGCGGTGGAGAGGGCAGCGGACTCTGGAAATCGACCGACGGAGGCGAGACCTGGGTGTCGCTTACCAACAACAAAGGTCTACCCAAAGGAGCTTGGGGAATTGTAGGCGTGGCGGTAGCCCCCAGCAATACCGAAAAATTATATGCGCTGATCGAAAATGAAAAAGGCGGATTATTTCGAAGCAACGACGGCGGTAAAACATGGACATTGCAATCCAGCGACAACAACATCCGTCAGCGTGCCTGGTATTACTCTCGGGTATACGTAGATCCGATGGATGAGGATCTGGTTTATTGCCCCAATGTAGACTTTATGTACAGCGAAGATGGCGGGCGTTCGTTCAAACAGATCGAAACCCCTCATGGAGATCATCACGATCTCTGGATCGATCCCAAAGACCCAACCCGCATGATCGTAGCCGACGATGGAGGTGCACAGGTGTCCTTCGATCAAGGATCCAATTGGAGCACGTATATGAATCAGCCTACCGTGCAGGTGTATCGGTTGAGTACCGATCAGGCGTTTCCGTATCGCATTTTAGGCGGACAACAAGACAATAGTGCCTTTCGCATTCGCTCCCGTTCATATGGAAATGCGATCGCTGGAGATGATTTTCAGAACACAGCCGGTGGTGAGAGTGGGTATGTAGTGGCCGATCCAACCGATCCCGATATAACCTATGGCGGAAGCTACATGGGATTCCTTTCTCGGCTAGATCATCGAACCGGAGAGTCGCGCCTGATTAATGTGTGGCCAGATGATGGAATCGGTGCCGGTGCCGATGTACAGCGATATCGCTTTCAATGGAATTACCCCATCTTCTTCTCGCCGCATAATCCCAAGCGCCTCTATGCCGCCGGCAATCATTTGTTCGTGACCGAGAATGAAGGCAGGTCCTGGCAACAAATCAGCCCCGACCTCACTACGAATGATAAAACACGACAAGCCCCTAGTGGCGGTCCCATCACCAAAGACAATACCGGCGTCGAATACTATTGCACCATTTTTACGGCGGCTGAAAGTCCCATCGAAGCTGGCTTGCTTTGGAGTGGTAGCGACGATGGTTTGATCCACGTGAGCCGTGATCAAGGAAAAAACTGGAGCAATGTGACTCCGAGCGGCATTCCTCAATGGATGATGTGGAATACCGTTGAAGTCGATCCGCATCGCCCCGGCGCGGCCTATTTTGTAGGCACTCGGTACAAGCTGGATGATTTCACGCCCTATATCTATAAGACGGAAGATTATGGTAAATCCTGGACCCGCATTGACAACGGGATTGACCGGATGCACTTCACTCGATCCATCCGGGCAGACCGCACGCGTAAAGGATTGTTGTATGCCGGAACGGAATACGGGCTCTACATCAGTTTCAACGACGGAAAGAATTGGCAACCGTTTCAGTGCAATCTGCCGGTAAGTCCGATTACGGATCTCGCACTCAAGAACAATGATCTGATCGTGGGTACGCAAGGCCGCAGTATTTATGTATTGGATGACCTTGCCATGGTTCAGCAATTTGCCGATTCGATTTACCGCAAGTCTTGGCATGTATTCTCGCCGGCTCCCACGGTACGCATGAATCAAGGTCGAGGTGGATATGGTTCGTCCGGCTCTTCGGGCGTCAATGCCCCCAAAGGGATCGTGATCCCATTTTGGGTAGACTCGCTTTCAGAGAATCGTCGGTTCGTGGTTCGCGTGATCGATGGAGCGGGAAAGACGATTCGTTCGTTCGATACGCAAGGGGAGAAGGATAAGCTGGAAATAACCAGTGGCATGAATCGATTCAATTGGAATTTGCAATACCCCGAGGCCGAGAAAGGTCCGGATGGGTTGATCATTTGGAACGGCATCGTTCGGGGTCCGCAGGCCATTCCCGGAACCTACAAGGCACGATTCGTAGTTGAAAACGATTCCACCGAGGTTGCTTTCACCTTGCTGCCCGATCCGAATTTTAAGACGACACCGGAGGAGTATGCGGCGCAGTTGGATTTTCTGTTGACTACGCGCGATCTTTTTTCGGAGACCATGGTGGCACTGAAGCAGATCCGGGCTGCCCGTACCCAGATCGAAGAAAAGCGTAAGCAATGGTCGGCCGATACGATCCCTTCATTAAAAATTTTATTTGATACCACGCTGAGTCAGCTCAAAGCCATTGAAGAAACCTTGCATCAGACCAAGGCCAAGAGCGGACAGGATGTGTTGAATTATCCGATTCGATTGGATGATAAGTTGAGTGGATTGTCCAATCAGGTGCGTGCCGGATCGGGGGGCGTTTCCAAACAAGCCCGCGAAGCGTTGGATGAGATCGGCGGCAAGATCCGGGAACAATTAGTCTTGTTGAAAGGAGTGCAAACCCAACAAGTGGGGGCGATCAATGCCAAGGCGCTGGAACTGAAGCTACCGGCGATCAGTTGGTAAATCGCTGCGTGCGTGATTTCAACAACTCAATGGCAGCCTCTTTGCTGGGGTACATGCCATTGATGTTCACCAGGTGATCGGCCAGCTTGTCGTAACGCTTGCCCATCAGCCACAAGAAGATGTGCAGGTAGTGAATGCCGTCGAACACGAGTATCTTTTCCTCCGCATACCGATTGGTGTGTTTCATGAACTCGTTGGGGATCTCGGTGTAATGCAGTGCGGGCCGATGATGGTGCACTTCATGATATCCATCGTTCCAGCAAGTATGGTTGTACTTAGTGTTGATGCAATTGATGGTATTCTCGTCTGGATTGTTGGGATCGATGAAGGCGTGTTGCGACCAGTTTCCGATCATCATCACAATGCGGGCAAAGAATAGGGGAAGTAGAAAGATGAGCAAGGTTGCTTGCCAATTCACGAACCAGAGGCCGATACAGGCTAGGTAGTAACTGACCTCGCCAAACGTGAGGCGCATGTAAAATTTCTTGCGCTTGCGGGCAAAAAAATAAGAAAAGGTGTCAACCAAGCCAAAAGTCACAAAACGCCCCACATATTTCAAGAATCCCAACAGGCTGTCTCGTTGATAGCGCATGGTTGAACTGGCATCTTCGTCGTGGTTATTCTCCACATGGTGCATGCCCATGTGATGCACGAAATAAGTCTCCGGTGTATGGCCAAAAAAAGGGCATACCACCCAGATCACGTAGTTGTATAGCCAGGTATAGGATTTCTTGAACAGCTTGCGGTGGCTGATGCAATGCAGCATCAATCCGAAGCGGCCTTTGTAATAGAGCTGGGAGATGTAGAAGTAGGGGATGTACAACAACCACCAAGCGCCCCCGGACAATAACGACGTTAACAGGATTACGGCAATCGGAATGACCAACAGATGAATGCCCGTCAGCATGTGAATGAAGGGGAGGTCCCGTTCATCGTTGATGTACTTCAGCCAAAAGCGCTCGTATCGGGTATATTGGACAGGCTTGGCAAAGACCGGATCAGTGATAATGGGAAGTGCACGCATATTTCATAACGAACCTAGGTGTTCGTTGTTGCTTTGTTTCATCCGTAAAATAAGTAAAACTGCCCGAAATGCTTACGATTGTTTGGGCAGTGTACGTACCCCCGTGTTGGCCCCACCTTCCAGACTTAAACTGACCGGTTGATTGGTCGCCCAAGCTCCTCGGGTGAAGTCGGGTACGTCAACGGAGCTACCGCGCTTTTTGACCGATCGTTCGCTGAGCGGAACGATCGAGCTCCAAGCGGCCGCATCGTATACATCTTGATCGAGTGGTAAGCCATTGCGCAAGCAGTCAATCAGTCGCCAATCCATGATAAAATCCATACCGCCATGTCCGCCCACCTCTTTGGCGATGGCGCCGATGTGTTTGACGATCGGGGGAGTATATTTTTCTTCCAGCTTGGTAAATTCCTCTTTGTTGACCCAGCTATGTCCGAATGCAATTCGTTGCGGGGACGGCCATTTTTGTGCCATGCCTTTGGTGCCACTCAGGAGGTGTATACGGGAATAGGGACGTGGGGTGGATACATCGTGTTGGATCATCATCGTTTTTCCTTTGACGGATCGGATGATCGTGGTATTCATGTTGCCCCGAAAGGATTTTGATTCGAAGGGTTTCCAGATTGCATCTTCTTTGGCTTTTTCTTTTGCTAGATCCGCCAACGAAAAATCGCCCGTACTCAAACTGCTGAGGTGATCCATTCGATCGCCCCGGTTGATGTTGAGGCATTGAGCAATGGGGCCAATGCCGTGTGTGGGATATAAACTGCCGTTTCGTGCCACGTTCTCTTTCAATCGCCATTGATCGGCGTAGGCATTTTTATTGAAAAGCCAGTCGCGGCTCAGGTCGTGGATATAGGCGCCTTCGGCGTGTACCAGTTCGCCAAACAGTCCGTTTCGTGCCATGTTCAGCGTGAGCAATTCAAAGAAGTCGTAGCAACAATTCTCCAGCATCATGCAATGACGCTTGGTCTTCTCGGAAGTTTCTACCAAGGCCCAGCAATCTTCGATCGTTTGTGCAGCGGGCACTTCAATGGCTACGTGTTTGCCGCCTTTCATCGCGCGCAGCGCAACAGGCGTGTGCAGGTGCCAGGGGGTGGGGCTGTACACGAGCTCCAAATCGGCTTCATCGCAAAGTGCTTTCCAACCATCTTCTCCGGTATAGCCAACGGCCTTGGGTCGCCCCAGCTTGGCCAAGGTTTTTTGGGCGGCTTCCACCCGGTCGGGGTATTTATCACAGAGTGCTACGATCTCAACTCCATCGATGTAGCTAAGTCGTTCCACCGCATCGCTGCCGCGCATGCCCAATCCGACGATACCCACGCGTACCACCTCCAATTTGGGTGCCGCATAGCCACACATGTTGAAGTTTGCAGAAGAAGGTGGTGTTTGCTCCTGTATGAGGGAGGCCATGGCCGGATCACCGACTGCCAATAAACTGGAACCGGCTGCGAATTGACGCAGAAATTTTCGACGATTGGATGACATGCAGGTTAGATTGACGGGTAAGTTAATGAAATAACCGTCATCCGAGATCAGGAGTCGAGTAGATCGGGGCGACGTTCCTGGGTTCGTTGCAGCGATTGTTCGTGACGCCATTCTTCAATGAGTCGGTGGTTGCCGCTCATGAGTACGTCGGGAACTTTCCAGCCGCGAAAATCATCGGGACGGGTGTATACGGGAGGGGCCAATAAATTATCCTGGAATGAATCGGTGAGGGCGGAGGTTTCATCATTCAACACGCCCGGTATCAGCCGGCCGATGGCATCCACGATCAACGCAGCCGGGATTTCACCACCACTCAAAACAAAATCACCGATGGAGATCTCCAGGGTAACGTATTGGTCACGGATCCGCTGGTCGATTCCTTTGTAGTGTCCGCAGATCATCAACAAATCGCCGCCCAGCGACAATCGATTGGCCATCGGTTGGTCGAATCGTTTTCCGTCGGGCGTTAGAAATATGATTTGATCGTAGGTGCGTTGTTGAGAAAGTTCTTCAATGGCTTTGGCCAGTGGCTCGCACATCATCACCATGCCAGCCCCACCGCCGTATTGGTAATCATCGACCTGCCCGTATTCATTAACCGCCCACTTGCGAAGTTGGTGAACCGAAATACTGAGCAAGCCTTTGTCCTGTGCCCGTTTCATCATGCTGTGTGCAAAAGGGCTTTCCAACAACTCGGGCAATACGGTGAGAATGTCAATGTGCATGCGGCAAAGATACCGATCGGCCCAAAAATGAGAGACCCCCAGGGAGCTGGGGGTCGACCTTGAAACAAAAACCAACGATAGCTCCCGAAGGTTGCCATCTAAATTTCACCTCGAATACAAACATAGAGGGCAGCATTGTTCATGTTTAGGACCCTGAGCATTACACAAGCTGACAGGGGTCAGTAATTTTCAATGGTTGTATGCGCAAACCTTGTAATTTGTAGTTTGTTAACCTTCCATGCGTCACGTAAAACAATCCACCGTCATCATCGCCTCGTTGCTGGTCTATTTGGCCACGTTGGCCCTGACCTATCGATTGGGTGATTATCGCCCCTCGGTCAGTGGATTGCTGATCGTTATTTTATTATCTGCCTTTGCGCGCGGTTGGTTGGCGACCTTGCTCGTGGGGATCGGTTCCATGTTCACCATGACAATGCTGATCTTGCTGATTGATGGAGATGGATTGCCCATTACACAAGCGATCCTCAGTCAATTATATGCGCTGCTGATCCTGGGCTTGACCATGGGATTGGTCCTGTACCTAAAAAAAATCCAGCAGAATTATGATAACGAGAAAACCCATTTGGCCTCGTTATTCGAGAATACGACCGAAGGGATCTTGTTAACAAACCGGGAGGGGCTGATCATTCTGGCGAATCCAGCCGCTGAGCGAATTTTTGGTTACACCGCATCCGAATTGGTGGGTCGCTCGGTTGATTTTTTATTACCCGATCGGTCTCAGGGACATCATCCTCAATTGCGTGAAAAGTTTAATCATCAGCCCGCCAACCGCCGGATGGGTACCGGTCGCGAATTGTTTGCCAAACGCAAGGATGGTTCTGAATTCCCGGTCGAGGTGAGTCTGAGTCACTACCACCGAGAGGAGCAGGTATTTGTGATCGCTTTTATTGTTGACATCACCGAGCGCAAACGGGTCGTGCAGGAACTGGAAAAACAACAGCAAGAACTCAAAAAGGTAAATGAACGGATCCAAGGATTGAATGTGGAGCTGGAATTCAAAGTGGAAGAAAGAACACGCGGGTTGCAAGATGCCTTACATCAAGTGGAAATATCCCAGGCCGAAATGAAGCAGTTGCTCGAACGGGAACGGGAACTGAGCGAGATCAAAAGTCGATTTGTGTCTCTGGCATCGCATGAATTTCGAACTCCGTTGACTACGATTCTCACCTCTGCCACCTTAGCCTCCAGTTATTCCAAGCAAGATCAGGTGGAGCTAAGGAAAAAGCACCTAAACCGCATCGAGGAATCTGTCGT
>DFST01000002.1:0-4371 GCA_002378975.1 Chitinophagaceae bacterium UBA3430
GTGGCACTGAACACACCCGCACTCGCACCGACCGAGAAATTCGGCAGCGGGTTGGTGCCGTTGCTGCAATAAGAAGTATTTGAGTAACTGAAGTTAGCGAAAGGGGCACTGGTTACGACTACATTCAAGGTCAGCGATTCCGCACAAGGGCCGGGAGTGGTATACGTAACCGCATAGGTGTTCAAGGCACTGGTGGACAGGTTGATCGCCCCCGTATTTGCATCGATCGATAATCCGGCCGGTGTTGCGGAGAAAGTTCCGCCCGGTGTTCCGGTGATGGTCGCCGAGGGATTGCTACCGGTCTGACAGAAAGTATTGGTTGCTCCGTAATTGTATGAAGCATTGCGCAAGGCATTTACCACGATAGACGCCGTAGTGGAAAGCGCATTGCAACTATTGGCAGCAGCGATGGCGTAGGTGACGGTGTAGGTTCCGGCTGTGCTGCTGGATGGCGTGATGGCACCCGTGGATGCATCCAAGGTGAGTCCGGCACCCGCACTGAACGTACCACCGGTTGTTCCAGATAAAGTGACTGACTGCGCACCGATCAAACTGGCACAATAGGGAGTTCCAAGATAACTGATCGTGGCTGCGGGTTGTGTAGCAGCAACCAACGTAACCGGAGCCAAGGCATCGTTGGCCGTATTCACATCGCCGGCCATGGTGGCGGATGCATTGAAGGTGAAGGACCCCCCTGCGCTCATGTCAATGGTAGCGGGCAATGTTACATTTTGAGTTGAATTGGCTGCGAGTGTACCCGTATTCAAGGTGAAACTGCTGGAGTATCCGCCCGTGGCTGTTACCGTTACCAAAACACTATTCTTGCTGAAATCAATGGGGAATGAAGCGTTATTCTTGACAGTGACCGTCACTGCTTCCGTTGCTGTTTTACATCCGCCATCAGTCGGAGTCACCAACGCGGTCAAAGCAATGTCATTGGTACTGTTTGTGATTCCAAACACACCGAAACCGCTTACACCATTGAAGGATTTTGCATACGGACCACTTCCGGTGGCCGCACCGGCACCACCGACCAGGTCAACGCTGGCTCCGGCACAACGCACGGCAGTAACCATCGTACGAGCAAAATTGAAATTCTCATCCGCTGCATTCCATTGAAAATTCAGATCGGCGTTGCTGCCTCCGGGTGTGGCCTCACTGATGGTCCAAATTCGATTGACACTATTCAAGGAGCTCGCATTGCAAGGAGTACCAAAGGCAACATTGATGGTGATGTCATCAGCCGTTCCATTATTGGTAATGCTTACGGGTGTATAACTTCCATTTCCAATGGGGAAGTTGGTCGTAGCTGAACCGACGGATTGGATAGTGAGTGCTCCTGTTCCGGTGGTGGCTACATAGTTGTTCGTTGAACCATTGCTGGTGCTTCCTGTAGTCAAGGAGCTATTTCCCAGCGTCAGTACACCGGCAAGCAAGTCTAGGTTTCCGCCGATGCTTCGAGTTGCATCCAGGGTTACGCCGGCTGTATTTTGAATGCGTACGTTCGTCGGACCCGCACTGGTTGGCCATTCATTCAGTGAGGTACTTTGCGGATCAACTTGAGTAGCATTGCCGTATTGCAATGTGGCGCCCGAACCATAGGTCAAGGAGCCGGTTCCCGATGCCAGCGTAGAGGTTTCCGTTAACGTAGTGGTTCCGGTTACGTTGATGGCAGCCCCTGCAGCAAGCGTTTTCACCCCGCCACCGGAAAGTTCCAGGTTCAGAATATTGCGCGAGGCGAGACCAACACCATCCTGATTACCGGCAAAATTATAACGCCAGGTAGCCCCGTTGTCAGTGAAGGAAGGTGACAACGTGGGGGCCGTCGCGGTTGTGATATTTAAAATGCTACCACTATTCATTACGGTGGAGGCGGCCGCATTCCATAGTGCGGTACTTGTTGTGGAATAACGAAGCGTTCCGCCTGCTTTTACGGTAACAACACCTGAATTAAAAGCGATGGCACTGCTGGCGAACCAGGTTGGCATCAATCGAAGGGTTCCTCCCGATTCCACATCGATGTCGGAAAACTGCATACCTACACTGCTGGTCGTAGAAAGTTCGGCAGTACCAGAGATGGTCATCTTACCGATCTTACCGCCAGAAGATGCACTACCGGCATTGATCTGTGAAGCACCACCAGATACGATGGAAAATATACCACCCGCTTGAACGGTAATGGCGGGTTGCGTAGCAGTGCCCGTTTGATCACGACCAAAAATATCATCAGCCAGACCCAACTCGAAAGTTCCAGATACGACGTCTAAACTCGTTCCGATTGTAAGCTTGCTGTTGTTGCCTTGCGTCGTGAGCTTTCCGGCAGACTTATCAACTACTAATTCCATGATGCCGCCCGAATTGGTGGTACCGGTGTTTAATCCTGTCAAAGTTTGTGTAGCTGCACTACCAGTGAACCGAAGTTTGGCGCCGGCCGGCCAGGCATTGAATACAAGTTGTGAGGTATTGCCCAAATTGAAATCACCGTACACATTGAGCATGCTGGAGGCGCTTCCCATCACCAGCAAACCGCTAGTACCCGTGGCATCAAAGTCAATGGTCTTGCATTCAGCATTGGCTACATCTACGGTAACTGGAAATGCATTGGCGATGTAAACATTTTGTGAAGCCGTAGGAACGGCCCCTCCATCCCAGGTAGCAGGATTGCTCCAGTTACCACTGGCGACACTTTTGATGGCACCTGATCCGGAAACCGGGATCGTTCGGCTATAGATACCGGACACCAACGTAATGTTTCCACTATATGCCTGATAGGCCGAAGGCGTGAATCGTGCATCGACCGTGGTCAGGGCGACGCTTCCAGCCGTTTGCGTTAGGGTAATCGGGTTATTGGAAAATGGATTGGCACCTGTACGGATCTCAAATCCGGCAGGGGGTGTTATGACAATATCCTGCGATAGTCCATTCCCTTCCACCGTAAATGAACTCGACGTGCTGCTGTTCCCCACTCGAACAACGCCAAAGTTTCCATTAAAGGCACTGATGTTATAGATGAGTCCGACAGGATTTCCTTGCACCACCAGATCATCCCAGCTGTAGTTGGCGCTGGTGCTGGCAGTTGCCGGAGCTGTAAAACTCCATTTAAACTGCAGGTTGGCCACATTGGCTGCATTGGCGGGGAGTGTCAGACCCGCTCCACCATTGATGATGGCCCAAGTACCTGCCGTCGTCTGAGGCGTTGTGATGGCAACCGGTGTCCAGGTCGTTCCATCGATGCTGTATTCAAAAGTAGCCTCCATAACGGTTGTACTACTGGATCGACGACCTCCGTAAAAGACTTTGATGTTACTATAGCCAATGGTGGAAAGATTGTTGTTGTAAACCACGGTATGCGTAGTGTTGGCAGGCGTGTTGTAGACAACCATTTTGATACCACCGGAGGCACCGACATAACCGGTCGACGTATTGGCTGCATTGGTTACCCAAGTTCCGCCACCCAAAGGCGTATTGGTTCCATTTCCCGTCGCACTCGCCGTCCATCCTGCAAGCAAGGAAGGCGTGGTTGCAGATGTGAAACTCTCACTGAAGATGGTCACCTGCGCCTGGACGTTTGAATAAAAACTGAAAACAAAAAGAAAAGCAAACAGCTTAGATGTTGTTTTCAACCAGGTGGGTAGGCATTTGATGTTCATGGTGTCAGTTTTGGTCGAGGTTATTTGAATTCGTAACAGGTTGTTTTATTATAAATGTCCTTCGTGGATCTTGAAGGCTTTGTTCATTTTTTTTCGGTCGAACACTTTTTCTTGATTGGACAGGAAGATCGCGGCTACTCCATTTCCGATAAAATTGGTGATGGCACGAGCCTCCGACATAAAACGATCAACGCCCAGCAATAAGGCCAAGCCATAAACAGGAATCACGGGGACAACCGTTAAAGTAGAAGCCAACACGACAAATCCACTTCCGGTTACACCCGCGGCACCTTTGGAGGTAATCATCAGCACCCCCGTGATGTACAACATTTGATTGTAGGTGAGATCGACATTGAATGCTTGAGCCAAAAACAAGATCGCCATGGAGAGGTAAAGGGTCGTACCATCTAGGTTGAACGAATACCCAGCAGGCACCACCAATCCCACCACCGGTTTGGGGCAACCCATCCCTTCCAGCTTTTCCATCAACGAGGGCAAGGCCGCCTCCGAGGAACTGGTCCCCAACACGATCAAGAGCTCTTCCCGGATGTAACTCAGGAATTTGAAGATGGAAATTTTATAGTACCAAAGTATGCCACCCAGTACCACCAGAATGAAAACCCCCATGGTCAAATACACCGAGACCATCAGTTTCGCCAAGGGGATGAGCGTTTTGATCCCGTATTTCCCGATGGTAAAGGCCATGCCACCAAAAGCACCA
>DFST01000002.1:4692-5147 GCA_002378975.1 Chitinophagaceae bacterium UBA3430
CCACCAAAAGCACCAATGGGAGCTGCGTACATAACCCAGTGCAAACCTTTGAATACATATTTGGAAGCGCGTTGCAATGGGTGGATCACGCGCTCTTTGCGTCGGTATTTGCCCAACCAAACCCCCAATACGATCGACAACAACAATACCTGTATGGTGAGATTCTCTTTCAGAAACTTGATCCAAGAAAAATCCGCCGCTCGTTGTTGATACGTCTCGATCTGGGAAGCCGCAGCCGCGGAGGTCGTATCAACGCCAGCACCAGGCTGAACAAAATGCGCCACGGCAATGCCGATGAGCAAAGCCAGTGTGGTTACGATCTCAAAATAGAGAAGTGCCTTGCCCCCTACTCGACCCACTTGCTTGAGGTCGCCCATGCTGCTGATCCCGAGTACGATGGTCAAAAAAATGATGGGATTGATAAAGAGTTTCACCACATTGATGAACTGCTTGCC
>DFST01000002.1:5507-6001 GCA_002378975.1 Chitinophagaceae bacterium UBA3430
TCGGGACGAAAATGCCCGAGTACAGCACCGGCCAGGATGGCTGTAAGCACCCAGAAGGTGAGCGTAAAGACGATATTTTTCAAGCGCATAATCATTATCGCAAATTCATTTTAAAGAGTGCACCCGCCGCTTTTGCTGTTTCGGCATTGGAATGAGCTACCCCCGGCATCGAAATCAACTTCCATCGAAATGGCGTTTTCATGTCGGCAGCAGCTTGTGTACAAGCGCGGAAATAGTTTTGCCCACGTTCGTATCGATTTGCCCCTTGTTTATTGTACTCAGGTCCTTTTTGGAAATTGGCACTGGTGGTATCTGTATCGGCTTCACCCAATACCAGATATACTTCCTTGTTGAAAACTGATTTCAGATCCGTTGCGGAAACCGGTGAACGGCCCACTCCGAATGGAAATTCCGTTTTCAGATCGGGAAGCGTATACCAACCGGCGTTGGCCATCATCACGCGTTTTGCCCGATTATCCGGAACGAAATACAAG
>DFST01000135.1:0-4821 GCA_002378975.1 Chitinophagaceae bacterium UBA3430
GGCTCATCATGCAGGCGCGTCGACTCGGGTTAAATTTCGGTTGCGCGAATACACCGAATCCGACTTGCGCTATTACGAGGTTAAGATCCGCTCCAACAAAGGCATAACCGACAAACAAAGATCCCGCATGCGGGAAACCCAATCCTTGGAGGAGCACCTAGAGCATTCGGTCCAACAACATCCTCGACACTTACAGGGAGAACTGGTTCAGGAGACTTTGCAGATCGACTACGATCGGATTACCCTCGTAGCCAAGACCGGTTCGGAACGAGTAACCATCGATCGGAATTTGCATTTTTCGGCGGAAGGTCGTTCCGTATTGCTGGATGATCGCATCATCGTCGAAGTGAAGCAGGAGCGAGGCAAGCGCACGTCGCTGGACCGACAGATGCGTTCCATCGGAATCAAACCCGGCTCCATCAGTAAATACTGCTTGGGGATCCTGCAACTCTATCCGGAGGCCAAGCGCAATCGCTTCAAATTGCCAATGCGTATCTTAGATAAACAACTGCGAACAAATGGAATTGATGCAAGTGGTGGCCGAGGCCACTAAAAACAACGGACTTGAACTCTTCGAGCGATTGAACTGGAAGTTTGCCATCCGGCTGGGCATCGACTTGCTCACCACGCTGATCGTGATCCGCGGTATCTATTATCGGCACTACCGCCGCACCGACTTGTTCCTTACTTTTTTTGCATTCAACGTCACCATCTTTCTCATTACCTATTTGCTGAATAAAGTGGAGATGACCATGGGGGCTGCCTTTGGTCTGTTTGCCGTTTTTTCCATGTTGCGTTATCGGACGGAGAATATCTCCGCCAAAGACATGACTTACATTTTCATTGTCATTGCGCTGGGTCTGGTCATGGCCATCAGCAAAGGGGGGTGGGACGAGTTGGGATTGATCGGACTGATCGTGGTGGTGCTCATGGCTTTGCTCGAAAGCGATTGGTTGATTCGCCGCGAGCAAACTCAAGAGGTGTTGTACGATCGCATCGAATTGATACAGCCTAATCGAAGAGCGGAACTATTAGCGGATCTGAAGGAGCGGACCGGACTCGATATCATTCGCATTGAGATCGGCCACATCGATCTGTTAAAGGATGCAGCTCGCATCATCATATTTCATTATTAATAAGACTTCCATGCGATTACTGTCTCTTTCGGCTTTGCTGATGCTGTTCACGCAGATCGGCCTTTCTCAAACCAGTGCCTCCGATCCGGTGGATGTCCAAGGATGGTATGGAGTCGGTCTAGGCATCGATTTAAAAAATAAGTGGGCTGTGGGGCTTGATTACCAAGCTCGTTTTCAGAATAATCTGGCTTCCTATAAAGGGTCTTATATTAGTTTTTCCGGTTCCAAAGGAATCACGAAGCGATTGGATCTGTTGGCCGAATACCGATTGGGATTGCTGCAGGGGGCTACCTATCACCGATTCTCGGGCGGGGCCGAGTACCAGCCGAAGCTAAAGAACCTCGATCTGGGATTGCGTGTATTGGTGCTTAACAATATTCAGGATTTTCTGGATCCGGCCGAGGCATCTAAGCGCAAAGGCTTTTGGAGAGCCCGGCTGAAGGTGGGTAAGAAGTTTAGTAAGAAATGGGAAGGGTACTTGGCTACGGAACCGGTCATGGAATTCGGTGGAAATAGTTTGATTGACAATTGGCGCAACACCATCGGTGTAAAGCGGAAGGTTGCCTCTAACACCAAGCTGGATGTTTTTTATATGTATCGTCCGGATTATTCAAAAGCGAGCTACAACCGACTGTTTCATGTTATTGGACTGAATCTGGATTTCAGCGTGGATTCGGGAAAAAAGAAAAAATAGATCAACTTCGGCGATATGGGAAAAGCACAAGAGATTGCTAAACAGATTGATCGCGCTTTTTTTGGCGAAAATTGGTGTGGCGTCTCGTTGCGTAAAACGGTGGAGTCAATAACGTTTGAACAAGCCGCCCAGCCTCAACCCCATTCTCATACCATTGCCGAACTGGTCTTTCACATTGGCTATTATTATGAAGGGGTAAGTGCTGTGTTGAAGGGTGGTTCGTTAGAAATAAAGGACAAATTCAGTTTTGATTTGCCATCGGTTCAATCTGAAGCTGATTGGCAGGCGTTGTTGGAGCGTACCTGGAAGAACGCCAAAGATTTTGTTCAGCTTGTCGAAGGGTTATCCGATGAGCAGATCGGAAGTACGTTTGTGGATGAAAAATACGGCGATTATTATCGGAACCTAACCGGATTGGTGGAGCATCTCTATTATCACCTGGGCCAGATCGTATTACTCAAGAAGGGGCTTCCGAATTAATGAAGCGAAACGTCGGTTACGCTCCATTGACCTTTTTCAACTAGCAATGTAGCTTGATGGGCCTCGGTTTGGCGCATGGGTTCTCCCGTCTGGTATTCTGGGGCCAATCCGGAGGTGGGGTGTCGGGTGAAGTCGATCTGGAACTGAACGCGGGCGGTGTTGGGTTGCCCTCCGGGTTCTATTTGTTTGATCTCGAAGGTGTGGATGTCGATTCGGTTTCCACCGGGCATATTTCCGTTCTCGATCAGCAGTTCTTGGATGGCGTTGGCTGCCAGGGTCTTTTCGGGCAGTGCCTTTTTTTCTTGGCAGCCCAAGCAGCAAAAGGCCAATAAACCTGTTGCCAAGACGGCGATCAGCGTGTTTTTCATGTCTGAATTTAAGCAGAAAGATCGAGCCGGGCATCTCTTTTCGCCCCACAATTCATACATTTGCCACCGCTCGGGAAGTAGCGCAGGCCGGTAGCGCACCTGGTTTGGGACCAGGGGGTCGCAGGTTCGAATCCTGTCTTCCCGACCACAAAATCAAGCCTTGGCTTTTAGCCAGGGCTTGATTATTTGAGTCGTTGCAAGCTTGCTTGTAAAAGACGCAAACAAAAGCCCTGCACGGCCAAAGGCTGCAAGGCTTGTTTTTTTAGCCCGCCTCCTCTAGGAAACTTTCGCGTAGCGAAGACAATCCTTTCCAACGGCCGCTAGGCTTGCTCTTGGGAGAAGGAGTATCCAACTACGAGTCAAAAGATGTTAGATTTATATCCTGCCGGGGTTACGATAACAACTTAAACCGCTGTTATCGTTTTTTTTGAGTGAACTATCTTTCCTATTGAATTTCTTTCACTTTAACTATACTTGAGCCATTCTTTCTGTCTATGATAAAAACATACTGTGGTTGCTTCAATCTTATTTTCCCTTTTGTTGTGACAAATTCAACTTCATTATTTTCCGTAATCGTACTTTTTTGAGCAGTGACAGAGCGAAAGTAGTTGGAATTTCTTTTTATCTTCTTAAGGCTTTTATTGGAAGCCCAAACGACAGAAGCAGAATCAGCATTCAGTTCTTCTAAGCACTCTCGGAAGAGAGCTTGCTCGTTTACGGTTAGTTTCGAGAAAATTTGTTTATTCGGATGGCCGGTATAAAGCAAGTCGTCTAATTTCTTGATGCATCGAACCGGGAATCCAAATTGTTTTCCTAGGTCACTGGGGCTATCATAGCCACTATACATACCAATCCCAAATTTATTCCATGAATTTGTTTGATCCTCATCGGTTGTCCACCAACATGCATGCGATTCCAAATTATTGAATGTGCCCTCAGGTGTACAATTTCCGCTATACTGTATCGTGAACCCTAATTGGATCCACCGGTCACTGAAATTCAAGCCATTAAGCGGGACCAATTCGGTTGTATTCTTAAATATCTCTACCTCTTGATCAGTTGGAATGTGCCAGCCTTTTGATGCCAATCCTCTTGCATCGGTAACGGCATGCCAATTATATAGTTTGCCATAATTAGGCCCATTGGTGGAGTCAAAATCGTAATAGCACCATATAGGCTTTCCCTCGCGGTACGCGGTTTTCCATTGCTCTTGTGTTTTTGCCTCGGGAATGGGATCTCCATTCTGGAATCTATCCGTATTCAGATTCTCCGTCATCCACTCCTGATTACCAACATAGGCAATCTTGTATACCTTTCCATCACGAGGGTCCTTGAATGATCCAAACTGCTGAGCAAAGCATGTATTGGAAGCAATTACAACAATTAGACAAAGTAGTGTGTGCCTTCTCATTGATTCATCATTTAATATTCTAATTTATGAAACTTCAAACAACCCAACGTATAAGGGCATAAATTAAAATGGGACTACAACGCCCCCGAGGATCGGTTGAAACTTATTCAGAGTATCGCACAGGAACGGATACTTAAATGTAAGGGAGTCGAGATGCTAGTAAGTGTGCCCTTAGATGAGCACTGCCAAATTATTACTCGATAGCGGATACGCGATATTTGATGATCAAAACACATAAATGGGCCTCAATTTGGGCCCCAGAACTAGTTCTTTTGAGATTAGACGGTATAATTGACTGAAAAATAAAGCATTGCAATCGATGCGCACCTGGTTTGGGGCTAGGGGGCGCAGGTTCAAAACCTGTCTTCCCGACAGCAAAAGCAAGCCCTGCACGGTCGTCCTATCTTACCGCATCAACCACATCGGTTGAATTCAAAAGCGATGTGATGTTTTCTTTTATCAATTCGGCGAGTGTTGTGGAATCCTATCTGCTTTCATTCTATTATCTTGTGCACGCGACAACTTGTTTTTGTTTCACACACAGCACGCTCAATTTATTTAATCGAAAGCATGTCTATGAAAATCGAAGATCTGATCTGTTATTTATCCTGGCATGCCGTTTTTGTCGATGGCAACGAGAACGATGAATCCAAGGGTACCGAAAACGAGCGCAATGTCGTTCGGTCGCTTCGGAAGTATTTTGATGTATCGGTTGAACGGTTCAACGTAACC
>DFST01000135.1:4857-11343 GCA_002378975.1 Chitinophagaceae bacterium UBA3430
AAAAGCGATGTGATGTTTTCTTTTATCAATTCGGCGAGTGTTGTGGAATCCTATCTGCTTTCATTCTATTATCTTGTGCACGCGACCAGATTTTTTTGTCTCACACACAGCACGCTCAATTTATTCAATCGAAAGCATGTCAATGAAAATCGAAGATCTGATCTGTTATGTATCCTGGCATACCGTTTTTATCGATGGCAACGAGAATGATGAATCTAAGGGTACCGAAAACGAACGCAATGTCGTTCGGTCGCTTCGGAAGTATTTTGATGTATCGGTTGAACGGTTCAACGTAACCATCCACGAGCCATTGCATCTAACCGAATTGGCTGATCAGGATCCGGTAACCAAGCTTTTTGCGATCTATGCCGCAGTGGCGGTGGCGCACGTCGAAACCGAAGCTGGTGGCCAAGTTGGTAAAACCAGTAACAGGGAATGGGAATTTGTCTTGTCCATGATCGAAGCTGCCGGCATCTCTGAGAATACACGCAACAAGGTGCGCGAGCTGGCCAAAAAAATGGTGGCCCAATGTACAGATGCACGACTTCGGGAAGATTCTGCCTTTTTTGAGGCCTCCCGTAAAGACATCGAGACGGGTTCATTTGGCATCCAATACATCGAGCCCTTGCTGAAGGCGTATTTTGATGCGGTGGAATTCGAGGAGGAACTGCTGGTCTGGGAGAAAAACTACCTGGCTTTGAAACGCAACAAACGTGCCCTGACTCGGTTGTTCGGCGATTTTTCCATCAAAAAATTCGATCAGATATACGAAGACCTCAAATTCAATCTCAAAGAACTGAAACAAAACTCGAAGAATTCGGGCGGATTAAACACCGCTGAAAAAAATACCGATAAGGAGCAGCAGAAAAGAGCCAAAGAGGCGGAGAAAGAGAAACAGAAAAAAGCAAAGGAGGCAGAGAAAGAGCAACAGAAGAAAGCCAAAGAAGCGGAAAAGCAACGGCTACAAAATGAAGCGATTGCCAAAAAGAAAGCAGATCTCGAAAAGTTGAATGCGACACACGAAATCTCTTCTGCTCGCGAGATCATGTATTGCCGATACTGCGGGGAGTTGAAAAGCACTATTGGCAATCTTGACCTTTGCAAACGGGAGTACGGGCATCACTTTTCGATCAAGAAAGTAGAATCGGTCGACTTTCACTATAAAACCTTTTTCGAGTATAAGCCGGTTTGTACTAAGTGCGGACATGAGGGGCGTTGTGGCACGTGGCGGTGTCGGTGATTCAGTCACTGCGATCTTCCCAGAACGATGTAATTTTGCTCTCGATTATGTATCTCCTCGTCACCGGCGGCGCCGGGTTCATTGGCCATCACTTGCTTGCAGCGTTGTACGCGAAGTACCCCGGCGTACAGATTACCTGCATCGACAATTTCGATCCATTTTATGACGTCGCCATTAAGGAGAAAAACATTCAGCCTTTTTTGGATAAACCCGGATTTCGATTATTGCGCATAGATCTCGGACAAACTTCCATCTCCCATCTTCAATCCCTCATCCCCGAGCCCATCGATGCCATCCTGCATCTCGCGGCCAAAGCTGGTGTTCGTCCCAGTATCGAAAATCCGGCTTCTTATCAGCAAGCCAATGTAGTTGGTAGCCAAAACTTGCTTGAGTTTGCAGTCAGCAAAAACATCCCCCATTTTGTTTTCGCCTCCAGCAGCAGCGTATATGGCATCAATGATCATTTTCCGTGGAAAGAGGACGAGGAACTCATTCCCATCAGCCCCTATGCCAGTACCAAACTCGCCGGTGAACATCTGGGAAAAACATACAGCGAGCAACATAACATCCGATTTATCGCCCTGCGGTTCTTTACCGTATACGGACCCGGACAACGCCCCGATCTCGCCATCCATAAATTTACCAAAGCGATTTTCAACGAAGAGCCCCTGACGGTTTATGGCGATGGTTCAACGAGTCGTGATTATACCTATGTCGGAGATACTGTTAACGGTATTCTGGCTGCACTCGAATACCAGGGAAGCAATTTTGAAATTATCAATCTGGGGAATCACTATTCCATTCCGCTCCTTGAACTGATCCGCGCTGTTGAAAAAGCAGTGGGGAAGAAAGCCGAGTTGCAGTACGGACCGGAACAGCCCGGTGACGTGCCCAAAACCTATGCGGATATCTCCAAGGCCCAACAATTATTGGGATACAATCCATCTACTACACTCGAAGTGGGCTTGGCTCATTTCGTGCAGTGGTACCGCGAACAGCGGGGAGAATAACTTTCATTATTGATTGCCGTCGAACACACGGCGGACCGTATAGGTCTTCTTGTCCTGCGATTCAAAATACGTACGCATGCCTATCTCGGCTACAATGCCGATGGTAATGAGTTGAATGCCGCCCAACAACAACATCAGTCCGAGGATCAACAAAGGCTTTCCGCCAATGTCTTGTCCCGCTATCTTCAGTCCGAGTAAATACAAATTGATCAGCGCCCCCAATCCAAATCCCATAAACCCAAGCGTACCGAACAGATGCATGGGCTTTTGCATGTATTTTCGGAAGAAGACCATCAGCAACAGGTCGCTCATCACTTTGAAGGTGCGATTGATGCCGTATTTGCTTTTACCGTGCAGGCGGGCATGATGTTTTACATCCACTTGCGTAATGCGGGCTCCTTGTAGCTTGGCCAGCACGGGAATGAAACGATGCAATTCGCCATATAGACCCAGCTCTTCCGCGATCTCGCGTTTGAATATTTTCAAGGTGCAGCCGTAATCGCGAATGTATACGCCGGTCATTCGGCGAATCAGGGCATTGGCAATGTTGCTGGGGATCTTTCGAAGAAACATGTCGTCTTTGCGGTTGCGGCGATGTCCGGCCACCACATCCCAGTCCTCCGCTTTCAACAGTTCCAGCATGCTCGGGATATCCGTGGGGTCGTTTTGCAGATCGCCATCGATCAGGGCGATGTACCGACCGGTTGAATGGTCGATGCCGGCGGTCATGGCCGTGCTTTGTCCGTAGTTCTTACGCAGTTCAACCAAGCGGGTGCGTCCATCGGCATGGGCTTTAATCTCGGGAATGGTCCGATCGGTCGATCCATCGTCCACAAAAACCACCTCATAGTCCATTCCATGCAAGGCCGAACGGACCGCAGCCAGCAGGGGGGCGATGTTCGCTTCCTCGTTCATGACCGTGATAACGACCGATAATTCGCGCATGACGCAAATATAGATGAAAGATGAAGGATGAAGGATGAAGGGTGAAACGGCGGCACTTCACCTTTCAGCTTTCACCGCTCAACCTTCGTAATTTCGTCCCTCATGTCCACCACCCACCATACTGAATACATCGAGATCGAAGGGGCGCGGACGCACAATCTGCAAAACCTCGACTTGAAGATTCCCGCCCAACAATTGGTGGTCATCACCGGACTCAGCGGGAGCGGTAAATCCTCCTTAGCCTTCGATACGCTGTATGCAGAGGGACAGCGTCGGTATCTCGAAACTTTTGGGGCCTATGCCCGTCAGTTCGTGGGTGATATGGAACGCCCCGATGTGGACAAGATCACCGGTCTGTCTCCGGTCATTTCCATCGAACAAAAAACCACCAATAAAAATCCGCGCTCTACGGTGGGTACGGTCACCGAAATCTATGATTTTCTTCGCTTGCTGTATGCCCGCATTGGCGTAGCGCACTCGTACAACACCGGCAAGCCGATGGTGAAGTGGAGTGAAGAAGAGATCATAGCCGACATCCGGGAAAAGTTTTACGGAAAGAAAATCGAATTGTTGGCGCCTTTGGTGCGGGGACGCAAAGGTCATTACCGCGAACTCTTCGAGGAGGTTCGTAAAAAAGGATTTCTGAAAGTGCGGGTGGATGGCGTCGTGAAAGATCTCGTACCCAAGATGCAGGTTGATCGATATTCCATTCACGATATTGAACTAGTGGTTGATCGCCTGAAACTCAGTGACGAATTGATGGGTCGTTTGAGTCAGAGTGTGCATCAAACCATGAAACTGGGGAAGGGATTGATGTTCTTGTTGGTGGAAGAAGAGCAGCTGGTTCAATATTCAAAGAGTTTGATGTGTGCTGATACAGGCATCAGTTACGAAGAGCCCTCTCCCAATGCATTTTCGTTCAATTCGCCGTATGGGGCTTGTCCGACTTGTAAAGGACTTGGCACCCGTCACCGAATAAATATGGATCTGGTGTTGCCGGATAGAACGTTGAGTATACAAGAAGGCGGTATTGCTCCGTTGGGTGAGGAGCGAGAAGCCTGGGTGTATAAACAAGCACAGGATTTGGCGAAGAAAAACAAGATATCGCTAAAGAATCCCATCAGCGAGCTTTCAGAAAAACAGCTCAATGTGTTGTTGTATGGAAACGCAGAGGGGATAATGAATGAGGAGGAGCTGGCGGATATGAAATTTGATCCGGATGCACCTTTTGAAGGGGTCGTGAATCTACTGCATCGTTGGTATGTGAGTCCGTACAGTGAATCGCTTCGCGAATGGGCGGAAGGTTATATGACTGAGCAGCCTTGCCCGGATTGTGCGGGTACCCGGTTGAAAAAAGAAAGCAATTGGTTTCGGGTCAACGGGCGAGGGATCGCTGAGTTGTCGGTCATGAACCTCGACAATCTGGCTGCCTGGTTCGATGGCATTGAATTGTATTTGAATAATAAACAGCAGGCCATTGCCAAGGATATACTGAAAGAGATCCGCGATCGGTTGCAATTCATGTTGAATGTGGGATTATCGTATCTGAGTTTGAGTCGCCCTACCCGCACCTTGAGTGGGGGTGAGTCACAACGCATTCGATTGGCTACGCAGATCGGATCGCAGTTGCAGGGCATCACCTATATTTTGGATGAGCCTTCGATCGGATTGCATCAGCGCGACAATCAACGCTTGATCGAGGCCTTGAAACGATTGCGTGATCTGGGAAACTCGGTGATCGTCGTTGAACACGACAAGGACATCATGCTGGCCGCCGACCATTTGATCGATCTGGGTCCGGGTGCGGGCGTACACGGCGGTCGCATCGTGGCTTCGGGTAAGCCCTCAGACGTGATCCGAGGCAAATCGAACACCGCTGCTTTCCTCAACGGTAAATTGAAGATCGAGGTGCCGAAGGAACGCAGACCGGGCAATGGTCAGTTCTTGGAATTGAAAGGAGCCAGTGGCAATAATTTACGGACGGTGGATCTGCGTTTGCCGCTGGGTTGTTTTGTTTGTGTTACTGGCGTGAGTGGCAGCGGAAAATCAACGTTGATCAACGAAACACTGTATCCGATCCTGTCGACGCATGCTTATGGTTCGCGAAAGCAGCCCCTCGCTTATAAATCAATCAAGGGGCTGGAGCATATTGACAAAGTGATCGACATCGATCAGGCCCCGATCGGTAGAACGCCTCGCAGTAATCCCGCTACGTATTGTGGCTTTTTTACGGAGGTCAGAAACTTATTTGCGGCCTTGCCTGAATCGAAGATTCGCGGGTACAATGCCGGACGATTTTCATTTAACGTGAAGACCGGTCGTTGTCCGGTTTGCGAAGGCGGGGGCATGCGAGTAATTGAAATGAATTTTCTGCCGGATGTATATGTTCATTGTGAGAAATGCAATGGAAGACGGTACAATCGGGAGACTCTGGAAATTCGGTTCAAGGGGAAATCGATTTCGGATGTGTTGGACATGACAGTTGATGAAGCGGTGGAATTTTTCCAGGCCGTGCCGTATTTGTACCGAAAGATCAAAGTATTGCAAGAGGTCGGGCTGGGGTACATCACGTTGGGTCAATCGGCCGTTACCCTGAGTGGGGGAGAGGCGCAGCGGATCAAGCTATCGACCGAGTTGGCCAAGCGGGATACGGGAAAGACAATATATATATTAGATGAGCCGACGACCGGTTTGCATTTTGAGGATATCCGAAAGTTGTTGGATGTGTTGGGGCGATTGGTGGATCGGGGCAATTCGGTGTTGGTGATCGAACACAACATGGATGTGATCAAAGTAGCGGATCACATCATAGACATTGGGCCGGAGGGCGGCGATGGGGGAGGGACCCTCGTGGCACAAGGAACGCCGGAGGAGGTCCAGCGTGTAGCGGCTAGTTTGACGGCCCCATTTTTGCGGGCGGAGTTGAAATAAAAAAGGCCCGCCAGAGGCGGGCCGTAGCATCATTCGGAGCGTGTAAAACTATAAAATTAGAGTAGGGAACGGATCAGGGTATGTACCAATTACCGTTTTCCGGATCAGCTAATTCGTTTAAAAGACCGGACAGCGTTGTCCGCGAGGTGTTTCCCCTTTTCCTTCACCACCCAGTCGAAATCCCAATCGGATCGTAGTGCTGAAATAGCTGTCATTCTGCTTGGGGTCTCCACGTTGTTGATACTCACTATAGGGACGGGTGGTGGGATAAGAATAAACACCGCGGTAGTATAGGCGACGGGCTTGTTCTGCCTGTGCGGCGGGTAGATTTTGATCGAATACGATCGGATCGACGTAAGA
>DFST01000135.1:11723-24916 GCA_002378975.1 Chitinophagaceae bacterium UBA3430
TTCAGGTAGTATTTGAATCCCACGCCTCCGAGGAGGTTAAATTGAGTGAGTTGATAGGGTTTGCTGTTGGGATACTCGGCAAATCCTTGTCCTTCCAACCGCAGCGGTTGTGCTTTTACCCAGCTGCCGTCTACGTCCTGTACTTCGGGGTTGAACTGAAACACACCAATCCCGGCTAAGCCGTAAGGGCGCAATTTTCCAGCGAGATCGGCGTACTGTTCCATGAATACAGAGGGATAAAATTCCACGGCAGCATAGGCTTCACGGATCTTGGAACGGAAATGCAGATTCCGTTCTTTACGATACATTTCGGCGCCGCCTTTGGTTGGAGCATCGGCATCGTTGGCCGCTACACTTCCCATTGTTCCGGCAATTCGGATACCCAACCATTCCGTTGGATGTACGGTCAGATAGAGACCAGCGCTTGCTTTGGTTTGTGGAAGATCGAGGTCTTTCAAAAAACCACGGCCTATACCAGCAGAGCCGCCTAGGTCAGTTAATGCAAACATGGGGCCAACGCCGAGACCGATTTCAATCCTACCGTTGCCCCCATAGTTCTGTGCATGGACGGGGTTCAGCGTGATGAGCAAACCGAGAAGAATGGCAATCAGCCGTCCCCAAGTGGTTTGATTTTTCATTGGATTGGATTGGGTTTTCTAGGTATTGGAGGAGAGTCCAAAACTAGAAGCGTACAAATTCTTCGCCGAATATTCTGACAACAAACAGCTATAAATCAGCCAAGAAAAGCGGTTGTACGTAGGAGATTTACGAAGGGGGCTATCGTAAAATCATATGAATGTGCGGAATCCCGTCCTCCATATATGGAGAACCACTTATTTCAAATCCCATTGAGCTATAGAAGGATTCCAGGTATCGTTGTGCGCCGATCTGTATTGGTTGTTGGCCGAACAGTTCATGACATCCGTCAATGCTTTTTTGCATGAGTATGCGACCAATTCCTGTGCGACGTACGGATGGAGCAGTCACCACTCTGCCAATAGAAGGCTCTTCAAAAGCTACACCCGCAGGCAATAGTCTTGTGTAGGCAACCAACTGATCTTTTTGCCAGCCCAGTAAATGCCAGGATCGCTGGTCCTTGTCATCCAAATCCAAATACGGACAATTTTGTTCTACGACAAATACAATGCTGCGCAATTGCAAAATCGCGTACAATTCATCGGTGCTTAATTCCGTATATTTTTTAAAACTCCAATTCATACTAGTAGTTGTATTTGTCTTTCCATCGATTTTTTAGCCACTGACGAATCTCATCTTCCCGCGGATTTTTTCCGGGGTCATAGTAGCGTGTGCCGGATAGTGAATCGGGTAAGAATTCTTGTTCAATGAAATTGCCCGGAAACTCATGAGCATATTGATAATCCTTTCCGTATCCTTCCTGTTTCATCAACCGGGTAGGTGCATTGCGTAAATGCAACGGCACTGATTGATTGCCGGTTCGACGAACCGATTCCAAGGCGGCATCGATTGCCAAATAAGAGGCATTGCTTTTGGGAGACCCGGCCAGGTAGACCGCACATTGCGATAGCAGGATGCGGGCCTCGGGGTATCCGATCTTTTCGGCGGCTTCAAAAGTGGTGTTCGCCAAGATCAAAGCCGTGGGATTGGCATTGCCGATGTCTTCACTGGCCAGGATGATCATTCTGCGTGCAATGAAGGAGATGGACTCTCCTCCTTCGATCATGCGCGCCAGCCAATAAACGGCCGCATTGGGATCGCTGCCTCGGATCGATTTGATAAACGCGGAGATGATGTCGTAATGCTGCTCGCCGTCTTTATCATATCGCGCAATGAATTGCCGTGCGGTATCCATCACCAAATGATCGGTGATGGTTCCGCCAATTTGAATTTGTTCCAGACAGAGTTCAAAAAGATTGAGCAGTTTTCGGGCATCGCCGCCCGATAAACGAATCAAGGCTTCGGATTCTTCAATCGTGGCTTGTCGAGAAGCCACCCATTCATCTTTTTCTTGTGCGATTTTCAGCAATTGATGCAGTTGTGCTGCTTCGAGTGGCTTGAGTGTATAGACCTGGCAGCGACTAAGCAAGGCCGCATTGACCTCGAAGGAAGGATTTTCAGTGGTAGCGCCGATCAAGGTAATTAAGCCGCGTTCAACGGCTCCAAGCAGTGCATCCTGTTGCGATTTAGTGAAGCGGTGTATTTCGTCAATGAATAGGATCGAGCCCGGCATCCCTTTGGATCGTTCGATAACCTCCCGAATGTCTTTGACGCCGGCCGAGATGGCACTTAATGTATAAAAGGGGCGGTGCAGAGATTGACTGATTACGCCGGCTAAGGTGGTTTTGCCAGTGCCGGGAGGTCCCCAGAGAATCATCGAAGGAATCCGACCCGATTCGACACTCATCCGGATGACTTGTTGGGGCCCGACCAAATGGGCTTGTCCCACGATCTCCTCGATCCGTTGCGGGCGCATGCGTTCTGCTAAAGGAGCCAATCGGTTCATCGCCCCAAGTTACTAAACCTGCTCAAGCGGTGGTTCATCGTTTAAAGCTGGTAGAGTTGGGAATCTTTTGGATTGAACAGGCTTTCTTAACATTTTTTTTGAAATGATTTCTCGCGTGCAGTTAAACTCCGCGCACATCGATTCATCTCAGATACAAATCAATGCATATGCGCAGAATTATACTACTCGTCGTGATCGCAGTTTTTTCAATGAATGATTCAAACGCTCAACACATTCGGGTACGGTTGGATTTTCCGGGTGGAGCTTCAGTTCGTCCCCTGGGCAACGCACCATATCGTGGCGCTGTCTGGATTGGCCCCGAATGGCGCTGGCAACAAGGTCGATATGTACATGCCCCGGGCTATTGGGCCAAACCCAAACGGCCTGGCGCCATCTGGGTTCCCGGTCACTGGAAGCAAAGTCGCCGGGGTTATAGCTGGATCCCTGGGCGTTGGCGCTGAGCATTATTAACGATTGTTTGTGCAGTCTCCTTCGGGAGACTTTTTTATTGATTCTCCCGGTGATAGTTGATTTTTTATCGCTTCTCGCCCTGGATATGCAGTATACTTGCAGGGTTGAAAATTTTACATAGCATACATCTTAAAATGGTCAAAGCCCCTATCATTTTTTCAGGGCCATCACTTTTATATGTATAATAAATTCTTTCCCATGAAACGTTTCTTGCTTTTGCTTATCGTTGCTGCTACTCTTTCCGTACAGGCCCAGACGCCAGCCGATGCCAAGATGAATGCCTTTGTTACGGCCTTGATGAAGAAGATGACGCTGAGCGAGAAATTGGGACAATTGAATCTTCCTTCTCTGGGAGATTTTGTGACCGGACAAGCCTCCAATTCTGATATCGCCAATAAGATTCGTCAGGGACAGATCGGCGGACTATTCAACATCAAATCGGTGGCTAAAATCCGGGATGTGCAACAAGTAGCGGTTGAGCAGGGGCGTCTGAAAATTCCACTGCTCTTTGGAATGGATGTGATCCATGGATATGAAACAATATTCCCGATACCCTTGGCATTGAGCAGCAGTTGGAACATGAAGTTGATTGAACGATCTGCCCGCATTGCGGCTATTGAAGCCAGTGCCGATGGCATCAACTGGACGTTCTCTCCCATGGTCGATGTTGCTCGTGATCCGCGTTGGGGACGCATTGCCGAAGGGAGTGGCGAGGATCCTTATTTGGGTTCACAGATCGCCATGGCGATGGTTCACGGATATCAGGGGGATGATCTCAGCAAGAACAATACCATCCTTTCCTGTGTGAAGCATTATGCGTTGTATGGAGCCTCGGAGTCAGGCCGTGATTACAATACCACGGACATGAGTCGGATTCGAATGTACAATGAGTATTTCCCACCTTATAAAGCGGCGATTGATGCTGGTGTCGGATCCGTTATGGCCTCGTTCAATGAGGTGGATGGCATACCGGCAACCGGAAACAAATGGCTCATGACCGATGTGTTGAGAAATCAATGGAAGTTTAAAGGGCTGTTGGTGTCGGATTATACCGGTATTTCAGAAATGGTCAATCATGGAATGGGCGATGCAACAACCGTTGCTACGTTAGCGATGCGGGCTGGGGTCGACATGGACATGGTGAGTGAGTATTTCATCAAGGAGATGCCCAAGGTGCTGAGCCGTGGACAAATCACGCTGGCACGCATTGATGAGGCCTGTCGTCGGATCCTCGAGGCAAAATATCGCTTGGGATTGTTTGAGGACCCGTATCGGTATTGCGATGTTCAACGCGCCAAAACAGATGTCTTTTCGGTGGCGCATCGCACCGAGGCCCGTAAAATGGCTCCGGAAACCTTTGTGCTGTTAAAGAATCAGGAAGGATTGCTCCCGCTGAAAAAAAGCGGTACGATTGCCTTGGTTGGCCCCCTGGCCGATAATAAAGAAAATATGTCGGGTACTTGGAGTGTAGCCGCCAAGCTCGATCAGGCCATCTCCTTGATGGCCGGTATGAAGGAAGTAGCGGGTTCAACCGTACGCCTGTTGCATGCCCGTGGATCCAATCTGGATTACGACAGCAGTTTTGAAGACCGGGCGGGTATGTTCGGGAAATCCCTCCGTCGCGATCCTCGCCCCAAAGAAGTATTGATCCAGGAAGCACTGGCCGTTGCCGCGCAGTCGGATGTGATCGTGGCTGCGTTGGGAGAATCATCCGAGATGACCGGGGAGAGCAGCAGTCGAACTGACCTTAGTATCCCCCAAGCACAGCGTGATCTGTTGGAAGCGTTGGTAAAAACCGGAAAGCCAGTGGTACTGGTGTTGTTTACCGGACGGCCCTTGACCCTGCCTTGGGAAGCGAAAAATGTGCCGTCGATTCTGAATGTTTGGTTTGCCGGTAGCGAGGCTGGTTATGCCATCGCGGATGTATTATTCGGCGATCAATATCCGTCGGGCAAATTGACGGCGACCTTTCCGCAACACGTCGGGCAGGTTCCGATCTATTATGCAGCTAAACGCACGGGTCGACCGTTGAATGGTCCTTGGTTTCAGAAGTTTCAATCGAATTATCTGGATGTTTCCAATGAGCCGCTCTATCCATTTGGATATGGACTTGGCTACACGACGTTCAAGTATGGTCCGATGAAATTGAGTGCCACTCAGTTAAAAGGCAACCAACTCCTGACCGTTTCGGTGGATGTTCAAAACACCGGGAAGTCGGAAGGGAAAGAAGTGGTTCAACTCTATATCCGCGATGTAGTGGGATCGGTTACTCGTCCGGTGAAAGAGCTGAAAGGATTTAAAAAGATCCAGTTGGCGCCGAATGAGATCCGGACTGTTACGTTCCGGATCACCCCGGAGGAACTGAAGTTTTACAATAGTGACCTGAAGTTTGTGTGGGAGCCGGGTGAATTTGAGATCATGGTGGGTGCCAGCTCAGACGATGTACAGCGGGTAACCATCAACTGGCAAAAGTGATGTTGGCCTAAACTCACCAAACTCCCAAACTCTCCAAATTGCCCAAACTAAAAATCCCACCTCTCGGTGGGATTTTTTCGTAGCCCGTACGGGATTCGAACCCGTATCACCACCGTGAAAGGGTGGTGTCCTAGCCCTTAGACGAACGGGCCGTTTAGGGGGTGCAAAGATAGGTTGGGGGCATTTTTAGACCAAAAGTTTTTCGGTCGAACTATCTAGCCCTGTACTTGTTTTAACTGCACTATGCATCGCGAAACTTACGAACAGATCATTCAACGCCGCCGTTCCAACCGGAATTTTGACCCGCAAGTCCCTGTTCCGGATGCCGTAATCGAGCGAAGTCTCCGCAATTCGATTCTATCTCCCAACAGCAGCAACATGCAGCTTTGGGAGTTTCATTGGATCCAGTCGGCAGCCCTGAAGGCCGAATTGACCAAATACTGCTTAGGACAAGGCGCCGCCCGAACCGCCCAGCAAATGGTCGTCTTCGTGACCCGTCAGGATCTGTGGAAAAAACGGGCTCAGTGGAACTACCAACAGATCCGGGAGGCCCTGGGAGACCGGGAGCCAACTAAACTGGAAAAACGAGGATTGGATTATTACGGAAAACTCATGCCGCTCATCTATAGAAAAGATTGGTTGGGACTGGCTACGTTGGCTCGTCGAACAGTGAGTTTTTTCCTCGGCCTGAGAAAGCCTTTCTATCGGGCCAGTGGTACCGCCGATCAGCGCATCATGGTGCACAAATCTTGTGCCCTGGCCGCACAAACCTTCATGCTTTCGATTGCGGCTGAGGGATTTGACAGTTGTCCGATGGAAGGCTTCGACCGTCTCCGCGTACGCAAAGCATTGGGCTTACCTCGAGGTGCCGAGATCAACATGATCATTGGTGTGGGTATGGGTACCCCGGCCGGTACTTGGGGCGAAAGAAAGCGGGTTCCCTACGAGGAAGTTGTTATTACCCATCGCTGATGATTTAGGGGGTTATTGCTCATTTATCATCCCCTATCCCTCAACTTTTCGTAATTTCGCACCGCAAAAAAAACGTATCAATGAGTACCATCAAAGTCGCTATCAATGGTTTTGGCCGGATCGGCCGCCTGGCCTATCGTCAGATCTACAATATGCCCGGGATCGATGTTGTCGCCATCAACGACCTCACCAGCCCGAAAGTATTGGCCCATTTGCTTAAATACGACAGCGCCCAAGGTCGCTTCAATGCCGAGGTTACCTCAACCGAAGATTCGATCGCGGTTAATGGCGATGTACTCAAGATCTATGCTCAAAAAGACCCCGCTCAAATTCCCTGGGGTTTGCATGATGTGGACGTAGTATTGGAATGTACTGGTTTCTTTACCGATAAAGACAAAGCATCGGCTCACTTGACGGCTGGTGCCAAGCGCGTGGTTATCTCTGCGCCCGCTACCGGTGATCTGAAGACCGTTGTGTTCAATGTGAATCATCATATTTTGGATGGCAGCGAGACCATCATCTCCTGTGCTTCTTGCACCACCAACTGTTTGGCGCCCATGGCCAAGGTGTTGAACGATCAATATGGTATCCTCACCGGTATCATGACCACCATTCACGCCTACACCAACGACCAAAACACACTGGATGCCCCGCATCCGAAAGGAGATTTGCGTCGAGCGCGCGCTGCAGCTGCCAACATCGTTCCGAACTCCACCGGAGCGGCCAAGGCCATCGGTTTGGTAATGCCTGAGTTGAAAGGGAAACTGGATGGTGGTGCACAACGGGTGCCTACCATCACCGGGTCGCTCACTGAATTGACCTCGATCCTTTCCAAGAAAGTGACCGCTGAGGAAGTGAACGCTGCGATGAAAGCCGCCTCCAACGAATCGTTTGGATACACGGAAGATGAGATCGTAAGCAGCGACATCATCGGCATTCATTATGGATCGTTGTTTGATGCCACACAAACCAAAGTAATGACCGTAGGTGATGTTCAATTGGTGAAGACCGTTAGCTGGTACGACAACGAAATGAGCTATGTGAGTCAGTTGGTACGCACCGTGAACTACCTGGCCAAACTGATCCAGAAATAATCCTGCTGAATTTTATAGCCCGACCGATGTCGGGCTTTTTTATGTTTGCACCAATCCATTCGTCATGAGCCGATTCCAACAACATTCATTTAAGGGCCAACGCGCCTTGATCCGCGTCGATTTCAATGTGCCGTTGAACGACCAATTTCAGATCACCGACGATACGCGGATGCGCGCCGCTTTACCCACGATCCAAAAGATTTTGATGGATGGGGGTTCGGTGATCTTGATGAGCCATTTGGGCCGACCTAAAGACGGTCCGACGAATAAATATTCGCTGACTCATTTGGTGTCTCATTTAAGCCAGCTCATAGGCCGCCCGGTACAATTCGCCGACGATTGCATCGGAGCCGCTGCACAGGAAGCCGCAGCAAACCTGCAACCAGGATCTGTATTGCTGCTGGAGAATCTTCGTTTTTACAAAGAGGAAGAGAAAGGCGACGCTGTTTTTGCAGAGAAACTGGCGAAGTTGGGCGATGTATGGGTGAATGATGCTTTTGGAACCGCGCACCGAGCCCATGCCTCCACCGCGGTGATCGCCGCGTATTTTTCGAAAGAGAATCGATACTTCGGCTTGTTGATGGATGGTGAAGTGAGCAGTGCGGAGCGCGTATTGCATCAATCAAAAAAACCTTTTGTGGCCATCATTGGCGGGGCCAAAGTGAGCGATAAGATCCTGATCATAGAGAACCTGTTGGAGCGCGCTACCGACATCATCATAGGTGGCGGGATGGCCTATACGTTTTGGAAAGCTCAGGGAAAACTGATTGGAAACTCGCTTTGCGAGGAAGATCGATTGCCGCTTGCGTTGGAGCTGTTGAAAAAAGCGGAAGCCAAAGGGGTGAAGATCCATTTGCCGATGGATAGCACCATCGCCGATAAATTCGCGGCCGATGCCACCACGACCAACTGTGAAAGCTATGGGATACCGAGTGGCTGGATGGGGTTGGATATCGGGGTTCAGGCACGTGCCGATTTTCGCGCCGTGATCTTAATGAGCCAAACGATTTTATGGAACGGTCCGATGGGGGTGTTTGAAATGGAGAAATTCCAAGCCGGCACCAAAGCCATCGCCGAGGCCGTGGCCGAGGCAACCCAGAACGGGGCGTTTTCGTTGGTGGGTGGCGGTGATTCCGTGGCGGCGGTGAACCAGTTCGGATTCAACGAAAAAGTGAGCTATGTATCAACCGGTGGTGGCGCGATGCTGGAGTATTTTGAGGGGAAGGTGTTGCCCGGAATCGCGGCGGTTACCGCCTAAGCGGCTTGTTAATATTTGGTAGCTGACCATTGTCCTGCATGCACAGATGATAGAATCAACTAATTTTATACTCTAAACTCAATTCGATGAATTTTGGAAATCGTACCGGACTGATCGTAGTGGGCATTTTGGCCCTGTTGTTTTTCTGGGGATGCAATGCGTACAATGGCATGGCCACCGCTGAAAAGAAGATCCAGGGTAAATGGGGGGATGTGGAAGTTCAATTCAATCGCAAAGCGAAGATGTACACCGACATCGTGAACGCGATCAAGGGGGCTGCGAAAAATGAAGACACGACGTTGATCCGCATTGTTCAAATGCGTTCGCGCATTCCGGATATCAAACCCGATCCGAACAATCCGAAGCAATTGGCAGAGGTAGGACAGCAGTACGCCAATCTCGGTCGTTCCATCATGAACATCAATTTCGAGAATTATCCGGTGCTCAAAACCCAAGATATGTTCCGCGATTTGCAGGCGCAGATCGAGGGAACGGAGAATCGCATATCGACGGCCATCCGTGATTGGAACCAAGAAATTACCGCATTCAACACTCGGATCGTCACCTTCCCGACGAAAATTTTGGCTTCGTTGTTTGGCTTTAAGGAAAAGGAAAATTACAAAGCGCCGGAAGGATCCAACGATACCAAGATCGATTTCGGAAGCTAATCGTGATATTCAAATTATTTACTCCGTCGCGTCCCTGGTTGGATCCGCTCGTTTCGGGTCGGGTAGAAGCGTCTGTACGCGCTGCTGAAAAAATGACCAGCGGGGAAATCCGGGTGTTCACGGAGCGTCGGTGCTCCTATGTAGACGCCGTTGACCGGGCCGCAGAGTTATTCGCGCAACTCGGAATGCATCAAACCAAGCAACGCAATGCGGTATTGATTTATTGGGCGGTGTTGGATCGGCAGGTGGCGATTTATGCTGATGAAGGGATTCATGCCAAGTTGGGGCAGTCCTTTTGGAACGAATGTGTACAGCGCATGTTGCCCCATTTCCGCTCGGCCGATGCAGCTGCTGCCTTGGAGGGATGCGTCATGGAGGTAGGGGCCTCATTACAAAAACATTTTCCATATGATCCGAACAGCGACCGCAATGAGTTGTCGGATACCATGCTGATCGGACGATGAAGCCATTTTTTTTCATAGGTTTTTTGCTGCTGATGCAGGCAGGCTTGTTTGCGCAAGTGGAGGACCATGTGCCGAAGCGCCCGTCGCCGTCTCGGCTGGTGAATGACCTAACGGAAGGTGGGTTTTTGACGAACGAGCAACAAGTTGCCTTGGAGAAGAAGCTGGTGGCTTTTGATGATTCGACCTCGAATCAGATTGCCGTGGTGATTGTTGAAACGCTGGAGGGGTATTCGGCCAATGAATTTGCCACGGCGTTGGGTCGTGCTTGGGGCGTGGGGGGGAAGGAGAAGAACAACGGAGTGGTGGTCTTGATCTCTACAGGAGGTGGTGATGGACAGCGCGATGCGTACATCGCTACGGGTTATGGATTGGAGGGAGCGATTCCGGATGCAACGGCGAAGGCAATTACCGACCTGGAGTTGATCTCGAATTTGAAGCAGGGGGAAAAATATCGCGCCTTGGATCGAACCACCGATGCGTTGATGAAAGCGGCAGCGGGCGAGTATAAAATCCCCCGCGGCTATAAGCGGAAAAAGGCAGTTGGATCGTGGGCGGGGGTGTTAACCATGATCCTTGTTTTTCTGATCATGATTTTTGGACGAAGAGGACATGGCGGTGGTCATGGGGGGGGAATGATGTGGGGTGGTCCTTTGACCTGGGGAGGTGGCGGCTGGTCGTCCGGTGGCGGTGGCTGGTCCGGTGGTGGTGGTGGCTTTGGCGGCTTTGGAGGGGGTAGTTTTGGTGGGGGTGGAGCCGGTGGAAAGTGGTAGATCATCGAATCGTACATGAACCGGTTAATAATCATATGTTTTTTTGTGGTGGGATGGTTGTCGGTATCCGCTTTGTTTGCTCAAGGGGATGCGCGCTATTTGTATGTACAATCGGAGCCGGTTCGTCACTTTGAATTGGTGCATGCCGGAGTGGTCAAAGAAGCATCAACGATGGGTTATTTGATCTTGCCGGGGTTGCCGGCAGCGTCTGTTGAGTTCATTTTGCGCCTGGAGGCGGACCGTACCTATCGCATTGATTTGTCGCAAGGCGACAAAGGGTTGGGTTTGAGAAAGAAAATGGATGAATGGTTTTTGGTTGACCTGAAGAGTGGTCAAGAGATAATACCAATGGTTGCCACGGTTGTGGAAGCCTATGCCGATAGTTCAACGGCATCACCCTTTGCACAGCTTTTATCAAAAGCGGTACAGGATCCGGGATTGTTGTCTAATCGTCGAACAAACAAGGTTGAGTTGGATCGTGTTCAAGTGGATCATTCCAAGGGGAAAGACACGGTGGCGATCGCTTCGGTAAAGACATCGAGTCCGTCGGTGGCTATAAACATCGATCCGCCGAGGTTGGACACGGTTTCAAGTCGGGTAATTTCGGCGACTCCCTTGGAGGCAGTTCGCTTGCTGAGCGCGGTAGATAATAAGGGGACTTGGGAGGCGATCTATTTGGTAACGGAAGGGCAACGAGTGGATACGGTTCGTCTGGAATTATCGGATTTAGTGCGCGCACCCGATACGGTCATTGGTAAGCCGATCAATGCGCTTCGAGGAGGGTGTGTTTTGGAACTGGAGGAACCTGCGTTTTTGCAATTGAGAGCGCGGATGGCAGCGGCGCAGGACGAGGATGAGATGGTGTTGATGGTGCAGCGCGTCGTACGTACAGAGTGTTTGTCGGTTTCGCAGATCCGTCGTTTATCGAATGTTTTTTTATACGATGAGACGCGATATCGGTTCTATGATGCGGTGCATGGGCACGTCACGGATCCGGCCAATTTTCCGGAGTTGGCTGCCTATCTCAGCGATCCGGTTTACCAGCAACGCTTTCGAGCGTTACTCGAACGCTGATCGGGTTCCCTACATTTGTGGACATGGCGCGTTATTTTCTAGAAGTAGCTTATCGGGGTACGAATTACAGTGGGTACCAGGCGCAAGAGAATGCACCAACCATTCAAGCCGCCTTGGAGCGGGCATTGGAGATATTGCATCGGGAGAAGTTTGAGCTCACCGGCTCTTCAAGAACGGATGCCGGGGTACATGCGAACCAGAATTTTTTTCATTTCGATCGGACGGAGGCCTTGCATCCGCAAGCGGTGTACAAGCTGAATGCAATCTTGCCCGGTGATGTAGTGGTGAAGCGGTTTTATGAAGTGCCTGCGGAGGCGCACTGCCGGTTTGATGCGGTGGCCCGTTCTTATGCATATTATGTATATCGATCCAAGGACCCCTTCTTGGCCGACCGGGCTTTTTATTTCCCGTATACGATTGACTTGGACCGTATGCAAGCAGCTGCAAAAATGCTGATGGATTACAACGACTTTACTTCTTTTTCAAAGCGCAATACACAAGTAAAAACCTTTCAGTGCAAGATTCAACAAAGTGAGTGGGTTCAGCATGGGGAGACTTTGATTTATCGGGTGCGGGCCAATCGGTTTTTACGGGGGATGGTGCGCGCATTAACCTCCACGCAATTGCTGGTTGGACGCGGAAAGATCGGGCTAGCTGAATTTCAACAAATTATAGAGGCGAGGAATTGCGAACTCGCCAGTTTTGCCGCCCCGCCGCACGGCCTATTTCTGGAGGCTGTACACTACCCAAGCGAACTGCTAACCAACTGCGTTTCAAACTACTAACTACTAACTGCTTAGTTTGAGAGCTTGAACAGTTGAATACCGACTCCCAAACTGCCAAACTATCCAAACTGTCCAAACTCTTATCTGCACGCGGTTTCAGCCAACTATGAGCGTGGAATACTGAACTTTGAATGGAGGTAGTTCATTGATTTTGAGCGTTTTTTTCAAATTTTCTTTGTGGGTAATCCGTTCCGCCCTATCTTTGCGACCCGCTGTTGAAAAACGGCGGTCGTTCTTCGAAAAGCTGATAAATAATTGAACTTCTTTGGTGAGTTGAGGAATAACCCCTTATCTTTGCCGTCCGCTCAAAAAAACTGAGTGGAAGTTCTTCAGCAAGAAATTGATTTTCAAAACCTTTTTTTGAGTTTGTTGATAATTCAACATCAAAAAATTTGGTCAGAAATATACCGCGCTTAGTTTTGCACTCCCGTTGATAAAACGGGCGCGCGAAAAACGCGAAAGATCTTTGAAAGTAGGGAAACAATAGCACTCCGTTCCGATGTGAATCGGAATGGAACTAAAGGTAAGTCAAGCGAATACAATTTCGATTTGACACGTTGATTCTTGAGAATTATACATGTCAGTATCAAACAACATTTACAATGGAGAGTTTGTTCCTGGCTCAGGATGAACGCTAGCGGCAAGCTTAATACAGGCAATTCGAGGGACAGCGTGAGTGG
>DFST01000126.1 GCA_002378975.1 Chitinophagaceae bacterium UBA3430
GATCGCATTGATCAACTCGAGCCCGGGTTGATGGCTTCGCTGGTCCGCAAGGCGGGCGATCAGGGATTGTTAGCCACCTCGTTTCCGGAACAGTACGGCGGACTCGGAAAGGATTTCATTTCTTCTACCATCGTCAATCAATTTCTGGGCTCTGGGTATTCATTTTCCGTAGCGGTTGCGGCACATACGGGCATCGGCACGTTGCCTATCCTCTACTTTGGAACGGAGGAGCAAAAGCAGCGATACATTCCCAAATTGATCACGGGTGAGTGGGCCGGTGCGTACGGACTCACCGAACCCAACAGCGGGAGCGATGCACTGAGTGCGAAAACCACTGCCACGCTGAGTGCGGATGGGAAGCATTATATCCTCAACGGACAAAAATGTTGGATCACCAACGGCGGATTTGCGCAGATCTATACCGTGTTTGCCAAGATCGATGGAACCCAATTCACAGCATTTATTGTGGAGCGCGGAATGGAAGGATTCACGCAAGGTCCGGAAGAGCAGAAAATGGGGATCAAGGGATCATCCACGGTGCAATTATATTTCCAGGATTGCAAGGTGCCGGTCGAAAATGTGCTGGGTGAGATCGGAAAAGGGCACAAGATCGCGTTCAATATTTTGAATATCGGTCGCCTGAAACTATGTGCAGCTGCATTGGGAGGCGCTCAGATGGCCTTGAATACATCGATTCAATATGCCAAGACGCGGGAGCAATTCAAAAAGCCGATCGCTTCCTTTGGGGCCATCCAACATAAGTTGGCTGAAATGGCGATCCAATTGTATGTGGGGGACGCGGCCTTGTATCGAACGGCCCGTTGGGTGGACGAAAAAGAACGGGAGCTCATTGCTGAAGGCAAACCATTCCATGAAGCCTTGTTGGGAGCGGCGGAGGAATATGCCATCGAATGTGCCATATTGAAGGTGTTTGGCAGCGAGGTGTTGGACTTTGCGGTGGATGAAGGTGTACAGATCCATGGTGGAAATGGATACAGCGCGGAATACGGAATCTCTCGGGCCTATCGCGATAGCCGCATCAATCGTATTTATGAAGGGACCAATGAGATCAATCGATTGCTCACGTTGGATATGACCTTGAAGCGCGCCATGGCTGGTCGGCTGGATCTGATGACGCCGGCCTTTGCGATCCAAAAGGAGTTGATGAGTATTCCGGATTTTGGTGAGCCCGATACGACGTTGTTTGCGCCGGAGCAAAAACTCATTGATCAATTAAAAAAAGCGATCCTCTTGGTTTCCGGCGCAGCCGCGCAGAAGTTGATGATGCAACTGGAGCAGGAACAGGAGATCCTCATGGACCTGGCCGATATGGCCATTACGGTATTTCACGCTGAGAGTGCCTTGTTGCGGGTGCGTAAGCAAACCGAGCGAGAAGGTGAAGAGAAGACGCGTTTGCAGTTGGATATTGTTCGTACCTATCTCTATGACTCAGCGGACTTGGTCAATAAGCATGGAAAGGATGCATTGAATGCCTTTGGAAGCGGCGATGAATTACGCATGATGTTGCTTGGATTGAAACGATTTACCAAGGCCGAGCCCTTTAACAGCAAGGATGCGCGTCGACGCATTGCCGCCAAACTCATTGATGCAGGCCATTATTGTTTTTAAGGATCACCGACCCGATTCGATCCAGGCCTCGCCCCGATGGCAGGTGTAACAGGTCACTTCATTGAGTTCGTGGGGACGTTTATTTTCGTCGGTCAAGAAGTTTTTCTGGTTGATTTCGATGGTCATGCGCATCATTTTACGCGCCGTGGTTTTCATTGGGTCTTTGTCGGATGCGTAATCAAGACTATCCGGGTAATCACTTCTTTTTGTGTGACAAAAATTGCAGGACACGCCCAGTGCTTTGTTGTACTGTTTCATGATGCTGTCGAGTTGCGCATCGGAAATATCCTCGGGCAGCACCTGCAGATTTCGTTTGGGTAGCGGATTGGCTGCCGTCAAGGTGATCAAGAGAATCACAAAGGCACTCAAAATGCCCCCCGTCTTTTTTTTGATTATTCGCATCGTCATTTTGTTTGGATCCAGCGTTCAAAGAATTCGTAGGTGCGTAGTATCTGATCGATGCGTTGACGATTTACACCGCTGCGGGTGATCTCGTGGGTGGCATTGGGGTGACGAACGTATTCAACCGGACGGCCCAGCACTTTCAAGCTTCGATAGAGCATTTCGCTTTGTACGAATCCAGTTCGACGATCGTTGTCGCCGTGAAAAATGATGTACGGTGTTTTGATGTTCTCTACGTAGGTGATCGGTGATTCGCGTTGCAGGATGCTTCGGGTGGGTTCTTGCCAGGGGTATCCACCAAAATAATTCGGCACGAGTCGCCAGGCATTGCCTTCTCCGAAAAACGTGTTCAGGTCGTACACGCCTCGTTGTGAACACGCTGCGGCAAATCGTTGATCGTGTGCAATGATCCAGGCCACCAAATAGCCGGCGTAGGAACCACCGGTCACTAGAAGTTTAGTGGTGTCGGCCCATCCTTCCTGAATGGTGAGTTCGAGTGCTTTTAACACATCGCGGGTTGGTCCCGTGCCCCAATCGTTCTTATTGCTTTTCAGAAAATCCAGTCCGTAGCCACCGCTTCCGCGGGGATTGCTATAAACGACGCCGTATCCTTGGCTACAGAAGTATTGATATTCGTGCCACATGCTGGCTTCGCCTGGTCCCCACATGGAGGAAGGTCCGCCATGGATCTCCAGCAGCAGTGGATATTTTTTTCCGGGTTCATATCCTATGGGTTTCATCACCCAGTATTCGATGGCTTGATTCAATTCGTTGTAGAAGATGTGTTTCTCGGGGAGGCTAATCCGTTTTTGTCGGATCCAATCGGTGTTCAGTTGGGTGATTGGTTGTGTTAGTTCACCGGATGCATCGCTTCGATGGATTTCAAAGGGACTGTGGATGTCGGTTCGTACATAGACCAAATGTTTGGGCAATACTTCCAACTGGGAGATGCCCGCGTCGTTGTTGGTTAGGGGTACAATCTTTTGGGTGTTGATGTCGAGCCGGTAGATCGGTGCGGCACCGTTGGATTGTGCGGTGAAGTAGATGGATTTTTCATCCGCGCTCCATCGGAGGTTGTTTTTGTTTCGATCGAAGGGGAAAGTCTTGATCGATCTTGGTTCATTTAGTGGGGCCACGCAGAGTTCGGGTATCTGCAATCCGTCTTCGGGGCTTTTTAAATAGGCCAGGAATTTGCCGGAGGGGGAAACACGAAGACCGCTGTATTGGGTTTCGGACTCATTCAATAACGTGTTCCATTTTCCATCGGTGCCAATGCGGTAGACTTGATTTCCTCTCGACCGGTCGGGGTGGTTGAGGGAATCGATCTGACCGATCAGCAGGATCTCTCCACTTGGGGTGTAGGTGGCGTTGCTGAATCGGAAGAATCCGCGCGTGAGGGGCTGGGGTTTGGCATCGGGCGTCAGGTCAATCTGGAAATAATGGTTGAAGGATAGGTCGGGGTTGATGTTCATTTCATCCTGAAAATTCAGGCGATGAATGACGCGGGCTTTCCCTTCGGTGTTGTTTTTATCGAGGTAGGCGCGGATCTGATCGATGTTTCCGTTGGGATCGGGTTGGGTGCTTGCTCCATGGATTGTCGGATAGCCCGGACGCTCGGAGGGCCAGGTGGGGGGTTGTTTGCCGGGGTTGAGTAACGAATCGATCAACAGGTCTTTGTATGCGATGGAGGATGCGAACAGGATCTTTTTTCCGTCGGGGCTGAATTGCGGATTACCGGCGCCGAATTTGTGTGTGGTGAGTTGTTTGGCTTCTCCGCCGATCAGGGGGAGCAAAAAGATCTGCGGCTTATTGTCGACGTTGCGGACGAAAGCGATCTGTTTGCCATCGGGGCTCCAGGCGGGTTGTCCGGCGTTTTCCTTGGAGGTGAGCTGAATGGGTTGGGTCTTTCCGCTGAGATCTGCCAGCCAGAGTTGGTTGATGTAGTTGAATTCTTCTCCTTTTGGTTCGATGGCGGTGACTACGTAAACGACTTGTTTGCCATCTGGGCTGACCGCGATCGATCCGATGGAACGGATCTTGGTGAGGTCGGTGACTTGCATGGGCTCGGTCCCGGTTTGGGCCAGCACAGGCAGATAGAGAAACAGGAAGATGATTCGGATCCAACGCATGTTTCAGGTATTTGGCCTCAATGTACGAATCAAACCCGTCGGCCGATATGATCTGGGTTCTTCGTTACCTTTGCATCATGTCGGAGACTATGGTTCAACCCTTATTGACGGCCAAGGATTTTGCTACGGATCAGGAGGTGCGCTGGTGCCCTGGTTGTGGCGATTATTCCATTTTGGCTCAGGTACAGAAAGTGATGCCCAGTTTGGGCATTCCGCGCGAGAACATCGTATTTATTTCCGGTATCGGCTGCAGCAGTCGTTTCCCGTATTACATGAATACGTTCGGGATGCACTCTATTCATGGACGTGCTACGGCTATTGCGTCCGGGTTAAAGGCCTCTCGTCCCGAATTGAGTGT
>DFST01000108.1:0-11776 GCA_002378975.1 Chitinophagaceae bacterium UBA3430
TGCTGCCATATGGCGATGTCGCCCGACTTGGAAGCGAAGACAAAGTTCTGGCCCGGGCACATGAATGTTCGAATGGCTGATTCGTAATCGTCGTAATTCTTTGCGCGATTCAATTGGTAGAAAGTGAGTCCCTCATTACTGGGGTCATGACCCGTCCACCGAACCGCCAAATTCTCTCCTTTCGACAAGCTGTCTCCAAAGGACGCATCAAACATAACCGGCCCCATCAGCGTATAGGCAACGGTATCGAAAACGGTCGGTTTGCCTTTTACTTGAATGGCTTCGATTCGCAATTTTGATTTTCGCCACTGCCCATCAAACCAATATTCGGATTTGGATTCATCCCGAAAACGAACTCGGTAATAATCTTTCACATCTCGCTGCGCATTGGTAACCCCCCAGGCTATGCTGTCATTGAAACCAATGATTACGAAGGGGGAACCAGGCAAACTCACTCCATAAGTGTTGCTACTGGGGCCGTGTAATTGCATCTCATACCAAATGGAAGGCAACGACAACTCCAAGTGAGGATCATTGCAAAGAATCGGTGCTCCTGATTGAGTTTTGCTTCCAGCCACTACCCAGTTGTTGCTGCCGTTGTTGGGATCGGGTCGCTCTTTCTCTTCAGCCAGCACCGGTTCTTTGGAAGATTTTCCAAAAAAAACAGAATCCGCCGTGATTGGACGAACCGGTGTAATTCCAGGCTCAGCAAAGGCCGTTCCCTTGGGAACGATGGGCATAAGAGAATCATGTACCTGTGGATACAGCAAACTCAACTCATCCGGCAGGAAAACAGATTTGGCATTGGTGAGCGACAAATCAATTTCGGTACCGCTTGACAAGTTTCGAGCCATCATCTTCAGCAACAAAGCACTTCGAATGTTGCTCCACCGGTCAGGCTTCACCCCCAACAACTTATATTCTAAAGGCAGTTCGGCTTGAGTCAGTCCATCGATGTATGCATTTACGCCTTTTGTATACGCATCAAAAACCTGTTTGGAAAGTGGATCTTTTTCGATCTCATTCAACGCGTTTTCAGCTGCAAAGCGCATACCCAGTCGGCGCTGTTCACGATCAAAACGCAGTGCCTTATCACCTGCAAATTCACTGGCTCTTCCTTCTGCGGCACGAGTTTGCAGATCGATCTGAAACAATCGGAATTTAGCATGTAAGTACCCTTGTACATAGTAGAGATCCTCGTCGTTTTCTGCGAAAACATGCGGAACAAGCCGATCATCAAAAGAAACCTGCACAGGCCCTTTCAATCCCGGCAAGCTCAGTTCCTCGGAGTAAGAATGATCTTTCGATTCGGCATTTTGCCAAAACCCGTGTTGCGGGCTCAACAATTGACCCAACGGAGGCAGTGCCCCGATGGGGTGGTCCAGGAAATAAACTAATACAACCAGAACCAAGGTCGAAAGACCAGAACGTACATATTTCATGGCAAGCAGATGAGGCCCACAATTTAGTCAAATACCGGCATCTGCCTTACAGGGATTTCCCTTGCAACATGGGTACAAATTGAAACTCCTCCAACACTTGTTGTTCCAATTGAGATTCGGAGGCACGGACAATGCGGTACATACGTTGAGATTCGCCTTCTCCGACGGGAACAACCGCCACCCCACCCACCTTCAACTGCTGCATCAGCTCGATCGGAACTTGAGGGGCGCCAGCCGTGATCAGGATCTTGTCGAAGGGCGCGAACTTGGGCAGACCGGCATATCCATCCCCATAAAAAAACTTGACAAAAGGATAACTCTTTTTCAACCAACCGAATGCTTGCACTTGATCATAGAGCTTTCGCTGACGCTCAATCGTGTGTACACGAACTCCCAGTTCGGCCAATACGGCCGACTGATAGGCACTGCCTGTACCTACTTCCAACACCTTCTCATGTTTCTTTACCCCCAATAATTGAGTCTGGTAAGCAACCGTATATGGATGCGAAATGGTCTGATCGGCCTCGATCGGAAAGGATCGATCCAAGTAAGCGAGCTCATCAAAGCCTGCATCCATGAAGAAATGCCGGGGCACGCGACTCATGGCCGCAAGCACCTGCTCATCTTGGATTCCTTTGACGCGTAACTGATCGATCAGTTTATTGCGAAGTCCCTGATGCCGGAGTGTATCCTCGTTGGGTCGTCGCATGGCTTATCCGTTCAATTGCATGTCGTGAATAATCCCCATGATGTCTTTCTCCAATTCTGCATCAACCCGGTCGTGCTGAGAAGCATCGGGCAAGGGAGCATGTACACTGAAGTAGAATTTGATCTTGGGCTCGGTTCCGCTGGGACGTGCCGCGATCTGACTTCCATCGGCCAATTGAAAGATCAACACGTTGGAGGCAGGAAGGTCCAACGGAGTGGTTGCACCCGACGGAAGATCCTTGACTTGCCTCCATTGATAGTCATAAATACGGGCGACCGCCACCCCATTGATTGTCTGTGGCGGATTATTGCGATAGCCATCCATCATGGCAGCGATTTGTGCCTGACCATCCATGCCCTTTTTTGTGATCGATATGAGCTTCTCTTTATACAATCCATACTGCACATAGAGATCGATCATTTTCTGATACAAACTGCGTCCATTGGATCGCTCTACGGCAGCCATCTCACAAAGCAAGGCCACGGCACTAACCCCGTCCTTGTCGCGGATCTGATCTCCGATCATAAGTCCAAAACTCTCCTCGCCCCCAATAACATAATTTTCGCTGCCTTCTTTTTGACGGATCAAATCAGCGATCCATTTAAATCCGGTAAGTACCCGATAACATCCGACTTTATTTTTTTCGGCGATTACATCAATCATTGGGGTCGTCACGATGGTCGTGATGACCATGTCATTGGGTTGGGCAATCCCCTTGGACTTTCTCGCTTCGATCAGGTAGTTGAAGGCCAAGACAGCCGTTTGATTTCCATTCATCAAAATCCATTCCCCTTTGTCGTTTCGTACTCCGATGGCCAGGCGGTCGGCATCGGGATCGGTACCGCATAAAATATCCGCATCCAATTCCTTGGCCAGTTTCAAGCCATAGCTCATCGCTTCAGACTCCTCAGGATTGGGATACGCTACCGTGGGAAAATTTCCATCGGGCGTGGCCTGCTCAGCAACAACGTGCACATTGTTGAATCCAAAAGCTTTCAATACATCCGGGACGAGCTTGATTCCGGTTCCATGGATAGGCGTATATACGATTTTAAGATCCGATTGCTCTTTAATGACCTCCGGATAGATGCTAAGTCCTTTGACCATTTGGATATATGCCTCATCCATATCAGCACCCAAGGCGTGAATGCGGTGCTCCCCACCCGACCATTTCACGGCTTTCACCGAGGCAATCTTCTCGACTTCATTGATTACATTCTTATCATGCGGTGGAACCAACTGCGACCCATCGTCCCAGTAGGCTTTATACCCGTTGTATTCTTTTGGGTTGTGTGAAGCGGTACAAACCACCCCGCCTTGGCAACCCAAGCGACGAATGGCAAAGGAAAGCTCCGGGGTTGGACGCATATCCGCAAACAGATACACTTCAATGCCGTTGGCTGCAAAAACTTGTGCAGCGGTTTCGGCAAAAAAGCGGCTGTTGTTTCGACTGTCGTGTGCAATGGCCACTTTTACCCCGCCTGGAAAACACTGATTGAGGTAATTGGCGTATCCCTGCGTAGCCATGCCCACCGTGTATTTATTCATGCGGTTGGTACCAGGCCCCATCAATCCGCGCAAACCACCTGTTCCAAACTCCAAGGTCCGGTAAAACGAATCAGCCAGTTCTTGTGGATCCTGCTCCTGCAAGCGACGAACGGCTTCGCGCGTATCTGCATCGTAGTCGTCCGATAGCCATTGCTTCACCCGCTGTTCGATCTGTGCGTCCATTCGAAATAATTTGCTCGAAAATAACCAAATCCCCGCAGGCTTAGCCGGGTCTTTGAATACCTTTATCACATGCGTGGCTCCTCACTCTTACTCTCACTGACCGCTTCCCTGATTTGCCAGGCACAACCGTCCATTCAGCCGGATACAATCGAACATAAAAAACACCTGGCAGCCGTTGCCACCACCCAGCTGGTCGGATATGGAGGCACCCTGATCGCCCTCAACCAAACTTGGTACAGCCAATACCCAAAAAGCAAGCTGCATGCCTATAACGACTGGGGCGAATGGAAACAACTGGATAAAATCGGGCATGTATATGGCTGCTACATTCAAGGAAAGACCAGTATGGAATTGTACCGATGGGCAGGCTTGTCACGCAAGAAGCAGATTTGGATCGGTGGACTGACCGGAACCGCTTTTCAAACCCTCATCGAGTACATGGATGGACGCAGTGCCGAATGGGGATGGAGTTGGGGGGATGTGGCCGCCAATCTAACCGGCAGCGCACTACTCATCGGGCAAGAACTTGCCTGGAACGAACAGCGCATACATCTAAAATTCTCCTTCCATCCCACCCGGTATTCCGATCCGGAACTTCAAAGTCGTAGCAAAGAATTGTATGGAAGCAGCTGGACGACCCGCATGCTCAAGGACTACAATGCCCAAACCTATTGGGCCAGTTTTCGCCTTCGATCGTATTTTCCAAAATCCCGCATCCCGGATTGGCTGTGTTTGTCAATTGGTACCGGAGCTGACGGACTATGGGGCGGGTACAACAATTGGAAAACCGATGAAAATGGTTCTGTCGTTTTTGATCGATCGGACATTGCTCGAAGCAGACAATGGTATTTGGCACCGGACATTGATTTTACCCGCATTCCGACCAAAAAAAAATGGATGCGGGTTGTTTTGTTCACCCTAAATGCCTTCAAATTGCCCAGTCCGGCACTGGAATACAAATCGGGTCGCTGGAAGCTGCACGGCCTCTATTTCTAATCCCTAATTTCGTAGTATGCGTATAGCCCTTTATTTGATCTCTCTTTCTTTGTTTTTTGCAGCCTGCAAAAAAGACAACGCTAAAGAGACGGATGTCCCCGCCGTGATCACGCTGAATGCTCCGATTGCAGGAACCATCATATTAAATGGAACCTCGTTGCAGATACGGGGGAATGCGACCGATGACAATGTCTTGGCCTCGATAAATTGTACGGTTCGAAACACCAATACCAATGCTGTGCTTTACAGCCGCACCCTTACGACCGGAAACGTAGGTTTTTTTGATTTTTCCCAGGACTGGAACGTCACCGGCATCGTCGGCTTGGTATCCGCAAGATTGACGGTAACTACAACCGACAAAGTGGGCTACGCTGCCACTAAAACAGTAGATTTTCAATTGACCGACTAACCCATTGCCATGAATTGGTTTCCGCAGTTCCTTTTTTTATTGATCCTATCAACCGCGATCTACCTGTTTGCCAAAGGCATTGGTAAACTTCGTTCGCTGATCGCGATGGGACGCCCGGATCTGCCGACCGACCAACCGGCCAAACGATGGGGACAGGTTTTACGGCTGGCACTCGGTCAGCAGAAAATGTTCCGCAACGTACCGGTGGCCATCTTGCATTTGATCATTTATGTCGGCTTCATCATCATCAACATTGAAGTCCTGGAAATTTTATTAGACGGACTAACCGGAGCTCATCGTTTATTTTCCGGTCCCCTTGGTGGTTTTTATCCCCTCCTCATCAATGCCTTTGAATGGCTAGCCTTGGGTGTTTTGCTGGCATGTATCCCCTTTCTCATTCGACGTAACCTGATGTCGATCCCCCGGCTGCAAGCAACGGATCTAAAGGGATGGCCTCGTCGCGATGCCAATATCATTTTGATCACGGAGATCGTGCTCATGAGCTTGTTTCTGCTGATGAATGCCTCCGACACCCTGCTGCAAGCACGCGGCGTTGGGCACTACGCACATGCCATCACCGGTGATTTTACTCTTTCGAGTTATCTACATCCTTTCATTCAGTCACTCAGCGATCAAAATTTGATCTGGATCGAGCGGACGGCTTGGTGGTTACACATCATTGGCATATTGGCCTTCCTGAATTATCTGCCCTATTCCAAGCACCTGCACATACTATTTGCCTTCCCCAATACTTACTTCGCTCCCCTGAACTCCTCGGGCAAAATGTCCAACATGCCTTCCATTCAGCAAGAAGTGCTGTATGCCATGGATCCGAGTGCTGCGCCAGCAGCGGGTAGCGAGGCGCCCCCTACTCGATTTGGGGCGAAGGATGTGCAAGACCTGGGACAAAAAAATCTATTGGATGCGTTCAGCTGTACGGAGTGTGGCCGATGCTCAGCGGCTTGTCCGGCTCAACATACCGGTAAACTATTGTCGCCCCGACGCATCATGATGCGCACGCGCGATCGGATGGAAGACTTAGCCAAACTGCCGATCGATCAACGTGCCAACGATGGCAAATCCTTGCTGCACGATTACATTTCGGTAGAAGAATTGAGAGCTTGTACCACTTGTCAGGCTTGTGTGCAGGAGTGTCCGGTCAGCATCAATCCGCTGGACATCATTATGCAATTACGTCGCTATCAGATCATGGAAGAAAGTCAGGCCCCAGCCGAATGGACGGCTATGTTCGGGAATGTAGAGAACAATTTCGCACCTTGGAAATTCGCACCCGACGATCGAGATAATTGGATGCAATCAAGCAGTTAAACTCCTTCCTTCATTCGTTGCCTAAGCCGACTCGCCCGCATCATTCTCCACACTTGCCAAATAGCTGTTCCCAAATAGAAGCTGCCAATCACCCAATGCAATAGCGAGGGATCATTCTGGAATCCCTTGCCGGCAACTTGACCTGTATAAATGAAAATTCCGTTGGCCAGAAAGGTTCCTAATCCTATGCCCAATAGGTATTCAAAGTACGTTCCGCCATTCGGGTACAGGATTTTTTTCTCCATCAATACCGTCGACCAGCCCAGCCAGAAAGGGATCTGGGCCGTGCTTACTGAGCAGAGGAACATGCCAAATAAAAAAGGCGGTAATACCTGACTGATCGCAATGGGCGATGCTTGGGTCGGATGCAGGGCCGATTGAAAGCTCTCGTACGTCAGCAGCAACAAGATCAAGAGCGTGATTGCATTCAAATAACGCATGAATTTCTGCCTACGCGTAAGCCAGTCCACGGCAAATAAAGAAAGACGAACGTAAATCAACTCCACCGTCAGCGAACCGAGCGAAAAATAAAAGGCAGGCAACAACCCCCGGTCGATCGACAACTGCATCGCCGCGACGTTGGTTGTGCCCAGCGGCAGTGAGCCAAGGAAACTGACTATCAATCCGGCTAGAAATACTTTTAGAAGACGGGGCATGGGTTAAAGTTACAGCGTGGGTCGCTGAGTCGATTCGAGTCGTTGAAAATGCTTGCCTGATTCCCGTAAGAATTTTAGCCCTTTCCAAAATCTCCAATGCCGATGCCCAGTCTGGTGATTGTGTCGACTGATGGCATACAGCGCTTTCCAATGTTTCAAGATGACGCCATAGGCCACAAACAATCCCATGCCACAATCGTAAATATGATTGGGTTCGGCTCCACATCCGTTGAACTCCAAGATGGAGCAAGGACCGCCTGAACAGAATTCATCAATGGAGCACACTTTCAGATCGTATCGGCCATAGTAAAAACGGGTGTGCTTACTAAGTTCATCGAATCGCTCCCGTAAACCGTCGTGGATTCTATCCGATAAATTATAGAAGAAGGCGCCCCGGTTGTGATTGGCGGCATAGGATAACAAGTATACTTCACCTGCTGGAATCACATGCTCAAACCGATCGGAATGAATGCGGGAAAGTTCCTCGACTCTTCCTGCGGCCTTAGGATGGCTGTTAATGAGATCGATCAATTTGGATCGACCATCTCCCTGCACCTGCAACAAGGTCTTGTATATGAACCCAGTGATCTCTCCTCGTTCAGACTCGGGGTGTCGAATATGAAAAATGCTAAGCTCAATGGGCCAGTCCACCCACTCCTGAATCACATATTCAACCGGCACGGCTCGGTGATAACGCAACAGTTGCTCTGGGCCATCGATGCGCTCAAACCAAAGCCCCTTCATGCCCACATCGGGTTTTACAACAAAGGGATAAGAAAAACCGGCCTGCGCCACTTGCTGAATCAATTCGTTTTCTGAAAGTTTGGGGTCTATGTAAATAGTTTTGGGGTAGGTTCCAACGGGCAGTTGGTCGTACATCTCCCGTTTTCCCTCTCCTTCCATGCCCCCGAAAGTGATTGTGGGATTGGACGAGCTGAACCACCAAAAGGAACCACTCCGGAGGCAATACCAAAGCCACACCGGGGTCAATGGGAAATAAATCAGCTTGAACGGCCAACGTTCCCAATGAAGCCACGATCCAAATCCTTTTTGCATGCTGCAAAAATACCGATCACATCCCGGAGCCACGTGATTTGCTCTATTTTTGTGTGCACATACCTCCAAACAACAACATGTCACTCCCTCCAATAAAAACCATGGCCGAATGGGCGGCTGAAGGCAAAGAACCTGAAATTCTATTTTGGGTAGGATGTTCCGGCAGTTTCGATCAGCGCGCGCAACGCATCACCCGCGCCTTTGCCCGTATCCTTCAAAAACTGGATATCCCTTTCGCTGTGTTGGGAAAAGAAGAAATGTGTACCGGCGATCCCGTACGTCGTGCGGGCAATGAGTTTCTCTTTCAAATGATGGCCTATCAGAACATCCAGATCCTGAATGGATACAACATCAAAAAGATCGTGACGGCCTGCCCGCATTGTTTCAATACCCTCAAAAATGAATATCCGGAGTTGGGCGGCAACTACGAAGTGATCCACCATACAACCTTGATCCAGCAACTCATCAACGAAGGACGTATTGTACTCGAAGGAGGTGGACAATTCAAGGGCAAGCGAATCACCTACCACGATAGTTGCTACCTCGGACGGGCCAACCAAATCTATGAGGCCCCTCGGCAAGTGCTCGAAGCCCTTGATGTGGAACTGGTAGAAATGAAGCGTTGTCGATCCAACGGCAGTTGCTGCGGAGCCGGTGGGGCACAAATGTTCAAAGAAGAAGAGGCCGGTAAGAACCGGATCAATTTGGATCGTACCCAGGAGGCCTTGGAAACAGGCGCCACGGTGATCGCCGCTGCTTGCCCCTTTTGCAATACCATGATGAGCGATGGCGTGAAGCTGGCTGAACGCGAAAGCGACGTGCAGGTGCTGGACATTGCCGAGATCGTAGAAGCCTCCATGAAATCGTGAACATGAACCTGGAATACCGACACCTGATCGATCCGAATCTGCCCGACACAGCGCGCGTGTGGATCTACCAATCGAATCGCCTTTTCAGCTTGCAGGAAGCCTTGCAATTGGAAGCAGGATTGAATGCGTTCACTGCCGAATGGAAAACCCATGGAACACCGGTGCCCGCAGCGGGGTATCTTTTTTTTGGTCAATTTTTGGTGCTGATTGCCGATGAAACCGATGCCACGGTGAGTGGATGCAGTACCGACAAATCAGTACATTTCATCCAATCAATTGAAGCAGCGTACGGCGTTCAACTCATGGATCGTACCACCTTGGCCTTTGTGGTAAAGGATCGTTTGCAATTACTGCCACTGGCTCAATTGAACTATGCCATCGAACATGAATTTGTAGGGCCAGCTACCCTCTATTTCAATAATTTGGTCAGCGACCTAGCCGGACTTAAAAATGAGTGGGTTGTTCCAGTCGGACGATCTTGGCTGGCCAAAAGATTCGCCGCCTTATCCATCAACGAGTCGGCAAGTTGACCCGCGGCTTGGGTTTGGGCTGAAAGGACCAGGCACCCGTTATGCGATAGTTCCGAGTGCGCGTTTGACTGAAATTCTCCAAGATAAAATTGGGCGCATACGTATAGGTATAACGCCGTTGATCTCGAATTGGATCGATGGCATTCAGTGTAACCGTCATTCGTTTGGCCAAAAACTTTCGTTGAATGCCAAAATTTAAACTGGCATTCCAGCGGGCAAATCCCTGAGGGGTGGCAAACCGATTCAGGTTGAATTGTCCGGAAAAACTCTGCCGATCGTTGGGTATATAATTCGCACCCAGTGTGGAAGTGAAAGATCCTCCATTCTGAAATCGACGGATCAGCCGGTCATAGCTGCCATATAAATTATACGTGTAGCTGGCGCTTGTATTTATCTTCAATTTTTTAAGGATGGTAAACCCATTCCAGGTACTCACCTCCCACTCGCGTCGGTCACTGATGTTCTCCCAAGTCACCTGGGTCTTGCCCTCGGTGGTCAGCGTACGCACTTGACTATATACGTCCTTTACCAAATTATAGCCAACGCCCAAATTGAGGTATCGTCCCGTCTTGTTCCATCCACCGATCAGATCGAAGTTGTGAGCCGTGGAGGCCAACAAGTTCGGGTTACCAAATCGCGTGTTGTAGGGATCCGAAAAATCAACGGTTGGGTTGAGTTCCCCCAGCCCGGGTCTACGGATCGTTTGCTTGTACGACAACGTCAGGTTGTATTTTTCTTTCCAAGAACGGTTTAATGTGGCAAAGGGTAACCAGTTCCCATATCGATTTTGAACCCGCGTCCCCTCCTTCCGCAGATCGAAACGAATTTGGGTACGTTCGTATGTAGTTCCGATCAGTATACTGAAGCGTTCTGTGAATAGATGTTTGACCGAACCTCGATATTGTTGGATGGTTTGCCTGAAATCAAATGCCTGTTCCAACAACGGCAATGGCAAAAGCGTTCCCTCCGGAAATTTCAAATACCTAGCGGCTACATCCACTTCATTGAGTGCGTGATTTTGAAAGAAACCCATTGATAGATAGGTTTTCTTGGCCACCAACATGCGATCGTAATTCAATCGGGTATTCCAACCGAACACTCGTGTGAGATTATCTTGGTACTGAGTAGAGTCTTGTCCGGTTGGAAGACCATTGTTGAACAGAAAGGACTGATCAAATTCGCGCAAGTTGCTATTGTCGGATGTATTCCATTGTCCAATTATCCGAAGCGTCTCACCCGGTTTTCCCCGCCAGGTATAGGTAGCCGTGGCCGACAAATTTTTGTTCTCTCCGACTGATCCGATGTTGCGTTGACTAAAACGCCAACGCTCTCCATTTTTATTGATATTGCTGAAAAAGGTCGTGTTGGAGTTATCAAATTCATTGCCGTTGTATTGCATCAACAAATTGATCGTGTGGTTTTTCTTCCAATCGTAATCGAGTTGGGCGCGAAGCGACGGACGGTTGGTTTGATTTACATAAACATTGACCGTATTGAATTGATTGGTTGAATCGATATAGCTGTTCGTGCGATTGGAATATCCATCGCCGGCGTATCGATTTTGGCTGTAGCCAGCATTCAGTTGTAGGGAGAATTGATTTTTGCGGTAGGTGAATTGTCCGCTGGCCGACCATTCCCTCCGTGTTCCGGCAGCCAGTGCCAATCGCCCCGTCTTCCCCACCCTTCCTTTTCGGGTAACGATGTTGATCACCGAAGATTCTTGTGCATACTGCGGGGGCGGATTGGTCATCACCTCGATCTTTTCGATCGAACTGCCTGGCATGGACTCCAATAAGTCTTGAAGTTGCTGCATGTTCAACTCCACTGGCTTGTCGTCGATAAGGATCTTTGGCTCTTTGCCGCGAACCGTCATTTTCCCATCGGCATCTTTATTGACCAGGGGCACTTGGGTTAGCAAATCGGATGCGTTGGATCCCGCCGCTAAGGGGGAATCTCCTGCCAGGAAAGTCAGGTTGCCGTCTTTTGACTGCATCAAAGACCGATCGGCCACGATCACCACCGGATCCAACTGAGTCGATCTCGATGGCA
>DFST01000108.1:12187-23968 GCA_002378975.1 Chitinophagaceae bacterium UBA3430
AGGGCCGAAAGCCCACTACACTGATCCAAAATCGAAAACTTCCATCCGCGATGCCTTCTAAGTTGAACTCACCTTGTGTATTCGATTGAAGGGCGCGCAATACCGTGGAATCCTTTCCAGCAAGCAGGCGGATCGTAGCCCCTGCGATCGGTTGATGCATGGAATCCTGCAAAGACCCTTGAATTCGACCACCCGATTCCTGACCCCAAATGATCGCAGAAAAACCAAGCAAGCCGATCAGCAGCAAAAAACCTTGTAAATAAAACCGCATGCGCATTGGACGTGGAAATTACCAAGAACCCGTATTCATCGCCAATAAAACTTATAAAGTACTGTTAATCAGCGATTATTACGAGCCTGACAGGATGTCATCAAAATCATTAAAAGCATATATTTGCAGGCTCATTCACTATGTCACATACACTGACCGACCAGCAACACGATGAAGCCCGCCAAGGCGAGGCTTTTGCTCCGTTTGCGGAAGATCCGAATCAATACGATCGCCATTTCTTTATTGAGAGTTATGGCTGTCAGATGAATTTTGCGGACAGTGAGATCGTTGCTTCGATTCTGCAGGAGCAAGGATTTGGGGCCACCCGTCAACTCGAAAAAGCCGACCTGATTTTGCTGAATACCTGTTCCATACGCGAAAAGGCGGAGCAGACGGTACGCAAGCGCTTGACCGAATTCAAGAAGCTGAAAAAAGTACGTAAGGGATTGCTGGTTGGCGTACTGGGATGCATGGCCGAGCGATTGAAGTCTAAATTCTTGGAGGAAGAAAAATTGGTGGACCTGGTCGTGGGGCCGGACGCCTACCGTACACTGCCTCAATTGATCGAAGAGGCAGCTGGCGGGCAAAAAGCGGTCAACGTCTTATTGAGTCGAGAAGAGACCTATGCCGATATTGCGCCCGTTCGTTTAGATAGCAATGGAGTGAGTGCGTTTGTCAGCATCATGCGCGGCTGCAACAATATGTGTGCCTTCTGTGTGGTGCCCTTTACACGCGGACGGGAGCGTAGCCGCGATCACCGTTCCATACTCGCCGAATGTCAAGATCTATTCGACAACGGCTATCGGGAAGTCACCTTGCTGGGACAAAACGTGGATTCGTATCATTTTTCGCCGGAAGCTGATCAAGCCCCGGTAAATTTTGCACAATTGTTGGAGCAAGTCGCCCGGATCTCTCCCCTACTTCGGGTACGTTTCTCCACCTCCCACCCCAAAGACATAACGGATGAGGTTCTGACCACGATGGCCAAATACACCAACATTTGTCGGTATATCCATTTGCCCGTACAGAGCGGATCAACGCGGATCTTGCAGCTCATGAACCGCACCTATACCCGCGAGTGGTACAAGGCCAAAGTAGATCGGATTCGGGAGATCCTCCCCGATTGTGGCATCTCTTCAGACATCATTGCCGGATTTTGTACAGAGACGGAGGAAGATCACCGGGATACACTTGACATCATGCGCTACAGCGGATACGATTACGGCTATATGTTTTTTTACAGCGAGCGTCCGGGTACCTTGGCTCATCGTCGTTATGTGGATGATATTCCCCTGGACATAAAAAAGCAACGACTTCAAGAGATCGTTGCCGTACAATATGAATTGTCACTTACCAGCAACCAGCAGGATGTAGGCAAAGAATTTGAAGTATTGATCGAAGGCGATAGCAAACGCGATGAGCAAGATTGGATGGGCCGGACCAGTCAGAATAAAGTGGTGGTTTTTCCCAAGTCCAAAGCAGGATTAAAAGCCGGCGATTACGTTCGGATAAAAATTGATCAATGTACCAAGGCGACCTTGATGGGTCGATTGGTAGAATAATAGTTAAAGAATGACGGATCTACAATCCATCAAAAATCGATTCGGCATCATCGGCAATGCGCCGTCGCTGAATTTTGCCCTGCAGGTGGCTGCGCAAGTAGCTGCCACCGACCTCACCGTGCTGATCAATGGTGAAAGCGGAGTGGGTAAGGAAGTTTTCTCACAGATCATCCATCATTTGTCGGCACGCAAACACAATCCGTTTATTGCCGTGAACTGTGGTGCCATTCCCGAGGGAACCATCGATTCCGAATTATTCGGTCACGAAAAAGGATCGTTTACTGGCGCCGTGGATTCTCGCAAGGGTTATTTCGAGGCCGTAAATGGCGGTACCATTTTTTTGGATGAGGTAGGTGAACTTCCCTTGGGTACGCAAGCACGCTTGTTGCGCGTATTGGAGACCGGCGAATACATCCGGGTAGGTTCTTCCAAAGTGCAACGGACCGATGTACGTGTGGTCGCGGCAACCAACCGAGACCTGCTCCAACTGGTGCAGGCCGGAAAGTTTCGAGAAGATCTCTATTACCGTTTGAATACAGTGCCAATCCGCGTACCGGCCCTGCACGATCGTCCGGAAGACATTCATCTTCTATTTAGAAAATTCGCCGCGGATTTCGCGAATAAGTACAAGACCGGCTCCATTCAACTCGATGAAGCTGCTCAACGAGTATTGATCGAATACCCTTGGCCGGGCAACGTGCGTGAATTGAAGAACATGGCCGAGCAGATCTCCGTGCTGGCCAAGGACAAAAACATTACCGCCACGCAACTCAAACAATTCTTGCCGCCGGTTTCGGCCAACCGAATGCCCGTGCTGGCTGGATCAGCAACACAAAGCAGCGAATTCGCAAACGAACGAGAAATCTTGTACAAACTTTTCTTCGATATGAAGAAAGATGTAACGGAGCTCAAACGCCTTTTCCTGGACATGATCCAAAATCCAGAGTTAGCCGCCCAACACCCGCAGTTCATCCATGAATTGCAAAACATGGGGGGTAGCTTGGATGGTGGATCCATTACATTAAGCGGACCGATCGTTTCACCCGCTGCCAGTCCGATCTCGATGCCGGCAAGTTCATCGCTGGATGCACACGTGGAAGTAGAAGAAAGTTTGAATATTTTGGATAAGGAAAGGGAGCTGATACTCAAAGCGTTGAAAAAACACAAAAGCAAACGCAAGGATGCCGCTGCCGATCTAGGGATCAGCGAACGTACCTTGTATCGTAAATTGAAAGAATACAACATCGAAGAGTGAGAACGAGTCCGTTAACAATTCTAGGGTCCCTTTTCATGGGGATGATGTTACTGGTGGTGGGTAGCCTACCCAGCAGTTGTGGCATTTATAAATTAAACGATGCGACCGTACCCGACAGCATCAAAACAGTCAAAGTGAATTTTATTGAAAACCGCGCCAGTTACATCAATCCGCAATTGAGCCCGCGGCTGACCGATAAGTTGCGGCAAAAGATCATTGGACAAACCCGTCTGACCCAGACCAACAACCAAGCCGATTGGGAAATCAGCGGAACCATCACTCAATACAATTTCAGTACGTCTGCGATCAGCGGTCAACAAGTAGCCACCAACCGGCTGACCGTCGGATTGAACATCACGGTCAATGATGTCAAAGCCAATAAGTCGGACCGATATGACATCAGTCGGAGTTTTGAATTCCGAAGTAACCTATCTTTCCAGCAAGCCGAAAACGCCTTGGGTGACGAAATGATCCGCACCCTCACCGATGAGATCTTTAACCGAATCTTTTCCAAATGGTAATTTTCTAACCCTATGAACCAGGCCTTGACCCATTTGCGAAACGAACTCCCTCTGCCAGCGGAACAATTGGCAGGAAAATTCCCATTCTGTGGCCCTTTGCAATGGTTGGCACAAGAACCTACCTCAATAGAATGGAGCGATCAGGCCCGTCAAACGGCCTTCCTGTACTTCTCTACACCGGTTACGCAGTCTAAACTGGCTGGCATCCCCTTTTCCCATTCATTGGCCGATTCGGTTGTGCCGCTAGACTCCACTTCCATTGTGGAAACGCCCTTATTTGAGCCCTATTACACCATCGATTATTTTGCCTCGCAAGGCATAAAAGCCCCGATACTAGACGACCCGAAAGATAAGTTTGGTCAACAACTGAAGAGTTTTACCGACTGGTTGAAGGTCATGAAACGTTTACCACTGACCGAGCTCACCAAGCAGATCCCGGTTGAGCAGGAAAAACAGGTGGCCGACCTCGCCCATCACTCCTTGGACGAGAAGCAGGTTTGGACCGAAGCCATGGCCGAAGTTTGGGCTAAGCAGGGCGAGCGGCAGAAGGCCATCCGGATCTACGAGAAATTGAGTTTGCTCGAACCCTCCAAAAGCGCTTATTTTGCGGGCAAGATTGACGCGTTAAAAAAAGAATCATGACCCTATTATTTGTCATTTTGATCATCCTGGCTTCATCGATACTCGGATTGATCGTACTTATTCAGAACCCCAAAGGTGGTGGGCTCTCCGGCAACATCGCTGGTTTCAGCAACCAATTCATGGGCGTTAAGCAAACAACCGACGTACTGGAAAAAGGAACTTGGATCTTTGGTGGACTGATCGCCGTTCTTTGCCTGGCCTCTGTCCTATTTATCCCTAAAAATGTAAGCAGCGGCGGTGAAGATCTGCTGAATCAGGCAACGGGCAACAGCGCTCCGGCTCCCAAACCGGCCCCGGCACCTGCCAACACCGTACCTGTTCCAGCTCCCGCACCTGCACCTGCTGGGAAATAAAACCGATTTAATAAATGATTGTCAAACCCCGACTCGTCGGGGTTTTTCTTTTAATTTGAACCATGCGTCTGAAAATTGGATTGTCTTTATTGCTTGCAGGTATCCTGATTATTGGTTTCCTGCTTTTCCGCCCGCTTACGCAGAACAAGGATGCGGTCCGATTCAAATTGCGTGGGCCATACTCGTTGGCAGCCACTTGTGATTCTTTGATCGCCCAGCAAATGCTGGCTGATGCGTTTTGGTTGAAGCTGGGTGGCCGGATCTTAGGGATCGACTCCGTTAAAGCCGGATCCTATTTGATTCAACCGAATGAGAATCTTATACAATTACTCAAGCGTTTTAAAAATAGCCGTCAGACTCCGGTCAAATTGATCCTGGGAAATGAACGCATCCGGATTCGCACCGCAGCTCAATTGGCGGGCAAGATGCAGCGACAGGACATGACGTTGGCCGATTCAGCCGACTGGTCAAGATTTCTTATGTCTGAAGACTCACTGAAACCGTTTGGTTTGAATCCGCAGACTGTCATGACTCGAATGCTGCCCCTGTCTTACGAGATCTATTGGACGGAGTCCCCTCGTCAAGTGCTCCAGGTCATCAATCGGTCTTGGGATCATTATTGGACCGAGGAGAGAAAAGCAAAGGCCCGAACGATTGGTCTAGATCCAACCCAAGTCAGCATCCTGGCTTCCATTGTGGAGGAAGAAACGCAACATCAACCCGACCGAAACCGCATTGCCAGTACCTACCTGAATCGGCTCCGAATCGGCATGCGGTTGCAAGCGGATCCAACCGCGAAGTTTGGCTCAGGCGACTTAGAGGCCAAACAAGTGACCTTTGCACACCTTCGACATGAATCGGCCTATAACACGTATTTACATGCCGGACTGCCACCCGGTCCGATTTGCCTGCCCTCGCTCCTTTCTATTGAAGCTGTTTTGAATGCGCCAAAAACCGATTACTTGTATTTTGTTGCCAGTCATCGATTTGATGGAACTTCGGTGTTTACAAATGATTACGACGTCCACTTACGAAACGCCCGACTCTATCAGGATGAACTTCGCAAACGATTAAAAAGATAAATGCCTTCATGAATTTCATTCAGAAATTGAAAGAAAGGATTTTGCACGGGCCGATCGTGATCGGTGTTCTGCGCTGGGCAAAAACACACTCCCTGCCCGGATTTCGAAGCATTTCGATCTACGATGTGGTGGACTTCTTTATGGGACAGGTGCGGGCCATTGGCATGACCGAACGGGCCTCCGCCATTGCCTTCAACTTCGTGATGGCCATTCCACCAGCCACGATCTTTTTATTCACGTTGATTCCTTTTTTTCCCATTACGCAGGTTTTTCAGGAGGAACTTTACAGATTGATCCGTGATGTGATCCCGGGAGAAAAAGACAATGCCGTGTTGATCCGATTTCTGAGCGATTTCATCAACCACCCCCGGAGCGGCCTGCTTTCGATCGGTTTCATCCTAGCCCTATTCTTTTCTTCGAATGCGATGATGGGCATCATGCGTTCGTTCGACAAGAACTATGCTGGATTTACCAAGCGTAAAGGATTTCAAAAACGATTGGTGGCCTTGAAGATTACCATGATGCTTTATTTTTTTGTAATCTGCTCCGTGTTGCTGCTGGTAGCCCGGGAGGCCGTTTTGCGTTGGCTGGGCATCAACGATCCAGCCCTCATCAAATTGATCGACAACCTTCGTTGGACAGTGATTGTTCTATTGTATTTTTTCTGCATCTCGTTTATCTACAAGCACGCCCCTTCGGTGCATAAAAAATGGAATCTGATCAATCCGGGGTCTATTTTGGCTACAGGCCTGATGCTGTTGATGACGGTGGCCTTTTCCTGGTGGGTGGCCAGCTTTGCTCAGTACAACCAAATCTATGGATCGATCAGCACGGTACTCATCATCATGATTCTGATCTTTGTGAATTCACTTTTTCTTTTGATCGGATTTGAACTGAATGTCAGCATTCAGTCTTTACTCCAACGGGCCGAGGAGCGAAAAGAAGAAATGATCGACCCAATTTGATCAGTACATTACTCCCTTTCGGAAAAATCCGACCAATCTGCCCACACCGTACGCTTAAAGGCTGAATCTAGATCGGAACGTTGATAATGACTCGCCTGTTCTTTTTGCCGGTATGCTTCATACAGGGTAACAGCACAAGCAACACTGATATTCAAAGATTGAATGATACCAACTTGCGGGATCAGAAAATTACCATCGGCCAAGGCACGAATCTCTTCACTGACACCGCTGTGTTCATTGCCAAAGACCAAGGCCGTTGGGCGGGTCAGGTCGAGTTGATACAACCCCACTGAAGATTCACCTAAATGGGTAGTCAGGATTCGTTCATAACGAAGCTTGATCTCCGAAAAACAGGCCTCCGTATCTTCAAATTGATGAACGGTGAGCCATTTGGCGGCACTGGAAGAGCTGCGGGCACCAAATTTTTTATGCCGGGGGATCTTGGTGTTTAATATGAATATTTCTTGCACCCCGACCGCATCACAGGTCCGCATGACCGCTGAAATGTTATGCGGATCGAACACATTTTCCAGCACCACGGTCAGATCGGGCTGACGGTGAGACAGGACTCGGGTAAGCTTCTCTGTGCGTTCGGGGGTCATTCACTGAATTTCAGCAAAAATCGGTCTCAACAGGGGAGCTTTCAAAACAAAGTGCTGACCAAATGGCATTATTTTTGCAACCTCCGATCCCATCCTATTCAAAGGCCCGCACTTTCCGAAGCAAAGCGCCCATTTGATCCCGGCTATTAAGCCCTGTCATTTACATCAAAAACTAAACAGGACATCCATCTATCGTGTATCAATTGTCCTATCCTCTTTGTTTTTAACATTGGGACTGTCTGCGTTATTTCAGCCAATCCGCCTTCACCAACCCCAACCATTCCAAATCGATGCGATTGCCCCGATTCCACTCATAACTGCGTAAAACCCCCTCCGACCGAAAACCTAAACTCAATAAAAGCGCACGTGATGCAGCATTACCCGTCTCCACACTGGCCTCGATCCGTAGGAAGCCCTGTTCAATAAACGCATTACGAATTAGGGCTTCGGCTGCTTCTTGAACATACCCCTTTCGCTGATGATTCGATAGTATCCAAAATCCAATTTCGGCACGCTCATGGATGATTGATAAATTATTAAACCCGATCACGCCCAACCCAGTTTGTTCCATGCGGTCCTCCATAACCCAATAAAATCCAGATCCGGATGAAATTTGCTTTCTGTAATATTCCATCTGCTCAGAGGTTGCTTCCAGGGTCGAATAATGGATCAACATAAAGCGGGTCAGATCCCGGTCACTGAGTCCCTGAAATACCAACGATTGATCCGAGTCTTGTACCGTACGTAGGTTCAATCGTTCTGTTTGGATGGATCGGAAATTCGGCTTATTCATTGGATCCGTAATTTAAACGATCAAGCCCTGACTAAAAGTCAAGGCTTGATTGGTTCGTCGGGACGACTAGATTCGAACTAGCGACCCCTTGCACCCCATGCAAGTGCGCTACCGGGCTGCGCTACGTCCCGAACTTTCAACGGGGTGGCAAATTTAAGTAGAAAAGGACAATTTCCCCGTACCAAAAAGGAAACCTATCTTCGATCTTTAATGAAACTCCTCATTAAAAAGGCCCGGATTGTCGACCCGGGAAATACACACAACGGCCAAACACTCGACCTCCTCATTCAGGATGGCCGAATCGTTCAACTAGCCCCCTCCATCAATCAACCTGCCGACCAAGTACTGGAACTGGAAAACCTCCACGTTTCTGCCGGTTGGGTCGATGTCTTCTCCCATTTTGGAGAACCCGGCTACGAACAAAAAGAAACCATTGCCTCCGGTATGCAAGCAGCCCTCGCTGGTGGCTATACCGATGTTTTACTGATTCCAAATACCAAACCGGTTACCCAAGACAAAGCCGGAGTCGAGTATTTGATCCAGCGTTGTCAAAATGGTCCGGTCAATGTGCATCCCATTGGGGCCATCACCAAAGGATCAGACGGAAAAGAACTGGCCGAACTCTACGACATGCATCACTCGGGCGCTAAAGCATTCAGCGATGGCACCCGCAGCGTGCAATCGGCGGGATTGCTTCTCAAAGCCCTTCAATACGTGAAGGCCATACAAGCGACGATCATTCAACTACCCGACGATCATTCCATCCAACCACACGGATTGATGCACGAAGGCATTCCCTCCACGCAAATGGGACTATCCGGCCGACCCGACATCAGCGAATCGATTCAGGTCAACCGCGACATCGCCCTCAATCATTACACCGAATCAAATCTGCATCTCACCGGCATCAGCAGCCAGGCTTCCTTGAACTGGATCAAGCAAGGCAAACAATCACAACCCGGACTTTCCTGCTCCACCACGCCCTATCACTTGCTATACAGCGATGCCGACCTGACCGGATACAATACCCTGCTGAAAGTAAACCCTCCCATTCGCACCGAAGCCGATCGGGAAGCGTTGAAGCTGGCCGTAATCGATGGAACAATTGATTGCATCGCCACGCACCACCTACCGCACGAACAAGACCGAAAAATCTGTGAATTCGAACAAGCCGCTAGCGGCATGATCGGCCTCGAAACCGCATTCGGAGCCATCCGAACAGCCCTGCCTGATTTGGCGATTGAACAGATCGTTCGTCTCCTATCTAACAATCCCAGACGCATTTTTGGATTGCCCACGATTAAAATTGAAGAGGGGCAACCCGCAACCCTAACCTTGTTCAATCCGACTGTTGAATGGACCGTCGATGAATCGGCCATCCGTTCACTATCTCAAAACACCCCCTTGTTGGGAAAAACCCTCACCGGCCGCGCCTATGGGATTACTCAACAAGGACAATATTTCTCTGCTTAGCATGAATCGATATATCCACCATCCTGCCTTTCGAGGTGCCCTGACCGCCTTGGTCATGATCGCAGCAGGGATCCTACTCAAAGAGACGGGAACGGCGACGGAGTCGTGGTCTCAATACCTGATGTTCGCCCTCTATGCCTCGGGTATCGGGTGGTCGATCTGGATCGCCAAAAAAGATCCAACCAATCCCGGACGATTCGGTAGCTTATTCCAACAAGGATTCCGGCATTTTATTGTAACCTCCTTGATCATGGTCGGATTCACGATCTATCTGCTCTGGAGTCATCCTGAATTTGCCCGCGAAGAAGCCCAGTATCAACGAACCCTGCTGGTTGAAACAAAAAAATATACCCCCGATCAGATTGATGAACTGGTGCTGGAGGCGGAAAAACAATATCCGACTCGCTATATTTCCGCCACCGTTTTCGGATATTTGATCATGGGTGCCGTATTTGCCGCAGCTGGCAGTGTGGTTTTTGCCCGAAAGGACTAACATGGACATCAGCATTGCCATCCCCCTCTTCAACGAAGCCGAATCCCTCCCGGAACTAACCGCCTGGATCGAACGCGTAATGCAGGAACACCAGCTTTCCTACGAAGTGATTTATGTTGACGATGGCAGCACCGATGATTCCTGGCTGGTGATCCAAGCACTCCGGGCCAAGAACGACCGAATCAAAGGCATCAAGTTTCAACGCAATTATGGAAAATCCGCTGGGCTCTATGAGGCTTTTCGGGCCGCCAGCGGCCAAGTGGTCATCACCATGGATGCCGACCTGCAAGACAGCCCCGAAGAGATTCCCGAACTACGCCGACTGATCCTCGAGGAAGGATACGACCTCGTTAGTGGCTGGAAAAAGAAACGCTACGACAATACCCTCACCAAGAACATCCCTTCCAAATTCTTTAACGCGGTAACCCGTTCCATGTCGGGCATCAAACTGCATGATTTCAACTGCGGATTGAAGGCCTACCGACTTCAGGTAGTCAAAGGGATCGAAGTATATGGCGAAATGCACCGGTACATCCCCGTGCTCGCTAAATGGGCCGGGTTTAGAAAGATCGGCGAGAAAGTGGTTGAACACCGCGCGCGGAAATACGGTGTTTCCAAATTTGGCTGGAATCGTTTTGTCAATGGATTTTTGGACTTGCTTTCCATCTCGTTTGTTGGAAAATTCTCCAAACGTCCGATGCACTTTTTTGGCCTTTGGGGAAGTCTTTGCTTCCTAATTGGATTTGGTATGGCTGTTTATTTATTGGCATCCAAAATCATCGACGCTTCTTTCTCGATCACCAACCGTCCGGCCTTTTATCTGTCGCTAACCTCCGTGGTGCTGGGTATGCAATTATTCCTAGCTGGTTATTTGGGTGAATTGATCGCACGCAATTCATCTACCCGCAATCAATATCTGCTCGAATCCAAATTGGGACTCTGATGAAGCAGGTGCTGATCATCGGTCCGGCCTACCCACTGCGAGGCGGACTCGCCACCTTCAATCACCGACTGGCCCAAGCATTCCAAGCGCAAGGATGGCAGGCCCAATTGGTTTCCTTCTCCTTGCAATACCCCTCCTTTCTGTTTCCCGGAAAAACCCAGTATTCCGATGATCCGGCCCCGGAAGGATTGACCATTCATAGCTGGATCAATTCCATCAATCCGGTTAACTGGCTGCAGGTTGGCCACAAGATCCGAAAACAAAAACCTGACCTGGTCATCGTTCGGTATTGGTTACCGTTCATGGGTCCCGCATTAGGCACCATCTTGCGATTGGTCAAAAAGAACAAACATACCCGCATCGTTTGCATAGCTGACAATGTAATTCCGCATGAGTCCAGACCCGGCGATACGGTTTTCACGCGCTATTTTGTGAAGGCCTGCGACGGCTTTCTCACCATGAGTGAAAAAGTAAAATCCGATCTGGCTTCCTTCGTCACCAACCAACCCATTGCGCTTTCTGCACATCCGCTTTACGATAATTTTGGAGAACCCATAGACGTGCAGACCGCTCGGGAACACCTGCAATTACCCCGATCGGAAAAGCTACTGTTGTTTTTCGGTTTCATCCGCCCCTATAAAGGACTAGATCTGTTATTGAAAGCCATGGCCGATCCGCGTATCCGAGAAGCAGGAATCAAATTGATGATCGCAGGTGAATACTACGAAGACCATAAACCTTACGACGAACTAATTCATCAGTTGAATATCGAAGACCGATTGATCCTAAAAACAGATTTTATTCCCGATTCGCAAGTGCGCGATTA
>DFST01000024.1 GCA_002378975.1 Chitinophagaceae bacterium UBA3430
TGACGTTGCATGTTCGATCCCATCAGGGCGCGGTTGGCATCGTCGTGCTCCAGGAACGGGATCAGCGAAGCGCTGAGTCCGACGATCTGGTTCGGTGCTACGTCGATGAACTCAACGTCTTTTTTATCAAGAATCGGGAAGTCGCCGGTTTCGCGGCTGACTACTTTTTCTGTTTGGAAAACACCTTTCTCATCGAGCGGGGTATTGGCCTGCGCGATCTTGGCCAGGTCCTCTTCTTCCGCACTGAGGAAGGTAAGTTCCTTCATGTTCACTTTTCCTTCGTGCACTTTGCGGTAGGGCGTTTCGATGAAGCCCATGTCGTTGATCTTGGCGTGTACGCAGAGCGTAGAGATCAATCCAATGTTCGGACCTTCCGGTGTTTCAATCGTACAGAGACGGCCGTAGTGCGAATAGTGTACGTCACGTACTTCGAATCCGGCGCGTTCCCGACTGAGACCACCTGGCCCGAGCGCGGAGATACGACGCTTGTGCGTGATCTCGGAAAGCGGGTTGGTCTGATCGAGGAACTGAGAAAGTTGTGAAGTACCGAAGAAGGAGTTGATCACGGAAGACAAGGTCCGCGCGTTGATCAAATCCACCGGCGTAAACACCTCGTTGTCGCGTACGTTCATCCGCTCGCGGATCGTACGGGCCATACGGGCCAATCCGACACCGAACTGCGCATACAGTTGCTCGCCTACAGTACGAACACGACGGTTGCTCAGGTGATCGATGTCATCGATCTCGGCTTTGCCGTTGGTCAGTCTGACGAGGTATTTGATGATGAGGATGATGTCCTCTTTGGTCAATGTCTTTTTCTCCAGCGGCTGATCGATGTTCAGCTTGCGGTTGATCTTGTAACGACCCACTTCACCGAGATCGTACCGCTTGTCGCTAAAGAACAATTTATCGATGATACCGCGAGCGGTTTCATTGTCGGGTGCATCCGCACCGCGCAATTGGCGATAGATGAATTGAACCGCCTCGAGTTCGCTGTTGGAGGTATCCTTGTTCAGGGTGTTGTAGATGATGGCATAATCGCCACCTACATCTTCGCGCTGAATAAACACACTGCTGACTTCCATTTCGGAGATCGTCTCGATGGCCGCTTCGTCCAGAACGGTATCACGCTCCATCACGATTTCATTGCGCTCGATGGAAACCACCTCACCGGTATCCTCATCAACGAAATCTTCTACCCAGGTACGCAGCACACGGGCAGCCAACCGCTTGCCGACGTGTTTGCCCAATGCTTTCTTATCGGCTTTCACCTCATCGGCCATTCCGAATAATTCCAGAATGTCCTTATCGGTTTCGTAACCGATTGAACGCAACAGGGTGGTTACGGGGAATTTCTTCTTGCGATCGATGTACGCATACATCACGTTGTTGATGTCGGTTGCGAATTCCATCCAGGCGCCCTTGAAGGGGATCACGCGGGCAGAATAGATCTTGGTTCCGTTCGGGTGAATGGACTGACCGAAGAAAACACCGGGTGAACGGTGCAATTGAGAAACCACGACGCGCTCTGCTCCGTTGATCACGAAGGTTCCGCGAGGGGTCATGTAAGGGATATTGCCCAGAAACACGTCCTGTACAATGGTTTGAAAATCGACGTGCTCTTCGTCGTTACAACTCAAACGCAGCTTGGCCTTGAGGGGTACTGCATACGTAAGCCCACGCTCCATACACTCGTCGATGGTGTAGCGGGGCGGATCGATGAAATAATCCAAGAACTCCAACACGAAGATGTTCCGCGTGTCGGTGATCGGAAAATTGTCCTTGAATACACGGAACAGTCCTTCGATGTTCCGCTTATCGGGCGTGGTTTCGAGTTGGAAGAACTCTTTGAAAGATTGAATCTGTACCTCCAACAAATCGGGGGTATCCGCAAGATGCTTGATCTTTCCAAAATCAATGCGGGTGTTCATTTTCGTAGCAGACATAGACGAAAACCGGTTTTATAACGTTTTGGACAGACCTCACTCGATGGGGCTTCCGAACTAGAAAGTACGGAATTCCCTGTAAATCAATTACTTACAACGAGAAAAGAATGTCAAAATAGATTTGGCCAAAATAAAGGATGGCAAAGGTAGGGAAATGGGGTGATTCTACAAGAAAACTTTGATCACAAAATCTTGGATTCCAGCCCGGTTTGGGGGTTGACTTCAACCCCTTCTTGGGGGCAAATTGAGGCCATGTTCAACAAATGGATTCGGCCATATTTTCAGTTCAATCGGCAAGAGCGTTGGGGGGCTGTTTTGCTGATCGGGGGGCTTTTCGGCCTCTACGGCCTAGCCTCCTTGTTCCCTAAACGGGGTGCGGTGCCCGCCCCTACTGACCAAGGCAAATCAGTTCAAGTCCGGCCGTATTCCTATGATCCTTCACCTGGTCAGTCGAACCGGAAACCGGATTTGGCGCCTTTTGATCCGAATCAGCTAAGCGAGTCGGAGTGGATCGGGATGGGAATTCCGCCTCGCACGGTTCAAACCATCCGAAATTATTTGGAGAAGGGTGGCCGGTTTCGATCGCCGGAAGATTTGGGTAAGATTTGGGGACTCAAACCAGCCGATCGGGACCGCCTCCTCCCCTATGTTAGAATCCGCTCAGAAATAGCTCGCCCCAAAACATTTTTCGAAACAAAACGGTCGGGGAACTCGTCGGTGAATTCGGAAAGGGCGAGATCAATCACGATCGACATCAACAGGTCCGATTCGGTCAACTGGGAAGCTTTGCCGGGGATCGGTCCTACCTATGCGCGTCGAATTGTTCGGTACCGGGATCGGTTGGGTGGATTTGTACGCCTGGATCAGATTGCGGAAACCTATCAACTGCCCGACTCGGTATTTCAACAGATCCGACCGCATTTGATCTTGGTGAATCCCGGGCCGATCCGCAAGATTCCACTGAATACAGTAGCAGTGGATACGTTGGGTCGGCATCCCTATTGCAATTTCAGTATGGCCAGATCGATCGTTCGCTACCGGGAGCAGCACGGTCCGTTTCGGAAACTGGAGGAGCTGTTGGACTTGCAGCAGGTGGATTCGGCGTGGTGGATGCGAATGCGTCCGTATCTGAGTCTGGAATGAAAAAGTCCCGACCAATTGGCCGGGACTTTCCCTTTGGGTAGAAATGCGATTAAGCAATTTCCACATCCGCACCAGCTTCTTTGAGCTTGGCGGCGATATCCTCAGCCTCGGCTTTGGAAACACCTTCCTTTACAGGCTTGGGTGCACCGTCAACCAGGTCTTTCGCCTCTTTCAGGCCCAGACCAGTGAGGTCCTTAACGATTTTCACTACGTTGAGTTTGGAAGCACCACCATTCTTCAGGATCACGTTGAATGCGGTCTTCTCTTCAGCGGCGGCTGCGCCACCACCTTCGCCACCACCGGCCATTACGACAGCGGCCGCAGCGGGCTCGATGCCATATTCAGATTTCATGAAATCTGCCAGTTCTTGGACTTCTTTCACGGTCAAGCCAACCAGGCTTTCCGCAAGTGCTTTAATGTCTGCCATTGTTTGTTTCATTTTTACCGTCTTCTCAGCGATTGCTCCGACGGCGATTTAAAAAAATTGTTTTGTCGGTTCTTTTAGCTCATCCGACGCATGAGCGATTTATTTGGAGGGATCCAAATCGATTTACTCGGCAGCGGCAGCCGGAGCAGCCTGCTTCTCGTGATGATGCAACAGGGCAGCCAGTACACGCTTGGCAGGAGATTGCAACAACCCGATCACTTCGCCGATCAATTCGTTCTTCGTCTTGATCTTCGTGAGTGTGATGAGGCTATTGTCACCTGAATAAACATCACCGTTGATGAAGGCAGCCTTCAGCACGGGTTTGTCGCCATTGGTCTCCTTGCGGAAAGAAGTCAGGATCATGGCCGGCTCTTTGGGGTTCTCGGAGAACATCAAAGCGGTCACCTTGTGCAAGGAATCGAATACACCGGAATAGCGCTCACTGTCCAACGACTCGAGTGCCTTTTTAATCAAGGTATTCTTGGCCACTTTCATCTCCACGTTCTTGCTAAAGCAAGCCCGACGGAGTTTGCCAACTTGTGCCACGGTCAAGGACTCGGTGTCCGTCACGTAGAAGTTATTGTATTGGGAGAACTTGCCTTTCAGCAGTTCGATCACCTCGTTTTTTTGTTCTTTGGTCATGATAGTTTATTTAATCGACCTGATGAATTGGATTAATGAACAAAGGCTTTGGTATCGATGGCGATGCCGGGGCTCATGGAGCTGGCCATGCTGATGCCTTTCAGATACGTGCCTTTAGAAGAAGAAGGTTTCGCGCGGATGATCGCGTTGAGCAGCTCTTGGCAGTTCTGCTCGATCTTCTCGGGGCTAAAGCTCACGCGGCCAATGGATGCGTGCACAATCCCTACTTTATCTACTTTGAAAGCGATCTTACCACCCTTTACATCATTGATGGCGGAAGCGACGTCGTTGGTGACGGTTCCAGTCTTGGGGTTGGGCATGAGGTTACGAGGACCGAGCACTTTACCCAGTTTACCGATCTTAGGCATCACGGCGGGTGTAGCGATGATCACATCGATGTCTACCCAACCACCTTCGATCTTGGTGACAAACTCATCCAGACCGACGTGATCGGCACCGGCTGCTTTTGCTTCGGCTTCTTTATCGGGCGTACAGAGTACGAGTACACGCTTGGTTTTACCTGTACCATGCGGCAGGGTTACGGTTCCGCGGATCGCCTGATCGGCTTTCTTGGGATCCACACCCAGTCGGATGTGCAGGTCAACGGATGCATCGAATTTGCAGGTGGTCACTTGCTTGACCAATGCCGATGCGTCCTTCAGGGAGTAATTTTTATTGGCGTCTACTTTCGTATCGACCACTTTGCGTTTTTTGCTGATGAATGCCATGTTGATTCGTTTTGAGTTCCGACGATTGGGTCGGATCGGTCATCGATTAGTTTTCCCAGGGAGCTTTTCCGTCTACGTTGAGGCCCATGCTGCGCGCAGTGCCAGCCACCATCTTCATGGCACTTTCCACGGTGAAGCAGTTGAGGTCGGGCATCTTGTCTTCCGCGATCCCTTTAATCTGATCCCAGGTCACTTTGCCTACTTTGGCGCGGTTGCTTTCCTTGGAACCTTTCTGGATCTTGGCCGCTTCCATCAGCTGAATCGCTGCGGGCGGGGTTTTGATTACAAAATCAAAACTTTTGTCGGTGTAAACGGTGATGAGCACGGGAAGTACTTTCCCTTGCTTTTCCTGGGTCCTGGCATTGAACTGCTTACAGAATTCCATGATGTTAATACCCTTGGAACCCAGTGCAGGACCGATGGGCGGAGCCGGATTGGCTTGGCCGCCCTTGCATTGCAGCTTCACAAAGCCGCTGATTTCTTTTGCCATCTTTTTTTGATTTATTGGTTCAAACGATCCATCGCCCTCCGAAAAGAGTTACCGGATCTTCCAAATTCCTCAAGCCGCCGAAACGGTTGTTAAAGAACAAATTGGGGGTGCAAAGATAACGGGGCAAGGCGTTCCTCCCAAAGAAAATGGAGGGTTTTTTCCGGGAAATAAAAACGCCTGCTTCCGTGGGGAGCAGGCGTATAAAAAGTTGAGCTGCAGGTGATTAATCAGCTAATCTTTTCCACTTGCATGTAGCTGAGTTCCACGGGAGTGGAACGGCCGAAGATCTTAACGGTCACTTTGAGTTTTTTCTTCTCGTCGTTCACTTCCTCGATCACGCCGTTGAAATCATTGAAAGGACCTTCGATGATCTTGATGGTCTCACCAACGATGAAAGGTTCCACCATGCTGATGCCGCCGGACTCGGCCATTTCATCCATTTTGCCGAGCATTTTGTTGACTTCGGCTTTGCGCAAAGCAATGGGATTCTCTTTACCCAGGAAGTGGATGACGTTGGTTGTATTCTTAATGAGGTCGCGCAGGTCGTCATTCAGTTTTCCGGAGGTGATCTCGATCATGACGTAACCAGGGTAATAGTTGCGTTCACGCACCACCTTCTTTCCGCTGGCTACTTTGTATACTTTTTCTACAGGGAGAAACACTTGTTTAACCACCTCACTCCATCCACTGCGGGCGATCTCCTTGTCGAGGTATTCCTTGACTTTCTTTTCCTTGCCGCTGACAACACGCAACACATACCATTTGGTATTGGTTTCGGGTTGGGCGATCGGCTCGGTTTGTACGATTGCGTCCATTAGAACAATTGTTTATAGATGAACTTGAATCCGTTTCCGATGCCGGAATCCATCACCAGTACAACGAGGGTGATGAGCATCGTAGCCGCCAATACGATCATGGTGGACTGCTGCAATTGTGTCCAAGTTGGCCAGGTCACTTTTTCGGTCAGCTCACGCAGACTTTCTTGGAAATGGTTCGTGATCTTTTTCATGTTAATCGATTGGCACGGGCAGAGAGATTCGAACTCCCATCAACGGTTTTGGAGACCGCTATTCTGCCATTGAACTATGCCCGTAGTTGAGATTTGTTTCGGGATAATTAACAACAAAGTACCTGGGCATAGCCCAAGTACTTTGTAAGTTATTGATTTTTAAGCGATTCTTCGGGAGGACCCGAAAAAGGCTTATTTGATGATCTCAGTTACCTGACCAGCACCTACGGTACGGCCACCTTCGCGGATCGCGAACTTCAGACCCTTCTCCATCGCGATGGGTTGGATCAGTTTCACGGTCATCTGGGTGTTATCACCAGGCATGATCATTTCAGTTCCCGCAGCCAACTCCACCTCACCGGTTACGTCGGTGGTACGGAAGTAGAACTGAGGACGGTATTTGTTAAAGAATGGCGTGTGACGTCCACCTTCTTCTTTGCTGAGGACGTAAACCTCGGCTTTGAATTCGGTGTGGGGGGTGATCGAACCAGGCTTCACGATAACCATACCGCGACGGATCTGGGTTTTTTCGATACCACGCAACAACAGACCCGCATTGTCTCCAGCTTCTCCTTCGTCGAGGAGCTTGCGGAACATTTCAACACCGGTTACCGTGGAGGTCAAAGGAGCGTCGATGAGTCCTACGATTTCAACACCTTCACCTACTTTGATGCGACCGCGCTCGATACGACCGGTGGCAACCGTACCACGACCTGTGATCGAGAACACGTCTTCTACAGACATCAAGAAAGGTTGATCAACTGGACGAGGAGGCAGTGGGATGTAGCTGTCAACAGCTGCCATCAATTCTTCCACTTGCTTCACACCATCAGCGTCGCCTTCAAGGGCTTTGATGGCTGAACCTTTGATGATCGGGGTATTGGCACCATCGAATCCGTAGAAGGTCAACAGATCGCGGATCTCCATTTCAACGAGGTCCAACAACTCGAGGTCGTCAACCAAGTCAACTTTATTCATGAATACAACGACCTTAGGTACACCTACCTGACGAGCCAGGAGGATGTGCTCCTTGGTTTGGGGCATCGGACCGTCGGTCGCAGCTACCACCAGGATTGCACCGTCCATCTGGGCGGCACCGGTGATCATATTCTTTACATAGTCAGCGTGACCTGGGCAATCCACGTGTGCGTAGTGACGGTTATCCGTCTCATATTCTACGTGTGCCGTGTTGATGGTGATACCACGCTCTTTTTCTTCCGGAGCGGCATCGATCTCATCATACTTTTTTGCTTGCGCAAAACCCTTCGTAGCCAGGATCGTGGTGATCGCAGCAGTCAGGGTGGTTTTTCCGTGGTCGATGTGACCGATGGTACCTACGTTAACGTGGGGTTTGTCCCGCTTAAAGGTCTCTTTTGACATTGTTATCGGTTTTTGTGTGTTTTATGTTTTGTTTAAAATCTACTTTTTTATGGAGCCGTTGATGAGAATTGAACTCACGACCTCTTCCTTACCAAGGAAGTGCTCTACCCCTGAGCTACAACGGCTTTTGGCGTCTGCGACATCAGGGATTAAGCCGAAAGGTTCTGACTCAATTTCCTCATCTGACTCCTGGAGCGGGAGACCGGGCTCGAACCGGCCACCTGAAGCTTGGAAGGCTACCGCTCTACCAAATGAGCTACTCCCGCTTTTGATGCAGATCTGACCGTTCCTGGGTCGTGGTTGGGTGTGGGCAAGGATGGATTCGAACCACCGAACTCCGAAGAGGACAGATTTACAGTCTGTTGCCGTTGGCCACTTGGCTACTTGCCCGCTGAGCCACCTGCCAGAATCGAACTGGCGACCTACTGATTACAAATCAGTTGCTCTACCAGCTGAGCTAAGGTGGCAATATCCTTCAAGTCGGCGCTGGATCCTCCGACTCTTCCCTTCCATTCTGATTAGGAACGGCATTGCTGCCAATAAAGAACTACCCCCAAATTTTGGGAAGGCAAAGGTAGGGGAAAATGGATTTCGGAAAAATTTTAGTCAGGGGTTTTTTCCACCGCAACTTCCGAAGGATCAGGCCCTTGGCCAAAGGCCCTCAGGCGGACTGTTTTTCTTTCTGCTTTTTGATCAGGTTGAGCATGGAATCCAAGGCTGTATCAAAGGATTCTTCGAAGGATTTGCTAATGGACTTAACGAACAGGTCCCGACCCGGTACATGGACCCGAATCTCCGCCACCTTATCCTTGATTGTATGGACGATGTTATCCAATTTCAGGAAAACAGTGACCTGAATGACGTGATCGTGTTGTTGATTGAGTTTCTCCAGCTTTTTCTCGATGTGGTCGACGAGTTTGCGGTCGGCACTGAAATGCACGGTTTGAATGGAAATGGTCATAAGCTATATTTTTCGGGGTTGGATCGAATCGAACAGCAATGAACAATGTACGAAATTCCCCAACGGATTCCTATAACCAAGATCAGGATTTTGGATGCGCTTTCCGGTGTATGTCTTTCAATTTCCCGATGGTATTGTGTGTATAGACTTGAGTGGCTGCCAAACTACTATGGCCCAGCAATTCCTTGACGGCATTCAGGTCTGCCCCCTGATTCATG
>DFST01000153.1 GCA_002378975.1 Chitinophagaceae bacterium UBA3430
AATGAAGACGCTGCCTTCCAGGGCGTAATGTGTTTTCCCTTCGATCTGCCAGGCGATGGTGGTCAGCAGTTGATTGTTTGAAGTAATTGCTTGTTCACCGGTATTCATCAGCATGAAACAACCGGTACCGTAGGTATTTTTTACCATGCCGGGTTCGGTGCAGAGTTGTCCGAACAAAGCTGCTTGTTGATCGCCAGCGATGCCAGCGATCGGAATTCCGTTGTTGGAATCAGCGCCCGGCAGTTGGGCTTGTCCGTATACCTCACTGCTTGATCGCACCTCTGGTAGTAGAGAAACGGGGATATCGAATAATTCCAATAGTTCTGGGTCCCACCGCAATTCATGGATGTTGAATAGCATGGTTCGAGAGGCATTGCTCACGTCGGTAACGTGTGCTTGTCCGCGTGTTAGATTCCAGACCAGCCAGCTGTCAATTGTGCCAAACGCCAACTCGCCTCGTTGGGCACGAGTCCGCGCTCCAGGTACTTGATCGAGGATCCATTTCAATTTGGAACCGGAAAAATAGGCATCGATGAGGAGTCCGGTTTTTTCTTGGATGAGTGGTCCTTTTCCGGCTTTTTTTAATTGATCGCAGAAGTCAGCGGTTCGTCGGTCTTGCCAGACGATGGCCGGGTGGATGGGATGACCGGTTTTACGGTCCCACACCACGGTGGTTTCACGTTGGTTGGTGATCCCGATGGCAGCGATCTGTTGGGGATCGATCTTGGCTTTGGCAATGACTTCCGCCAGTGTGCCTGATTGAGAACTCCAGATTTCATCGGCATCGTGCTCAACCCAGCCCGGTTGCGGATAATGTTGTTTGAATTCTTTTTGTGCGATGGCGATGATCTGGCCCTGCACATCGATGAGTAGGCTTCGACTGCTGGTGGTTCCCTGGTCGAGCGAGAGTATGTAGCGATCGGACATGGCAAGCGTAGATGGGTAAGGAAAGATAAATGATTTGTGTTTTGAATGATATAAAAAATCCCGATCGAGTTGACCGGGATCTTTTCAATGTGCGGGCAGGTGATTAGAAGTCCAGTCCCATCGCTAAATAGTATTTGGGTTTTCCTTTGAAGAATCCATCCATTTGCCAGGCGGCATCCACCCGGAGAAAATAACCGAATACCGTACTGCGGGCACCAAATCCATAACCGCCGGCGAAGGGTCCGACCCCACCGGCTTTTACTTTCACAGTAACGGGCGCCGCCTGGTAGTAGAGAGCGGGTCGTTCGATCTTATCGTAGGCGCCATTCCAGGCCGTACCCAGGTCGACGAATTGTACCAATTGGAAATTGCGCAGCAATGCGTTGTTGATGGGTTTATTGATGAAGGAGGAGAAAACGGGAATGCGCACCTCACTGTTGATCACCATGGCGTTGTTTCCATTGGAGATATTCTGTTTGAATCCACGCAGATTGACGGCCAGCGATTGGTAGGCGTATTCGTTGTCCGGATCGATTGGATGTGCCGGATCGAAATAACGGAATGTGCCATCGGCCTTGCGATTGTTGGCAAACATCAGCCAGTTGTCAACTCCGCCGAGGAAATAACAAATCTTCTGGGTACCCCAGGAGAAATCAGCAGCGGCGCGGACAGCCCAGCTGATGTTCCGGTAGATGGGCAGGTAATGTCGAACGTCAAATCCGGCATTGAGCACAAAGGGGAAGTCGCCGGTTCCCTGCACGGTGCTTTTACCGATCTGCGCGTTATAATCCATGTAGATCTTCCAGCGCAACCCTTCCCAAATGTTGAGGGTGGGTGTGATTGCATCGTCGTGTACGAACTCAATGTGTGCCAGCGCATAACTCAGTCGGTCATCGGGGGCAAACAGGGAGCGATCGGGGAAGAACTCATTGGCCAGTTTTACATAACGGTCACTGCGGTAGGCAATGTTGATGCGCAGGCTGCGGACTTTATTGAAAGGATAACTGATCGTAGCCTGATACAGATTGGACCGCAGTTTTGAATTGTACCAAGTGGAGTCGGTGTACAAGGGTGGGTTGTCGATCGAATTCCGGTAGTAGGTAAACCCATAGTCGATGCGCTTCTTCAGGTACTGGCTGCTGAACACATATTCGTTGTTGCGCAGATTGGGACTGATGCGATAACCACCGGCGATCTTCCAGTCTTCCATCAAGTCGGAAGTACCCACCCGAACGATCCCGTTCAAAGGGTCGTTGTTGCTCAGCTGAATGGGTCCGTAACCACCTTGGTAAGGCTGATAGCGGGTGACGAGTACGTTGTTGTTGAATCCGCTGACCAGGTAATCGTTAAAGAATTTGGGAGGACGATATGAGTATCGCTTCAGTTTCGCGGGCTCAGGCGTCTTGGCTTTAATGGTGCTGCCAACTGTTTTGGTGCTGTCTGTTTCTTCCTCAAATCCGCTGACAAATCCGCCGCCACCCGGTTGTGCGGTGCTGTCGGTGGTGGTTGGTAGCGTTTCGGGGATGGCTTGACGAGCCGCTTTTTTTGCCTCTTCGATGGTTTTGCGGCGGTACTCTGTGGGTTTTGCATTGATGTTGCGCCGACGCAGGGTGTTTTCATCCACCCGTAACCGATAAAGCAGTTTTACATCGCCCAATTGAACCACTTCGCTGACTTGCTGGTTGTCGCCGGCTGTACGCGTTTCGAGCATACTGCTCTGGTAATTGGTTAAGGGGAATACGTAGGCGGAATCGTTGGTGAGCGAAACAAATCCGACGGAGTCGACATCTGTTTTCTTGTATTCGCTGAGGATGCTGTCGACTTCTTTTTGCGGCGGATTGCGCAGTACTTCGTCGCCGATGAATACGAGTGTATCCACCCCGGCGCGTTCGGTGGTGAAGAATCCCGCGTAGCGGTTGTTTACCCCGTTTTCATCGCTGATGAAGGTGAAGTGCGAGGTGTTGTATTGGGAGGGGAATCGCGCATTGCCCCATTTCAGGTCGGTGAGCTTAGAAAGTTGCCGCTGCGCAGATTGATTCCAGTTGTCGACCAGGTAGATGTTGAAATGCGGTGCAGGCATTGAGTCCATCGAAGCGCGGACATCGGGATGCGGACGGTTACTTGAGTAAAGAATGCCCGTTTTGTTGGGGAAGGCCACGAAAGAGGGGTCCAGATCGTCATAGGGATCGTTGGTGATCTGTTCAGACGTCTGCTTATCCAGTTTGTAGGTGTAGATATCGGATTGCCCTTTACGAACCGCGCTGAAGATGAGGGTGTTTTCGTTCAGCATGAATTTCATGTCCTGAATCTGATCGAATCCCTGTATCTCTTGTTTGTTGATCTTAACACGGCGGGCCACGTCGTAGATGAAAAATTTGATCTTGCCTTCTTCCCAATACAGAACACCCAATCGGGTCCCCTTCGGATCCCAGGCGAGGATGGGATAATGCGGATTTTTGTCATCTTCCCGGGAGCGAACGCCGAGTTTGAGTAGTACTTTTCGGTTGATGAAGTTTTCCATCAGGACCACCTGGTAGCGACCTTGCTTGAATTCAACCACACCGTAGGTGAAGCTGCGGGGTACGGGGTTGGCATTGAATCGGATGTAATCCGTTTTGCCGATGTATTCGCTGATGGCCAATTGTCCTTTCGGCGTATTGCGTCGGCCGCGGATGTCCTTGTAATAATTTTCAGTAGTCTGGTTCATGAAATCCTGCAGGATCTCTTTGAATTTTTTCTTGGCGATCTTGTACGAGGCCTGGTTCAGGTTGCGGTAGATGCGGGCCAGGTAGAGGAAATAAGTGGGTCGCGACTTGCCATATCGGTCGGCGATGTATTTCCAGAATGCATGACCGGCCAAAAGTGGTTTATCGAACGCGAAGTGATAGAATTTTCGGTAGGAGGAGGCCAGCATGATCCCGCGGAGTTGATCGTCGAGTTCGGGATTCCAGTCTTCTGCAGCGTAGGCGATGTATCCATCGGTTAGCCATTGCGGAAGATCGAGCAGGGCCTGGTTGGCAGCGAATTCGCCCAGGTTGTCACCGAAGAGCAAGTTCTCAACCAAATTGCGCGCGATGCCCTGGCGGATCTGAATACGCAGGTGTTCGCGGTTTCCATCGTAATAGACCACCATTTTGTTGTTCACCAGTTTGGTGACACCGCCGGTGTTCTGCCAATCGATGCCGATGCCGATGTTGGACTGTTGCATGGCATCGTAGTTGTTGTAGACCACGATGTTGATTCGGCGCTGCAGGCCGTATTCAACGAATGTTTCAATGGACGGCAGTTCTTTTTCGGCTACCAGGGATACGAATTTCCCCAGTCCGGTGGCGTCTTCCGTAAAGTAGACGTTGAAGTTGTCGGATTGGAAATATTCCCATCTGAATTTCTGGTATTGGACCCGGTTCTTGCCGAATTCAACCGTGTTCACCTGGGCGATGGAGGCGATCGAGCAGATGCTGACGAAGGCCGTTAATGTGGATCGGAAAAACGATTTCATGCGATTGTTGTGCTCCGGGAAAATCTCCCCGTTACCTTTGGGGTCAGAGCGGTTTAAAATTACGAAAAAGCCCTATGTTGATTGTTAAATCCTTTTGCTTCAATCCCTTCTCCGAGAACACCTACATCGTGCAGGCGCCCGATGGCACTTGTGCCATTTTGGACCCGGGATGTTACCAGACCGGCGAACGGTCGGAGCTGGAATCCTACATTCGGACCCATGGGCTGACCCCTGTTCTGTTTTTAAACACCCATTGTCACCTCGACCACATTTTTGGGAACAATTTCGTGCATCAAACCTGGAGTCTACCCTTGCACATGCATCCCAATGAACAGCCGGTACTGGACTATGCCTCCGTGGCCGGAACGATGTACCAGGTTTCGTGCGAAAATTATGTGGGCACCACCCACTATCTGCAGGAAGGCGATCGCTGGCAATTGGGCGACGAGGAAGTGATTTGTTTGTTTACCCCCGGACATTCACCCGGCAGCTTGTCTTTTTATGCGCCGCAAAGCGGATGGGTGATCAGCGGCGATGTGTTGTTTCAGGGCAGCGTGGGTCGGACGGATCTGCCCGGCGGCAACATGGAGCAACTCATGCAAAGCATCCGGGAGCAATTGTATGTATTGCCTGATGATACGATCGTGTATTCGGGTCATGGTCCCGCCACCACCATCGGAGCCGAGAAAAAAAATAATCCCTTTGTACGGGGATAGGCAAGGGGTTAATTGAAGGCCTTTGCTTTTCTATCGAGTTGAAATTCTTTCCACGCAAATAAGAGGAAGGCACCGAGGAAAACGGTAGCAACCAATAGATTGAACCAAGCGGCATGTAGCTGACTGATCAGGTATCGGTGAATCAGCACTAAGATTACACTGGACCCGATGTACATCGAAAGTTTTTTTAGATTATAGGGAACCGGATAGAATTTTTGTCCGCTCCAATAGCTCAATATCATCATGGTGGCGTAACAACTCACCGTGGCAATGGCTGCGCCGAGGTAGTGAAATTCCGGGATCAGCCAGATGTTCAAGCCGATGGTGATGGCCGCACCGATCACGGTGATCCAAGCGCCCCACTGATTTTTATCCGTGAGTTTGTACCAGACGCTGAGGTTGTAATAGATCCCCAGAAAAATATTACCCAATGCAAAAAGAGGGACCCACTGCAGACCTTCGGTCCATTCGCCTCGATGAATCGCCTCGAAAAACCAGCCCACCACATCGATGTAAAGACTGATGATTAAAAACAATACACAACAGGTGAGGACGAAAAATCGCATCACGCGCGCATAGGTCTGTGGGGCATTGCTTTGATTGCTCTCACGGAAAAAGAAAGGTTCGGCGGCCATGCGGAATGCTTGTATGGCGATGGTAATGCCAATGGAAAGTCGAATGATGTTTCCAAATACGCCCAGCTCATGTCGGGCCTGATCGGCCGGTAGATCCACCACTTGTTGATAGATCAGTCGGCTTATCATGTCGTTGGCAATGCCGCCCAGTCCGACGATGATCAACGGCAAGCTATACCGAATCACTTTTTTCCAAATGATGGGGTCGATGCGCAGCGAAACATCACGGTATTGTTTGGCGAGAAGGAGCAGGGTGAGTCCGCTACCCACCGCATTCCCGATCAGGTAATAAACAATTCCGCTTTCTTCGTTGGGGTGTACGGAACGTATCCACTGCAGCGTATCGAGCTGAAAATAATGAGGTAGGATGCCCAAGAATAGGAATACAATGACCACATTGATGAATATGCCCGCGAGTCGGGCAGCGGCGTAGCGACGGGGACGGTTTTCGAGGCGCAGGCGGGCAAATGCCAGTGCAGAAATAGTGTCGAGTGCCAAAATGGCGATCATCCAGTGCAAGTACTCGGGATGGGCCGACATTTTTAAAAATGAAGCAATCGGATCGGTAAGAAGCCAGAGTCCGAGGGCTAAAAGCAACGTGCTCATGAACAGGGAGGTGCTGAGTGTGCTGTATAGTTTATTCGGTTCAGTTTGTTGCGCGAATCGGAAATAAGCCGTCTCCAGGCCATAGGTGAATAATACATTTAGAAACGGGATCAGCGCATACAGCTGCGTGAGATCGGCGGTGATAGCGGGTTGGGCAAATACCAGCGGCAACGTGAGGTTCATCAGGTAACCGAGAAATCGGCTGGCGATGGTAGGGACGCCGTACCAAAGGGTCTGGCCGGCCAGTTTCTTCACACTGCTCAAGGGGTGAGGTTTCGACAAAAGTAGGTCAAAGCAAGTTGAGAAGTAGAGAGTTGATGGTTGAGGTTGAGAGGTTTTAAGGGGATTGTTGAATCCCTCGATTCCGGACTCAACTTCTCAACACCATCTCCTAAGCATCTCGTATTGGATTATTATATTTGAAAAAACATTCCCTTATGCGTTTTCTTACCCTGCTGATCCTTTCCTTGTTCGTAGCTACGAACCTGCTGGCACAACCCTACGAAGGGAAAGCTGAGTTCGATAAGAAAAGACAGGATGCCTTCCTCTGCGATTATGCAGCTTCTCCAGAGGCGGTAGATCTGGCCATCACCAAGTATTTCCAGCAATTGGGGTACAAGCCGGTCGAGGAGAAAGGGCTCTTCAATAAGGACAAAGGATTCAAGACCTTCAAGGATGCTTATGTGCAGGATATAACCGGCGAAAAGATCGATTATTTGGTCAAAGTGGAAGCACGTACCAAGAAAAGCACGGAAGGAGCGACCTTGACGTTCTTGATGATGAAAGGGTTATTGAATGAGAAAAATGACATGAAAGAGGACGAGATCAAGAAGGTGAAACGATTCTTGGCTTCGTTGGAAGCTTCTGTGCAGCGCGAATACCTCGAGTTGCAGATCAAAGCACAGGAAGATCAGGTACAGAAATCACAGAAAAAATTATCTACGCTTAAATCCGAACAGATCGACCTGGAAAAGAAAATGCAAACAAATTTTTCCAACCAGCAAGACATGGAAAAAGAGATCTCGGCCAAACAAACCGCCCTTGAAGTATTGAAGGCCAAGCGCCTTCAATGATGGTTTAATTGGGGCGCGCCAGGCGTTTGTCGTTAAGAAAACTCGAATCTGTCAGGCATTTGAGGAATTGGATCAGATTGTATTCTTCAGTATCTGTTAGCGTAATGCCGTTACTTACGGAGGGGTCAACCGTGCTGGAAGATTGCACGCCATATCTATAATGACGAATGCATTGTTGAATGGTTGCAAATCGTCCGTCGTGCATGTAATTCGATGTGGCGGCGACATTGCGCAGGCTGGGCACTTTGAATTTGAGTGAGTCGGTGCGGTCGCCTGTGATGCGAAAGCGGCCCAGGTCATTTAATGAAGGATCAACGGTAAGCCCGATGTTTCGATAACTCTGGTCGGTAAACAGGGGCTCCGGATGGCAGGTAGCGCATTTGGATTGGAAGAGTTGATAGCCGGATTGCTCGAAATTGTCGAATTGCTCCCGACCTTGTTTGACCCGGTCGTATTTGCTGTTCGCAGAAATGAAAGTGGCCGTGAATTGGCTGATGGCTCGCGTGATCAATTCGGGCCGAATGAACCAGGTGCCAAATACTTTTTTGAACCCTTCCCGGTAGCTGGCATCGTTTTCTAAGTAGGATTTGATCTGATCGAATCGCATGCCCATTTCAATGGTTCCAGTCAGCGGTTGGGCTGCTTCCTCGTGCAAGGTTCGATAAGCGCCGTCCCAATGATAATTTTTTTGCCAAAGCAGATTGAATAAGGGTGGTGCATTGCGCAGGGTGTGTGAATTGAACACGCCATGACTTCGGTCGTGTTCAAAGGTGCCGAAGGCAGCGCGCTGCTCGTGGCAAGTGCCGCAGGAAGTGCTCACATCGGCCGAGAGTTGCTTGTCGTAAAAAAGTCTTCGCCCCAAGGCCACCCCTTCGGATGTAATGTTCAATTCGCTAACGGATTGTTCCATGGCCGGAAATCCCGGGGGGGATATGATCGTGATGGGATGCAGTTCCTTTTGCTCCTTCACGCAGCCCATACATAAGCACAGCAAGGCCAGTAGGCCAAACACTGCCATCTTTTGTATTTGTATGGTCTGCGCGCTTTGTTTCATTCGGAGCCGGGTCTGAATTTTTGACGGCCTGATTTTCGATCAGATTGGATCTTTTTTCGAGTCAGCCTTTTTTCAACGGCTGCTTTGCTTGCCCGTGTGGCAATGCGGGGACGCTTTCGTTGCAGTGCATTTTTGATGAGCTTGCACAACACCTCGACCGATTCATCTTTGTTGGAATGTTGGGAACGGTGTACTTGCGATTTGACTTGAAGTTCACCTTCGCTATTGATCCGATTGGCCAGCTTGGAGCGCAATTGTAGTTGTTGTTCGGGGCTGAACACTCCAGCTGCATCGATTTGTAAGGACGCGATCACGGCCGTTTCAACTTTGTTTACATTTTGACCGCCTTTGCCACCGCTGCGGGTGGTTTGGAATCGGAGATGCGGAAGAAGCTGTTCGGGGCGCATGGCAGGGTTCGGACCGATCGGTACCTTTATGTTGTAAAGTTACTTCATGCGTGCATTGATACAACGGGTAAGCCGTGCCTCGGTAACGGTTGAAGAAAGGATCACCGGCTCCATTGACCAAGGTTTCCTGATTCTAATTGGGATCGAAGAGACGGATACCGACGAAGACCTGACCTGGCTCAGTAGAAAAATCGTGGGACTGCGATTGTTTGACGACGATCAGGGACAAATGAATCTGGCCTTGTCGGATGTGCAGGGCGGAATCTTGCTGGTCAGTCAATTCACCTTGCATGCAGCCTCCAAGAAAGGGAATCGGCCATCTTATATCCGCGCGGCCCGCCCGGAATTGGCCAAACCGATCTATGATAAAATGATCAAGCAGTTGGAAGCGGACTTGGGTAAGCCCGTTGCGACGGGTGAATTTGGGGCCATGATGGCCGTTGAATTGGTGAATGACGGGCCCGTCACGATTTGGATCGATACAAAAAACAAAGAATAACATGACCTTAGAACAAGCGCAGCAACAAGTGGATCAGTGGATCAAAACCATTGGCGTCCGGTATTTTGGAGAGCTCACTAATATGGCCATCTTAACCGAAGAAGTGGGCGAACTGGCCCGGGTGATGGCCCGTACCTATGGGGAACAGAGTTTCAAGCAAGGAGAATCGGCCGATCAGCTTGCGGACGAAATGGCCGACGTTTTGTGGGTGCTTATTTGTTTGGCCAATCAGACAGGCGTGAACCTCACGGAGGCTTTCGAAAATAACCTTCGGAAGAAGACCGAACGCGATGCGGATCGGCACCGCGAGAATCCCAAGCTGCAGTGATTCGACCTATCTTTGCGCCCATGGCCAACGAATCGAAATTATTACCGGCGATCATCGCACATTGCAAGGAATACGGGTTCATTTTTCCCAGTAGTGAGATCTATGATGGACTGCAAGCAGTCTATGACTACGGTCAGATGGGCAGCGAACTGAAAAAGAACATCAAGGATCATTGGTGGCGCAGCATGACGCAGCTGCAAGAGAACATCGTCGGTCTCGATGCAGCCATCTTCATGCACCCAACCACCTGGAAGGCCAGCGGGCACGTCGATAATTTCAACGATCCAATGATCGACAACAAGGATAGCAACAAGCGCTATCGGGTCGACCACCTGATCGAGGCCCATGCCGATCAATTAAAAGAAACAGGAAAAACGGCCGAAGCGGATCAATTGATCGCCGATATGGAGGCCTTGTTGGGAAAGGATGATTTCGCCGGACTCAAATCACTCATTGAAACGAATAAGGTATCCTGCTCGATCAGTGGAACCTGCAATTGGACCGACATCCGTCAGTTCAACCTGATGTTCGCCACTGAATTTGGATCTACCGAGGGCGAGGACAATAAAGTGTACCTGCGTCCTGAAACGGCTCAAGGGATCTTTGTGAATTTTCTGAATGTGCAAAAGACCGGTCGCATGAAAGTCCCGTTCGGGATCGCGCAAGTCGGAAAGGCATTTCGCAATGAGATCGTGGCCCGTCAGTTCATATTCCGGATGCGGGAGTTTGAGCAGATGGAAATGCAATTCTTTGTCCGCCCCGGCACGCAGAAAGAATGGTACGAGTACTGGAAGGAAGCCCGTCTGAAATGGCACTTGGCTTTGGGCTTACCGGTGGATAAATATCGCTACCACGATCACGTGAAACTCGCGCACTATGCCGATGCGGCTTGTGACATCGAATTTGCCTTCCCAATGGGATTCAAGGAGCTGGAAGGCATTCACAGTCGTACGGATTTCGACCTCAAACAACACCAGGAGTACAGCAAGAAAAAACAGCAATATTTCGACAACGACGTAGATCCTGCCACCGGAAAGCCCTATGGAAATTACATTCCGTATGTGATCGAGACTTCGATCGGGCTAGATCGTATGTTTTTGGCTGTGATCAGTCATGCCTATGAGGAACAGGATCTGAGTACGGAAGAGAAGCAGGATAGTCGCGTTGTATTGAAATTGCCGCCTGTATTGGCGCCGATCAAGATGGCCGTTTTGCCCTTAAATAAAAAAGATGGGCTGCCGGAGATCGCTGATGCGATCCTGGCGGATTGCCGCCCGCATTTCCGTTGTTTTTACGAGGAGAAAGATTCGATCGGGAAGCGGTATCGCCGCATGGATGCGCTCGGCACGCCATTCTGTGTAACGGTAGATTATCAAACCAAAGAGGATAATACGGTTACCATTCGTCACCGCGATTCCATGGAACAAGAGCGCGTGCCAATCTCAGCATTGAGGTCAATCGTACAGCAAGCCATCACGATTTAATCATTCGTCGCATTAGTTTCAGTACGATCAGCTTGTGCTACCCGTACAATTCCAGGTGAATGGATTTCTTGTCGTATCCCAAATCGAGGATGCGCTGCTTGGCTTCATCGATCATATTGCGCCAGCCGCAGAGATAAAAATAGGCGGGCTTGACGATGGTTTGTTCCGGATCTTCCACTGACCGCGACATGTTTTCCCGACAAATCTCTTCGTATGCTTGATGCACATATCCTTGTCGGGCCCATTGATCTTGATTGACGATCTCTTCACGCGAGTAGGTGGTGATGTAACGAAAGCTCGATACGTTCCGAGCCAACTCTTTCAGTTCCGGCGCATACAAGGCATCGCCAAATGTTCGGCATCCGAAGATTAGATAGATGTTTTGATGCGGGATGTTGTTGGTGACCAGGTGATGGGCCATGGAACGAAAGGGGGCAATGCCGGTCCCTGTACAGATGAGAAACAGGTCGCGATCGATCGGGTCGGGTAAGGTAAATACACCTTGTGGTCCGCGTAAAGTAAGCTGGCTTCCAATCTGTACCTGTTCAAATAACCAGGTAGTTCCGGCCCCACCTTCCAGCAAAACGATTACGAGTTCAAATACATTGGTGCCGTCGGGCCAGCTGGCGATGGAGTAACTACGCCAGCGCTTATTGGGTTTTTCGTGAATGGGTAGATCGAGGGTGACGAATTGGCCAGGCTGAAAATCGAATCGCTCGAGTTCGTCGACCCGGATCCAGAATCGGCGGGTGGTTGGGGTTTCGTCCTCCATCCGGATCACGGTACCGGTGCGCCAGGGTTGCAGGGCCATGAGCGATGATTTGTGAGTAAGATACGACGAATCAAAAGATTGAATTCAAAATTCAGTTGCGGTATTCACCGCGTATCTTTGCGCCGCAATGGCGCTTGCTGACTTAGTGAACCGATATGCGGCGCACCCCCGGTTGAACGAATTGGGGGAGAGGATATCCATGTCCGCACCCGAACGCATTCATCTCAGCGGATTACAAGGCAGTGCTTCCGCTTTCTTGTTGGCAGCGGCACATCAGCGATCGGATTTTTCGACCATGAACCACCTGGTGGTGTTGGACTCCGCCGAGTCGGCCGCTTATTTTCACAACGCCTTGGAAAGTTTGACGGGTGCACTCGATCTGTTTTATTTCCCTGCTTCTTACAAATCGCCCCGCGATTTCATTCGGCTTAGTTCCTCCCATGTGATGTTGCGCACCGAGGCCTTGATGCGTTTCAGTCGGGGTGGAAATAAAAAAATACTCGTTACTTATCCTCAAGCGCTGTTGGAGAAAGTGGAATCGGCTACGCAATATGCCGATCACGTCATCACCATCAAGACCGGTGATAGCTTAGATGTGCCTGCTTTGTTGTTGAAACTGGATGCGCATCGATTTCAGCGAACGGATTTTGTGTACGAACCCGGACAATTCGCGATTCGAGGCGGCATCTTGGATATTTATTCATTCGGGAATGACAAGCCCTATCGAATCGAACTATTCGGTGCAGAAGTCGATTCGATTCGCATCGTTGATCCCGAAACACAATTGAGCGAGCGCAAGATCTTGCAGGTCAACATCATCCCCCACGTGGAGGCGCTGCAGTCGGAGGCACCGAGGATCTCACTCTTTGATTTTTTACCGGCGAATACGTTGGTGTGGATGGAAGACGAGGCAACCACTCTTGAGCAGGCCAAAGAGTGGTTGTTGGACCTGGAAGCCTATCTCGTGCGGGCTCAGCCCGTTTCGAATGCGGAGGAGGACGACGAGAAAAGCTTATTGCGGTTACCGAATCGGGGGGATCTGTTGGAATTGGCGGAATTGGAATCGGGGTTGGCCAACTTTCATCGCTTAGCGATCGGGCATTCCGCGGTGGAGCCCTTCCATACGTTGGAATTTCATACACAAGAACAGCCGTCGTTCAACCGACAATTTGAATTGTTGATCCGCGACCTGAAGGCGCACGCCGGTCAGGGATATGCACTAATGATCGCTTCAGAGAATCCGAAACAATTGGAGCGCTTGCAACACATTTTTGACGACCTGAAGGCTGAGTTGGTTTTCGAGCCGATCAATGCTTCCATTCATCAGGGATTTCTGGATTCGGACCTGAAAATACTTTGCTATACCGATCACCAGATCTTCCAGCGTTATCACAAATACAAGGTTAAGCAGGCATACAATAAAAACAAGGCGCTAACCATTCGTACGCTGCGCGATCTGCAGCCGGGTGATTTTGTCACGCACATCGATCACGGGGTGGGGGTTTTTAGCGGATTGCAAAAGATCGATGTGAATGGGCGGATGCAGGAAGCGGTTCGTTTGATCTATAAGGATTCCGACATCCTATATGTTAACATCAATAGCCTCCATAAGATCGCCAAGTTTACCGGGAAGGATGGGTCGGTACCCAAGATCAACAAATTGGGATCCGATGTATGGAATCGGTTGAAGGAAAAGACCAAAGCAAAGGTGAAAGAGATTGCTTTTGATCTGATTTCCTTGTATGCCAAGCGCAAGGCGTTGAGTGGATTTACGCATGCGCCGGACAACTACATGCAAACCGAGTTGGAGTCCTCTTTCATGTATGAGGATACGCCGGACCAAAGCAAGGCTACGGCGGATGTAAAAAAAGATATGGAGTCGAGTGCGCCGATGGACCGGTTGGTTTGTGGTGACGTTGGTTTCGGCAAGACCGAGGTTGCGATCCGTGCAGCTTTTAAGACCTGCATAGATGGCAAACAGGCGGCGGTCTTGGTTCCGACCACCATTTTGGCCTTTCAACATTACAAGACGTTCCAAGATCGTTTAAAGGACTTCCCGGTAAAAGTGGATTACCTGAATCGATTCAAGTCGGCCAAAGAGAAAAAAGAAACGCTGCAGCGTTTGAAAGAAGGTAAAATTGATATCATCATTGGTACGCACGGATTGTTGGCCAAGGATGTGGTTTTTAAAGATCTGGGGTTGTTGGTGGTGGATGAGGAGCAGAAATTTGGCGTGGCGCATAAAGAGAAGATCAAAACCCTCCGAACTGCCGTCGATTGTTTGACGCTGACGGCTACACCCATACCGCGCACCTTGCAGTTTTCGCTGATGGGCGCCCGCGATCTAAGCATCATCAATACGCCTCCGCCCAACCGTCAGCCCATCCAGACGGAGGTGCAGGTCTTTCAAGAAGATGCGATCCGCGAGGCGATCTATTACGAAACCGAGCGAGGGGGGCAGGTGTTCTTCATTCACAATCGAATTGCCGGACTAGCGGAAATGACCAACTGGATACAGGCCTTGTGTCCGGACCTGAGCATTGGGTATGCGCATGGACAAATGGAAGGTCATGTGTTGGAGGAACGAATTCTGGATTTCATCGATCGTAAATACGACGTATTGATCTGTACCAACATCGTGGAGAGTGGCGTGGACATTCCCAACGTGAATACGATCATTGTCAACAATGCACATCAGTTCGGATTGAGCGATCTGCATCAGCTTCGTGGTCGGGTAGGACGGAGCAATCGTAAGGCCTTCTGCTATCTGTTGGCTCCGCCGATGAGTACGTTGCCGGCCGATAGTCGAAAGCGCTTGCAAACGCTGGAGCAGCACAGTGAATTGGGAAGCGGTTTTCAGATCGCCATGCGCGATTTGGATATTCGCGGAGCGGGTAATTTATTGGGCGGTGAGCAGAGTGGATTCATGGCCGAGATCGGATTCGAGACCTATCAAAAGATCTTGGAGGAGGCCATTCGGGAATTGAAACGCTCGAAGTTTCAGGATCTGTTCAAGGAAGAGATCACCAAGCAGGATGATTTTGTGCAGGATTGCACCATTGATACCGATCTGGAGATCTTATTGCCGGATACGTATGTAGAGAATATTGCCGAACGCTTGTCGTTGTATCAGCGATTAGATGATTGTTCGGAAGAATCGGAGTTGCTGATCATGCAGCAGGAGTTGATGGATCGATTTGGTCCATTGCCCGATTCCGTATTGGCACTCTTGGACACGGTCCGTTGCCGAAAGTTGGCGGTTTCGTTGGGATTTGAAAAGATCAGTTTGAAGGACAAGACTCTTCGTTGTTTCTTCATCAATCGACCCGATTCGCCCTATTTTGAATCGGATACGTTCCGTCGAATCTTGGCTTATTTACAAACCGGTACCAACCGCGCCAAATTGAAGCAAACGGGTCGCCTTTTCTTGCTGGTCGTTGATGGGGTATCGGGGATGGCTGACCTGCATCGCATATTGACAAACATGCACGAGCGTGTTTTCGAAGGGGCTGGATGATTTGGATCATCGAATTTGCATTAAGATTCGCTTTGGCGATATTAATTTTACTGAACCTTTCAGTATGAGTAAATCCCTGATTCTGACCGTTGGCCTCCTTTTGAGTGTTTGGTCGTCGGCACAATCGATCGATCCCTATCAATTGAAGCTGCGAACCGGAACTCGAACGCCTGTAGCCAACATAGATTCCGTTGGTTGGCCGAAATTCCTGGAATCCTCTACGTCTATCCAAGGTAAAATCTTTGCTTTTTTGCAGTTTGAATCTCTGCTCACGGAGTCGGGCATCAAGGAATTGCGTGCAACAGGTATTGATTTGAATGGATTCATCGGTGCGCATGCCTACCAGGCAGTGATTCTTGGAACACCCAGCTGGGAAACCCTGAAAAGATTGGGTGTGCGTGCTGCATTTACTTTGTCTGCATCGGAAAAATTATCGCCAGCGTTATTTGCTCGATCCTATCCTGCCTGGGCCGTTCGTTCGGCCGGTACATTGGATGTGTGGGTGGAGTTCTCCTCCTTTTTGTCTTACTCACAGATTCAATCGTTGTTGAGTGAGGCCGGTTTTCAGATAAGAAATGCACGGTTTGCCAAACATCAGTTCATTGAGTTGAATGTTGAAGTGGAACAGGTTTCGAAATTGGCCGGACTCCCCTTTGTCCAATACGTTCAAGCGGCGCCTCCACCTGATCAGGCCATCAATTTTAGAAGTCGCGCCGGTTCTCGGGCCAATCTGGCAAATGCTTCGTTGGCGCAAGGAGGACGGGGATTGTTGGGAGAAGGCATGGTGATCGGGATTGGGGATAATGGTGATCCCAGTGCACACGTCGATTTCTCCGGACGAATGATCAGTCGTTACGGATCGTCCATCGGTCAACATGGAAT
>DFST01000005.1 GCA_002378975.1 Chitinophagaceae bacterium UBA3430
CTACATCGACTTGATTTCGTTTGAGGTGTTGTATGGTCAAAACATTTACCACAATTCAATCTCCCGATTTATTCGATTGCTAGTTAAACGTTGCAGATCGATCTGAAACGACATTTTTTGTAAGAATCGATTTTTCGGACCTAAAATGGATCGCACATAATCCTGGTAAGGCCTGCTGTACACCAGGGGTATGAAAATTCGGATGGATCGATAAAACAAGGGGATTTCCAGTCCGGCTACATATAACCATCGACCGGTTTCGCTGGTTGCATTCCAGGTCGCTCCCGAGGTGCCGATGTCAGCAAATACCTGCAAGGGAATTCGAAAGGGAAGTACCTGAAGCGGATTTAAATTGTCCGGAATGGAGCTGCTTAAATTCAGCGCAAACAGCCAATCATCGCTTCTGCCCACTGGACTGGCCAAACGGTCTGTTCGGATTTTAAACGCGCCATCTCGTTCCATGATCTGTTGGGAGGCGAATCCTTCATACGAAGACCGGCCGATAAAATAGTTGCTGTAGGTATAGTCTTGGCTACCAGTGGGAGCACCCATTTGCAGGTGATAGCGCACTTGACGATAGCGATCTTGTATGGTTTTGGATCCGGTATAAAAGAAGGCTCCTCCAAACATGCGCACATGTAATCCTCCTTTTTTGGGGTAATTAAAAAAATAATGACCCGTCAGCGTTGGACGAATAAATCGATCGCTCATCTCTGCTTTGGCTTCCCAGCGAAAAGGGTAGAGAACCCGGCCATTTTCCCAGACGTATCGGAGTTGAAACAATTGGCGGCGGTCGGTCTGAGTCTGGTAATAGTTGTTGAAGGTGGTGTCCACTCCTTGAACGAGCGTATCGCGTTGAAAGCGATAGCCGCTCTCCCCAAATGAAAATGCAGTGAATTGCAGGAATCGGTGTTGGCTAGATCGGGCATCTCTTTCGCGCCAAGTGAGTCGGATGCCGGGCGCCAGTTTGTTAGAACGAAGTGTCAGGGTTTGTCCATTGGGCGCTGTAAATCGGTTGAATGAAAATTGGGCCACACTCAGACCCAGATCGATTCGTTTGAATGGTCCATTTGTTCGCCAGCGATGGTTGATAAAACCAATTCCATTGATATGTTTGGAGCGGGTGGCATAAAGTGGAATCGCCAGCCATTGAAGATCATTCAACGGCAGTTTCAAATTGGTGACGGCCAGACCGGTCATCAAACCATCCGCTTGATTGTAACCGGCGATCGGAAGCAAGGTGATCCGATTTTTGGTTGGATACGGATCCTTGTCATTCCAGCCGTTTATCAATTGCCATTTCCAGCCGCGAGCAGGCGCGGGTTGAAGCTGGCCTGATTTATCCAGTAACTGAAAATAATCACTGAGATCTGCCTGGCTATGCGCTTGGAGCGTACTCAATAGATCCGACGGAGCCGGGTGCTTGAATTTCCATCGTTGGAAATAGTCCTGCATGGCTTGATCGAACTTCGGTTTGCCCAAGGTCTTTTCCATTAGCTCCATCCATTGCGCTGTTTTCAGATAAGCGATCGCCGCATAGTTCATATTCGTGAATCGCTCGGAGGAGGTGTTGATCGGTTGATCTTTTCGTTCCTGGTAAAGGTGACTCAGCAATACATTCTCGGTGGGTTCAAGCAAGGAGCCGAGTCCTGTTCGCTCATAATAACTATTCAGCCCTTCATCTAGCCAAGGATGATCCCGTTCGTTCGATCCAAGGGCTCCATAAAACCAATTGTGACCAATCTCGTGGATGATGACGGATCGAAGGTCTGACGTATCGGAGGTTGGATCGATCACCGAAAGCATAGGGTACTCCATGCCGCCGCCGGGGCCTTCGGCAGATTCAACCACAGAGATGGTCGGGTAGGGGTAGGCGCCAACCCGGTCGGAATAATATCGAAGGGCCTCTTTGGCATAATCGATCGAGTTTTTCCAAACTCGACCAGAGGATTGGGTGAAAAAATGCCAGATCTCTTTTGTGGATCCATCATTCAATTTGCACGTATCGTATCGGATCTGGAAGCCAGGGCTGGCAAACCAAGCAACGTCGTGTACGGAATCTGCTATGTAGTGCAGTGTTTTCAATGTGGAATCGGAGCGGGTAGTTATTCTATTGCCGGTTAATCCATTGATCATTCTCAGCTTGCTTTTCTCTGATGCATTCATCAACTCCCCTGTAGCAGCGACGATGTATTTTTTCGGGAGGGTGATAAAGAGTTCATATCGGCCGAACTCACTGTAGAATTCTCCTTGGTCTAGATAAGGCATGGGATGCCAACCTGCACGATCGTACACCGCGGGTTTTGGATACCATTGCGTGATTTGATAGGTTCCATTCTTCCCATGTCCGCTTCGCGAAAACACCTCCGGGAGTTGTACGAGAAAGGGGGTAAAGATCTCGACGGACTTTCCGGGTAGGAGGGGTTGGGGAAGAATCAATTTGATGATGTCGATGTGTTCGGGATGGTCCTCGGTTCGTGCAGTTACTCCGTTCACTCGAAAATCCAGTCGGTTGATGTATCCTTTTTGCTCGGGGGAGGAAAAATAAAATCGAGTGTCGCCGTTTTCCAACAATTGTTCACCCAAGGCCGTACGTTCAGTTTTATAGGCGTTGGGCCATAGATGGAACCAAATGAATTGTAAGGTGTCCGGCGATTGATTTCGATATTGGATGCTGGCCGTTGCGTCGATCTGATGCAACGAATCATCCAGACGTGCATCGATTCGATAATCGGCCTGTTGTTGGAAATAGGGGCGTTGTCCGTTCGTGAACAGTGCAGATAAGAAGAATGTCAAGGCCAGGCAGATCCGGGCTGTTGTCATGGTGGTTTGGCTAATTCACGAATTTACTTCCCTTTGCCTTTCCAAACGATTCGTATCGTATGCAAGAGGATTTTTAGATCCAACAGCAAGGAAGGATTTTCCAGATAGAGCAGATCGTATTTGCTTCGTTCGATCATCTCGGGAATGTTCTCTGCATAGCCAAATTGCACCATGCCCCAACTGGTGAGTCCGGGTTTCACTTGCAGCAGATATCGATAATATGGATGTATCCGAACGATCTGATCGATGTAATGCTTGCGTTCCGGGCGAGGTCCTACCCAACTCATCTCTCCTCGGAGTATATTCCAAAGCTGCGGAAGCTCATCGAGTCGCCATTTACGGAGTGTTTTGCCGATGGGCGTAATCCTTGGGTCGTTCTCGGAAGATAGAGCGGGTCCGTTGGTTTCCGCACCTTCGATCATCGAACGGAATTTATATAACCAAAAGGTCTTTCCTTTTTTACCGATCCGTTCTTGTTTGTACAGAATGGGTCCTGGTCCGCTGCGCTGAACACGCCAGGCAAGGAGCAGAAAAAGTGGTAGGCTAAGGATCCCAACGATGGCAGCAGCCAGCACATCCATCACTCGTTTTACATTCTGTTGCCAAACGGGCATTTTAGCCGCATAGATCTCAACCAGCGGGGCGCCCAGTACGTCACTAGTCTTAACAGAGCCAGAAAGGATGTCGAGTAGGTCGGGTACGATCCGGATTTCCACCTCCAGACTCATCAATTGGTCGATGGTGGATTCCAGCCAGTCCGGGTTTTTGGTATTCGGACTTAAGATCGTCAGCCGAATGGCGTTTCGCTCGATGATTGCTTCGAGCTCCTCCCAATTGCCCAAGCAAATTAGTTCATCGG
>DFST01000077.1 GCA_002378975.1 Chitinophagaceae bacterium UBA3430
GACTCATTCGTTGATTTCCGTGCTGCAATAAGGCATGACAGACTTCATGGCCCATAACGGCCGCCAAGGCCTCTTCATTTTGCGTAATAGGTAGCAGGCCGGTGTATACAACGATCTTACCCCCTGGCATGCACCAAGCATTTATTTGGTTATCCTGTACCAAGTTTACTTCCCAATCAAAGCCTTTTAGCCGATCGGTCAACCCTTTTTCGGCGTAGAGCTTGTTTACGGCTCGGATTACCCGCTCGCCTACCCGATTGACCATGGCCGCATCCCCGTTGTAGGAGGTATTTACGATCCGCTTATCCGACAAGAACTGCCGGTATTGGGTATTGGCCATGTTTTGCAATTCCGACTCCGGCAATAACGTGAATTGACGTTTGCCGCTTAAAGCATTTTGGCTGCAGGAACTGAACAAAAAAAGGGCGATGGATGTAGCCAGCAATAAACGCATGCAATGTGATTTATGGGTCAAATCTAGGATTCCTCCGATTAAGGAACCACTTGTAAAATCAGTCGTTCGACTGATTGCGTTTTCGAGCTCGTCGCTGGTCGCGATACTTCATAATAGGCACTTTACTTTCATCGCCCCGCAACAAACGTCCGATGTTCTTTTGGTGGGTGAGCAATACCAGCAAGGCCACAGAAATGGCAAATACCCGATACAACGGATTCTCCACATTGAAGACAACCAAGATAAATATGGGAAAAGCGATGCTAGCCAAAATGGAACTCAAAGAAACAAAACGGGTCAGATACAAAACCAACAGGAATACCCCCACACAGGAAACAGCCGTCCAAGGCGATATTCCCAAAACCATTCCAAATAAAGTGGCCACCCCCTTACCGCCCCTGAACTCGGCCCAAATCGGAAAAATATGACCCAAAACCGCGGCCAGCCCCAAACAGGTTTGTAAATTATCCATGCGCCATTCCGAATCCAAATACTCCGGTAATAAAAAGGCCAACTGGACTGCCGCCATCCCCTTCAGCATATCCAATAATAAGATCGTGGTGCCCCATTTGGAACCCAATACTCGATAGGAGTTAGTAGCACCGGCATTGCCACTACCATACTCACGAATATCAAAACCAAAATAGCGTTGACTGACCCAAACAGCAGTAGGAATGCTGCCGATCAAATAAGCAAGAATCAAAAGTAGAAGCTCGTTCATGGAATCATCTGGGACTGTAAAACTAACTAAAAATGGAAATCGGTAACAAAAAATTAATACGGCAAATTCGATTGATTATGAATCAATTGTATGCATATCCATCCCTTTTCTTGGGCATAACTGACCCGCTGAAAGCCTTGTTGAACGAGCGCTTGATCCATGACCGGAAGGTCCTCTTCTATGATCCCACTCATTATGAGTCTGCCGGAGGGAGCCAAAACGGTTTGCAGGGCAGATAAATGTTCCAATAAAATATTCCGGTTGATGTTTGCCAACACCAGATCAAAGGGTCCCGAATTTGTGATCCGGTCAGCACAAACAAATACGATGTCGTTTACTTTATTTTCTTGGGCATTCTCGATTGCATTTTCCACGCTCCAATCTTCCACGTCAATTCCGACTACATGGCCAGCTCCCATTTTCTTTGCCAGGATCGCCAACACCCCGGTGCCCGTTCCAAAATCCAAGACCCTGGCTTCGGGTACTACTTGGTCGCGCATGGCATGGATCATCAGGCGGGTTGTGGCATGATGACCGGTCCCAAAACTCATTTTGGGCGTGATGATCAGCTCGTGTTGTACGTTCAAAAAAGGAGGATGGAAAATTGCCCGCATGCCCACGAAATCGTCGACCTGAACCGGTTCGAAATTGGATTCCCAAAGCTGATTCCAATTCGTTTTCTCCATGAGCTCGTAGGAATAACTCAAACCACGGTCCGCTAAATACGCATCCACCTCCGACCGATCCCAATCGTTGTCTGCTCGGTAAGCAATCAATCGATCAGCAAGCTCTTCCATGCCATCAAAGCCTGCCTCGGCAAGAAAGGCCAGCAGGGATTCCGATTCCTCCGATGCCCCGATGTGAACGGTAAGCGCTAGATATTGCTCCATGGTATAAAAATAAAAAGACCCTGAAAATTCAGGGTCTGGTTGAATTATGCGTTGGACTCTTCTTCCCCATCATGAGGTGGCCGCGGAGCGGACTCCGGTTTGGGCATCAGAATCTTACGAGACAATTTGAACTTGCCGGATTTAGGATCGGTACCAATGAGCTTCACTTTCATGTGATCGCCTTCTTTCACGAGGCCTTCCAGTGTTTCCAGGCGTCTCCAGCTGACTTCAGAGATATGCACCAACCCTTGTTTGCCAGGCATAAACTCAACGAATGCACCGAAGGGCATAATGGATTTAACCACTGCATCGTATACATCGCCCACTTGTGGAACGGCAACGATCCCTTTGATCCAGGACACGGCTTTTTCAACACCATCCTTATTAACGCTGAAAATACTAACCTCTCCGCGATTGTTGATTTCTTCCAAGCTGATGGTGGCTCCAGTTTCGCGTTGGATTTCCTGAATTACTTTACCACCTGGCCCGATTACCGCACCAATAAACTCTTTGTCGATGAACAGCTTCACCATGCGTGGCGCATGCGGCTTCACTTCGGAACGAGATTCAGCAATGGCTTTGTACATATGATCCAGGATATGCAAACGAGCACGACGCGCTTGGTCAAGTGCTTGCTGCATCACCTCCATCTTCAAGCCATCCACTTTAATATCCATTTGTACACCGCAGATTCCCTCGCGGGTACCGGTGACTTTAAAGTCCATATCGCCCAGGTGGTCTTCATCACCCAAGATATCCGTGAGGATCGCAAACTTGTCGCCTTTGGAAATCAATCCCATGGCAACACCCGAAACGTGCTTAGGAATACCCACACCCGCATCCATCAAAGCCAGTGATCCGGCACAAACAGTTGCCATGGACGAGGAGCCATTCGACTCCAGGATGTCACTAACTACCCGTACGGTGTATGGAAAATCACCGCCCGGCATCATTTGCTTCAACGAACGTTGTGCGAGGTTTCCGTGTCCGATTTCACGACGGCTCTGACCACGCATCATTTTCACTTCACCAGTAGAGAACGGTGGAAAATTGTAGTGCAGATAAAATTTGGAGTCAACGGATTTAGCAGCGCTTTCCACCAGCAGTTCATCCATCGGTGTGCCGAGGGTAACCGTTGTAATGGATTGTGTTTCTCCCCGGGTGAATAAGGACGAACCATGCGGAGAGGGCAAGATATCTACTTCCATGTCGAGCGAACGAACCGTTTCGAGGTCACGCCCATCCAAGCGGATGCGCTCATTCAGGATCATTTCTCGAACTACGTCGTACTGAAGATCTCCATAATAGGTGGACGTCAATTTCTTGGTCAGTTCAGGAAGCGACTCCCCTTCAGCCAAACCGAGATCTTGTTTCAGGAAATTGATCACCTCATCTTTGATTGAGGCAAACCGATCCGTGCGCTCGTGCTTGCCCAGTTTACCTTTGGCTACTTCGTACACCTTGGGTTGTGCAAATGCATAGATCTTATCGCGCAGCGCTTCATCGGTAGCGGGTTTCTTGTAGTCGCGTTTTCCTTTTACGCCAGCCAGATCACGCAGTTCTTCCTGCGCTTTCACTTGTATGCGGATGGCGTCGTGTGCGATTTCCAATGCCTTGCACAGGTCGGCTTCGGAACACTCTTTGGCTTCCCCTTCCACCATCATCAAATTCTTATCGGTGGCAGCGATGATGAAATCGAGGTCGGATCTTTCCATCTGACTGCGAGTCGGATTCACCACGAATTGTCCGTCTACCCGAGATACCCGTACTTCCGAGATGATCTCTTTAATGGGAATATCAGAAACAGCGAGTGCAGAAGAGGCAGCCAAGCAGGCCATTGCATCGGGCATAATTTCTGAATCACTGGAGATCAACGTCACCAAAACCTGTACGTCGCACAAGTAATCCTCAGGAAATAACGGACGTAGGGCGCGATCGATCAATCGGCTTGTCAAGACTTCGTAGTCGTTGAGTTTGGCTTCCCGCTTGAAGAATGAACCGGGAATACGGCCGGCGGCTGCGAATTTTTCTTGGTAGTCGACTGAAAGTGGGAAAAAACTTTGACCCTCTCTGGGGTCTTGATTGGCTACGACCGTAGCCAAGATCATGCAATTCCCGCAGGATACGGTAACGGCACCATCTGCCTGACGAGCCAAACGGCCGGTCTCAATGGTTACCATTCGGCCATCGCCGATATCGAAAGTCTTGCGAATTGGTTGTTGTAACATATTTGTTGATTTGTGATCGCCGTCCGCTAGAACGAATCGATCGATGGAATTAACCCACAGAACCAATTTCCGGTCTGCATCGATTTACATGGAAGAAAGTTCAGCCGAAAGCTGAACGAAGGGACCAAAACGAAGCAAGCCCCGGCCAATCGGGCGGGGGCTTGTGATTATTTACGGAGACCCAGTTTCTCGATCAATTGGCGATAACTGCTCAGGTTATGCTTTTGCAGGTAATTCAGTAAGCGCTTACGCTTTCCGACCAACTGCATGAGACCGCGGTGGGTGGAGAAATCTTTTTTGTTGACTTGCAAGTGCTGGCTGATGTGGCTAATGCGCTCAGTCAGCAGGGCAATTTGCCCCTCAATAGAACCGGTATTCTTCGCTTCACCGGCATAAGCCTTGAAAATGTTCGCTTTTTTCTCAGTTGTTAATGACATCTTTTTTCTTTTTTAGTTCATCCGATTTTTTTCATCCGATTTATAGGGGGGCAAAGTTATGTAGACTTCGTGTAACCAGCAAGTGAAATTTTCGGAGAAAACTCCATGAATTTCAGGCTCTTAGCTCGAATCCAGTAGTTTTGTGGTATGGATCTTTCCAACGATACCCGGGCTATTTTGGGACTTCAGCTACCTACCGACCCTCGATGGGTTGATCTGGCCGCCCTGTCGCTGGAGGAAATTTTGACCGACCACGCCTATTGCGAACAAAAGGCAGCCCTCACCTGCATCTCGCTGATCCAACGATACAGCGAACGCGTTGAACTGGTTCAGGCGTTGGCCCCAATCGTGACGGAAGAATGGGGTCATTTTCGTCTGGTACTGGCCGAACTCAACAAACGCGGCTTGGTGCTGGGTCGACAACGAAAGGACAAATATGTAAATGCCCTCATGGAGTTTCAGCAAAAGGGGGGCGACCTGGAATCTAGGTTGCTGGACCAATTGCTAACCATGGCATTGATCGAAGCCCGTTCCTGTGAACGCTTCAAGCGACTGAGCGAAGGCCTTGGCGACCCCTATTTGCAGCAATTCTATCGACGTTTCATGGAAAGCGAAGCCGGTCACTATACCCTATTCATCGAATTGGCCGAGACCTATATCGAACCCAGTCGTGTACGCGCACGTTGGAATGAATGGCTGGCGCATGAATCGGAAGTCATCAAAAACTTGGAGGTCCGCGGCGATCGGATCCATTGATCATGTCAACGAACCTGCTCCCCAATGAACTGATTCAATGGCTTCCTTTCTCGGAAACCATCTTGGAGGTTAGTCAACTATCGGGGGGGCTCATCCATCGCACCTATGTGGTTCGAACTGCTTCTGAATCCATACTGCTCCAATCCATCAATACACAGATCTTTTCCGAGCCTACGGGATTGATTCAGAACCATCGTGCCCTCTACCAACATTTTCAAGCCCCCCGCTCACCCTTTGCGTTGGCAATGCCCCTGCCCTTTTCCAATGATGCATGGATCGTACAAGATGATCAAGGTGCCTCCTGGCGATTGAGTCAATTCATAGCGGGTACGCATACACTACATGAAGTTGAAAGCCCCGCACAGGCCGAAGCCCTGGCACAATTCTTTGCTCGATTTACGCGCCATGCAGCCGATCCAAAGGACCCGCATTGGGCGATTCCCATTGCGAAATTCCACGACCT
>DFST01000125.1 GCA_002378975.1 Chitinophagaceae bacterium UBA3430
TACTTACAAGAGATTTCTAAAATCTCGATGATTACTCCGGAAGAGGAGACGCATCTGGCGCAGCGGATCAAAATGTTTAACCGGAATCCGGAAGATTCTCAGCGCGCGCTGGATAAATTGGTTCAGGCCAACTTGCGTTTCGTCGTATCCGTAGCCAAACAATATCAACATCAGGGTCTTTCGCTTAGCGATTTGATCAACGAGGGCAACCTAGGTTTGATCAAAGCTGCCCAGCGTTTTGATGAGACCAAAGGTTTTAAATTCATTTCCTACGCCGTTTGGTGGATCCGTCAGTCTATTCTGCAGGCTTTGGCCGAGCAAGGTCGTCTGGTCCGCTTGCCACAGAACAAGATCGGCACCTACAACAAAGCCAACAAGGCCTACATGGCCTTTGAACAAGAACACGAACGCGAGCCTTCGACAGAAGAATTGGCTGAGTTATTGGAAATGAGCGAAACGGAGATCAATAATATTTTCCAAAGCAATACCCGGCACACTTCTCTGGATGCTCCCGTACACGAAGCAGAGGATGTGGCTATGGGTGATTTGCTGGAAGGAAGTGACGATACGGATGACGAGGTGATGAAGGATTCGCTGCGCAACGAGATCCGCCGGGTACTTAAATCGCTTTCTCCTCGTGAAGCTGAAATCGTGAATGCTTATTTTGGATTGGATGGAGAGAACGGTGTTACCATCGAGCAGATTGGGGTTAAGTACGATCTCACCAAAGAACGTATTCGTCAGATCAAAGAACGTGCGATCAAGCGTTTGCAAAAGGCACGCTACAGCAGCGCCTTGAAAGCATATCTCGGTTAATTGAATAATGGGTTAGCAAGTGAAAAGGATCCGGAGCGTCAAAGGCTCCGGATTTTTTATAAGCGTTTTAAGATGAAAAAAAGGAATTGTATTTTGATCGGGTGGTTGGTGCTGCTGACCGGGTGTGAGAAGGCCGTCGATCTCAATCTAAATGCCGTGGCCCCCAAAATCGTGGTAGAAGCCACGATCGAAAACGATCAACCTCCACAGGTTATCTTGACCAATAGTTTCCAATATTTTTCGGCCATCAACCTAACAGACCTAAGCAATTCCTTTGTGCGGGGTGCAGAAATCGAAATTTCAAATGGCAGGTCAACGCATCGGTTAAAAGAATACCGACTCGAGCCTTTCCCGGGCATTTCACTTTTTTATTACGGAATCGACTCTTCCCAATTGGCTAGCGCTTTTCTGGGTGAGCTAAATACGAACTATACACTCACCATTCGTTCGGCTGGGTCGGTTTATACCGCACAAACAAAGATTCCGAACATTACCCGACGGATTGATTCCTTGTATTGGAAGCCTGCCCCGGCACTATTGAACGATACCAGCAAAGTGGCCTTGATGTTTCGTGGTACCGATACACCCGGTCTGGGGGATTATATCCGGTACTTCACCAAGCAAAATCGTGATCCGTTTTACCCCGGACTTAATTCGGTATTTGACGACCAATTCATTGATGGCAGCTCGTTCGACGTACAGATTGAGCGCGGGGTTCCCCGTGGTGCCGGCCTGAGTGAAGGGTATTCTTTTTTCAATCGGGGCGATACGGTGGTTTTCAAACTCTGTAACATCGACAAGGCCTGTTTCGATTTTTGGCGAACCATGGAATTCTCGTACGCCAGCGTAGGCAATCCCTTTTCTTCACCTACCCGGGTAATCTCGAATATACAGGGAGAGGCTCTGGGTTATTTTGGTGGCTATGCGGCCCAGTACAAACAACTCATCATTCCCCGCTAAGCTTGATCGAAGGTGGAAACGCGTATTTTCGTAACCTAAATTCATTGTTACCATGACTTCTGCGGAGCAAGTTTCTTGTTTGATCATTGGTTCCGGCCCGGCCGGATACACCGCTGCGATCTATGCCAGTCGGGCTGGATTGAATCCGGTCTTGTATCAAGGTATTCAGCCGGGTGGTCAACTAACCATTACCACTGAAGTAGAGAACTATCCGGGATATCCCGATGGGATACAAGGCCCCGATATGATGGTGCATTTTGAAAAACAAGCTGCTCGTATGGGCGCTGATATTCGATATGGATTGGCTACCGCCGTTGATTTCACGGGGCCCGTTCATCGTGTACAAATCGATGAGGAGAAATGGATCGAAGCTCAATCGGTGATCATTTGTACCGGCGCGAGTGCCAAATGGCTGGGATTGGAAAGTGAACAGCGCTTAAATGGTCACGGAGTCAGCGCTTGCGCCGTTTGCGATGGTTTCTTTTTTAAAGGCAAGGAAGTGGCCATTGTTGGAGCAGGCGATACCGCAGCGGAGGAAGCGCTCTATCTTTCCAAGATATGTTCCAAAGTCAATATGATCGTACGTAGAGGCGAAATGCGCGCCAGTAAAGTGATGCAGGACCGTGTATTGAAAACATCCAACATCGAAGTGCATTGGCATTCCGTTACTGAAGAAGTGTTGGGGGAAAAGGTGGTGACCGGAGTTCGAATAAAGAATATGGAGTCGGGCCAATCGACCGATCTGGCCGTTAGTGCCTTTTTCGTTGCCATCGGACATCAGCCCAACTCTGACTTTTTCAAACCATGGATCGAAATGGATGAGGCCGGGTATATTTTGACCACACCTGGCACGAGCCGAACCAACATCACCGGTGTATTTGCAGCCGGGGATGTGCAGGATAAAACCTATCGTCAAGCCGTTACGGCGGCTGGAAGTGGTTGCATGGCAGCTTTGGATGCAGAACGGTATTTGAGTGCAGCCGGTTTTCATTGATGCCATGACCGGGACCATTACACTCACCTTGCTTGATTTGCGATTCTTTGCCCATCACGGATGGTATGAGGAGGAAACGCGACAAGGGCAGACCTTTCTGGTCAATGCCTGGATATCTTATGCAGAGCCCACAACCAACATCACGGAATTGTCAACCACCATTGACTACACCGAGATCCATTCGATTTTGGTCGATCAAATGAATCGTCCGCGCAAATTATTGGAGGAATTGACTCAATCCATCTTGGATGAAATCCGGTCTCGATTTACGCAGGTTAATCACATAAAATTACAGATTGAAAAATTGGCCCCACCGGTACCCGGGTTCAATGGCCGGTTGGGCATTACACTGGAAAGACGGTACTAGATCTCTTTGTTTTTCCATTTTCCGGAACGCAGATACCACCACGAAGGGATAAATAAGCTGGTCCAATACAGCCACTCACTCATCCAGCTATACAGAATGGGTAAGTGGAAATAATCCGTGACCAGATAAACGTAGATGCAATAACCAACAATGGCCCCGGCTTCAATCTTAAATGTTACCCGTGTGTTTCCGGAGCCGGTCACAGCATTTAAAAAGATGGTGCAAAAGGACATCAAGATCATGGCTACGGTTACTACGCGCAACACGGGTATCGCCGCTATCATGAATGCCTCGTCTTGTCCAAACAAGGAAAGCAGCATTTCTGGCCAGATATTCAGGACCAAACAAATGGTTACCGTAGCGGCCATGCTCATGTAAAGGATTCGGCGGATTAATATAGGAACATCTTCTGCTCGGCCTTGTCCGATCAGGTTGCTGACCATGGTACTGGTGGTGGCTGCGAAGGCCCAAGTCAGACAGCCGGGTAATCCGAACATATTCCGCATCACGTTGGAAACCTTTAAGGCCATGGCGCCATGGTGTTCGATCAATAAAAAGAAATACTGCCAACTGACGATGCTGATGGCTGTTTGAAACATGAGCGGGGCGGAGACCTCCAGAATATGACGGGCATAGGTACGGTCAAAGCGGATCGTTTGAAACAAAGAGAATTCCCGTCCGATCCCACGTTGTCGAATGACCGCATAAATGGTGATCAACCCAATGGCTTCTGCCAAGATTGAGGCAAAGGCGGCTCCTTGAAATCCCCACTCCGGGAAACCCCAGTTTCCGAAGATCAACACATAGTCAAAAAAAACATTGGTGCCGGCTTCCATCAATGTTCCAATGATCAACCATCGACTTTGATTGATGCCCACCAACAACGCATTGCGTAACTGATATATATAAAGTAGGGGCAAACCCCAAACACGGACCTGCAGGAAGTCAATGGCTTTTTTGGAAAGGGCATCGCTTTGTAAGATCCGATCGAAAAGTATGGGAGTGGCCGTATAGGTTAATACAATCCCTAAGACCGATAGACCGATTCCAATCCAAATACCTTGTGTAAATAATTTACCGATCTCTTCCGGTCGGTCTTGTCCGGCTCGTCGGGCAATCAAGGTTTGTAATCCGTTATTGAGGCCATATCCAATGGCGGCGAAAATCAGATAATAAACACCGGTGATGCCTCCAACCGCCATCGCATCCGGGTCGGCGGAATAATGGCCCAGGAAAATAGTATTGATCAGGAAGTTGACTTGGGGAATGAAAATGGCAAAACTGATCGGTATGGCCAATTTCCAGATCTGACGGTAGGAATTGGATAATTTTAGATCTGTATGGGTGCCGGTATTTGACATAGGCGCGAAGGTAAACCTAGGCAATTTAAATTTGTCTATTATTGCAACTCGTCAGTCAACATGCAAACCGATAAATTTCACTTAGACCCTGCTTGTAATCCCAACACTTGGTTGTTGTGGATCGGTGCTTCCCAATATGGTTCCTTGTGTATGGATTCATCCACCGGAATCGTTAAGCAACTTGAATACCGGGATCATGATCTGTATGGCTCCGATGTATTTGTTCGGCATGCTGCGGAATTGTTTTCCGATCGTGCGGCCATTCAAACGATCCGGGTTGCCTTTCGACTGAATGAGTGGTGTTGGACACCAACCGCTTTTACGTCCGAAAAAGAGGCTGTGCAGAAATGGATCGCTCCATTCTGGCCCGATCGGATCGGCCATCGTTGGGTGGCTGATGGCGATGGTCTGCTGGATGCGACGGCCTGGGTATGGACGCCCGATCACATTCGAGACCAATTGCATCATCTCTGCAATAGGGTCGAATACAAGCATGCAGCCGGTTTTAGTCAGTCGACCCAATCAACCGATGCCACCCACGTTCAGTTGGTACGCCTACATAATGATTGCTGGATCACCTTGATCCAAGCAAATCGTTTCCTTTATGGCCAACCACACCGAATTGAAACCGAAGGGGATCTACTCTATGTATTGGCCGGATTGATCGATCGATTTTCGTTGAACTGGTCCAACATAGACATAAGCTTATCGGGCCAGTGGGCATTGGAGTCGGAGCTGATTGCCGCCTTAAAAAAACGTACGGAACGGATCGCCTATACAGGTAGTCCTTTTTCGTTTTCCGAACCCGCGCATTGGTTTACTCCGCTCTACGATCTTTTTATATGCGCATAATCAGTGGACAATTCGGCGGACGTCGTTTTCAGCCGCCTACGCACATGCCGCACACCCGGCCCACTACGGATCTGGCAAAGGAGGGGTTATTCAATAGTTTGCAGCATCAGCTTGATTTTGAAGACCTCAAAACCTTGGATCTTTTTGGAGGAACAGGCAGCATTAGTTATGAACTGGCATCGCGGGGTGTTGATGATCTCACCATCGTGGAAAAAGATCCCATCATGCATGCATTCATCTGTAAGACTGCCGAGCAATTGAAGATCGAAAACATACAGGTCATCAAGATGGATGTTTTTAA
>DFST01000119.1 GCA_002378975.1 Chitinophagaceae bacterium UBA3430
CCGGAAGATGTGCTCCTTGGTCAGGCTATTGAAGATGATCACATCATCAATGCGGTTCAAGAACTCTGGAGAAAAAGTCTTTTTCAATGCTTTTTCGATTACGGCCTTGTTCGCCTCTTCCTCACTTTCCAGTCGAGCTGTGGTCGTGAACCCAACGCCCGAACCAAAATCCTTCAATTGACGGACCCCAATGTTGGATGTCATGATGATCAGTGTATTCTTGAAATCGACTTTACGACCCAGACCATCCGTCAGTTGTCCATCATCCAACACCTGCAGCAAGATGTTGTAGATATCTGGGTGAGCCTTTTCAATTTCATCCAACAAGATCACGCTATAGGGTTTGCGCCGTACGCGTTCAGTAAGTTGTCCGCCTTCTTCATAACCGACGTAGCCGGGAGGCGCACCGATCAATCGGCTGACCGTAAATTTCTCCATGTACTCACTCATGTCGATGCGGATCAGGGTTTCATCCGAATCAAACATTTGACGGGCCAAGGAGCGAGCCAATTCGGTCTTACCTACTCCCGTAGGACCGAGGAAGATGAATGTTCCAATCGGCTTTTTGGGATCTTTCAAGCCCACCCGATTCCGCTGTATAGCCTTGACGATTTTGGAGATCGCCTCATCTTGACCGATCACCATCCCCTTCATGTCCTCCGACATCTTACGCAGCTTTTCCGTCTCGGCTTCCACCATACGCTTTACGGGAATACCGGTCATCATACTCACTACTTCCGCGATGTCTTCCTCCCCAATCGGGAATTTCTTGTGCTTACTGTCCTCTTCCCAGGATGATTTGGCACGCTCCAACTCTTCTTGTAGCTTTTTCTCCGTATCACGCAACGCTGCCGCCTCCTCGAATTTCTGACTCTTCACAACTCGGTTCTTCTCCACTTTGACATCTTCGATCTTTTGCTCCAGATCGACGATGGTCTGAGGCACATTGATGTTCTTCAAGTGAACACGTGCCCCAACCTCATCGAGTACATCGATGGCTTTATCCGGCAACAACCGATCGGTGACGTATCGGTCGCTGAGTTTAACGCAAGCCTCAATGGCTTCCTGGTCGTACTCGACGTTGTGGTACTCCTCGTATTTGGATTTAATGTTGTTCAAGATCTGTATCGTGTCATCTACGCTGGGTGGATCTACGATCACCTTTTGGAATCGACGATCCAATGCCCCATCCTTTTCGATGTGCATGCGGTATTCATCGAGCGTTGAGGCGCCGATGCACTGCAGCTCGCCACGGGCCAATGCCGGTTTGAATATGTTACTGGCGTCTAGGGAACCACTGGCACCCCCTGCTCCGACAATGGTATGCATTTCATCAATGAACAGAATGACATCGCGGTTCTTTTCCAACTCGTTCATGATGGCCTTCATGCGCTCTTCGAATTGACCCCGATATTTGGTTCCAGCCACCAAGGCAGCCAGATCCAGTGAGATCACACGCTTATCAAACAACACACGAGAAACCTTCCGTTGTACGATCCGCAAGGCCAAGCCTTCCACGATCGCCGTTTTACCCACACCGGGTTCCCCGATGAGAATCGGGTTGTTCTTTTTCCGGCGCGACAGGATCTGCGATACGCGTTCGATCTCTGCTTCGCGACCAACGATGGGATCCAGCGCACCGAGCTCAGCCATCTTGGTAATATCTCGTCCGAAATTATCCAATACCGGTGTTTTGCTTTTGATCTGCCCACCTGATTTGGGTGTACCCTTGGATTGACTGAATTTCTTTTCTTCATCAAACTCTTCTTCCCCCTCATCGGAGAATTCGGCACGAGGCTCGTTGGATTTAACGATGCCCAACTCCTGACGGAATAGATCGTAATCCACATCAAATTGGTTGAGTATCTGCGTGGCTACATTCTCCTTGTTCTTCAAGATGGAAAGCATGAGGTGCTCCGTTTCAACGGTGGCACTCTTCAAGGCTTTGGCCTCCAGGACCGTCACCCGAATCACCTTCTCGGCTTGTTTGGTTAGCGGCAGGCTGTTGATGTTGGCTATGTTCTTTCCGGTCTTGTCCTTTACAGCCAGTTCGATCTCTTTGCGTAATTCATATAAATCGACATTGAAACTCTTTAGAATGCGTACCGCGGTGTTTTCACCTTCGCGGATCAATCCGAGTAACAAATGTTCGGTGCCAATGAAATCGTTGCCCAGACGCAATGCTTCTTCGCGGCTAAAAGAAATGATCTCTTTGACTTGAGGTGAAAAATTATTATCCATAGGAATTGGGGGTTATCACAATATTAACGAATTATCCAAGCCGCCGTCCCGACAAAGTTATCAACGTACCTGCTCTCAGGCAGGCGGTTGGCTGACGGCGGATTGTTAATTTTGTCCAAACTGATCTAATTTACCACATGTCTTTCAAATTCGAATCCAAGGAAAAATTTCATGTCATTACGGTGGAGGAGCCGGAACTGACTGCAAGTCTGTCAGAATTACTTGCAGCAACCACTGAAAAAATCCTGCGGCCGGATTCAGCCCCTGAACCCGCCGTCCGAAATCTGATCCTAGACTTAAGTCCTGTTCAACGGATCGAACTTCCCGCGGCCGAAAAACTCATCGAAATCCAGGTGGCATTTTATGAGTCCGGTGCCTCATTCGTGGTTTGTTGCCTGCAGGCCGGAGTACAGCAGACCTTTGAATTGGCGGATCTGTCTGACTTGCTCAACAGCACCCCCACCGAAAGCGAAGCCTGGGACATTGTCCAAATGGAAGAGATCGAACGGGAACTTTTAGGCGGAGAAGAAGACTAGCCCCAAATGTTAGCGCTGACTATTTTAGGCAATAATTCGGCAGTTCCGGCATTTGACCGCCACCCCACCAGTCAGGTATTGACCCACAACGGCAACAATTACCTGATCGATTGTGGAGAAGGCACCCAGATGCAATTGTTGCGTTACAAAGTCCGCCGCAGCAAGATCTCGCACATCTTCATTTCTCACTTGCACGGCGATCATTATTTCGGTTTGATCGGCCTTCTGAATTCGATGAGTCTACTCGGTCACAATCAACCCATCGAGCTGTTCGCCCCACCCCCGCTAAAAGAAATACTCGACATTCAATTACGCGTGTCGGATACTATGTTGGGGTTCGATCTGAATTTCCATCCGATCACCGAGGCCTCAATCTTAGTGGATACAAACGCGCTTCGAATCCGCTGTTTCCCCACTGATCACCGCATTCCTTGCTTCGGATTCAGTTTCGAAGAACAACGATTGCCGCGCAAACTGATTCCTGAAAAAGCACGGGCATACGGGATCCCAACCAGTTATTACGAGCGATTGGTTCGTGGAGAGAGTTATACCACTAAAAACGGCGAGTTGATCTCTGTGGAGCTAGTGACCGAGCCCGCTGCTCCTGGCCCGAAATACGCTTTCTGTGCAGATACGCGCTACCATGAATCGCTGATCGAACACATCGAGGGATTTGATCTGATCTACCACGAATCAACCTACTTAGATGACCTGGCTGATCGGGCCTACGATCGTTATCCCAGCACCTCCAAGC
>DFST01000096.1:0-249 GCA_002378975.1 Chitinophagaceae bacterium UBA3430
CGTATGAACCTCGGACAGATCTATGAAACGATCCTGGGTTGGGCCGGACAAAAACTCGGACTGAAATTCTCCACGCCCATTTTCGATGGTGCCACCGTGGACGAGATCGCAGGGTATTGCCAGCAAGCCAACATCCCGATGTATGGACATACTTATCTCTATGATGGAGAAACCGGAGAGCGCTTCCACCAGAAAGCCACGGTGGGTGTGATCTACGTGATCAAACTACACCACATGGTGGATGATAAG
>DFST01000096.1:557-8493 GCA_002378975.1 Chitinophagaceae bacterium UBA3430
ATGGTGGATGATAAGATGCATGCTCGTTCGATCGGACCATACAGTCTCATCACGCAACAACCGTTGGGTGGTAAGGCGCAGTTCGGTGGACAACGTTTCGGGGAGATGGAGGTCTGGGCACTCGAGGCCTATGGAGCTTCCAACATTCTCCAGGAATTGTTGACCATCAAATCGGATGACATCATCGGTCGTGCGAAGACGTACGAGGCAATCGTGAAGGGTGACAACGTGCCGCGTCCCGGCATTCCGGAGTCCTTCAACGTACTCGTGCATGAATTGCGCGGACTGGGATTGGATCTCAAGTTTGATTGATCCGTTTCGAAGTAAACAACCTTTAATTAGCATTCTAAATCGTCAATACGATCATGTCAATCCGCAAAGAAAATCGCCCCCGGGCCAGCTTCAGCAAGATCACCATCGGCTTGGCTTCGCCCGACAATATCCTGGAACGCAGTTTTGGGGAGATCCTCAAGCCTGAAACCATCAATTACCGCACCTACAAGCCAGAGCGGGATGGTCTGTTCTGCGAGCGCATCTTCGGTCCAGTAAAGGATTTCGAATGTGCCTGCGGCAAGTATAAGCGCATTCGCTACAAAGGCATCGTCTGTGACCGATGCGGGGTAGAAGTTACCGAGAAGAAAGTACGTCGTGAGCGCATGGGCCACATCAAACTGGTGGTGCCCGTTGTGCACATCTGGTATTTCAAATCCCTTCCGAATAAGATCGGTTATCTCCTCGGCGTAAGCTCCAAGAAATTGGAGACCATCGTTTACTACGAGCGTTTCGTGGTGATCCAACCCGGCATCCGTGCCGAGAAAGGTCAGAACATGGGCGACCTGCTGACAGAAGAAGAATACCTGGATATCCTGGACACCTTACCCAAGGAGAATCAGTACCTGCCCGATGACGATCCGAATAAATTCATCGCCAAGATGGGTGCCGAGGCTGTACATGACCTGCTGGCTCGCATCGACCTCGATCAACTCTCCTTCGACCTGCGCAACGCAGCGGCAACCGAAACTTCCCAACAGCGCAAGGCAGATGCCTTGAAGCGGTTGAGCGTGGTAGAAGCGTTCCGTGACGCCAATACCCGCATCGCCAATCGTCCCGAGTGGATGGTGATGCAATACATTCCCGTCATTCCACCGGAACTGCGTCCGCTTGTTCCTTTGGATGGTGGTCGCTTTGCTTCGTCCGACCTCAACGACCTCTATCGCCGCGTCATCATTCGCAACAACCGTTTGAAGCGCTTGTTGGAGATCAAGGCTCCGGAGGTGATTTTGCGCAACGAAAAACGCATGCTGCAAGAAGCGGTAGATTCCTTGTTCGACAATAGCCGGAAGTCCAATGCCGTGAAGGCAGAAGGCGGACGGGCCCTGAAATCACTCAGTGATGTACTCAAGGGTAAGCAAGGACGTTTCCGTCAAAACCTGTTGGGTAAACGCGTTGACTACTCTGGTCGTTCGGTCATCGTGGTCGGTCCTGAATTGAAACTGCACGAGTGCGGTCTCCCCAAGGACATGGCCGCTGAATTGTTCAAGCCATTCATCATTCGTAAACTCATCGAGCGCGGTATTGTAAAGACCGTTAAATCGGCGCGCAAACTGGTTGATAAAAAAGAAGCGGTTATCTGGGATATCCTGGAAAACATCCTCAAAGGTCACCCGGTTATGCTCAACCGTGCCCCGACGCTCCACCGTCTTTCCATTCAGGCCTTCCAGCCTAAATTGATCGAAGGAAAAGCGATCCAATTGCACCCGCTGGTTACCTCGGCGTTCAACGCCGACTTCGATGGTGACCAAATGGCCGTGCACGTACCGCTGGGCCATGCCGCTATCCTGGAAGCACAGTTGTTGATGCTGGCTTCACACAACATCCTCAATCCGCAGAACGGTACGCCGATCACCCTGCCTTCACAGGACATGGTGTTGGGACTCTACTACATCACCAAAGGAAAGAAGAATACCCCTGCCGAACCCGTCAAGGGCGAAGGCAAGGCCTTCTACTCTGCCGAGGAAGTGATCATTGCCTACAACGAAGGTTGCATTGATCTGCATGCCTGGATCAAAGTAAAAGGCAACATCCGCAATGCCGATGGCTTGCTCGAACATAAATTGATCGAGACCACGGTTGGTCGTGTACTGTTCAACCAGCACGTACCCGCTGAAGTCGGTTTTGTGAATGCGCTGCTCACTAAGAAAAATTTGCGCGAAATCATTGGTGACATCATCAAGATCACCAACGTACCGAAGACGGCCAAGTTCTTGGATGACATCAAACAACTTGGTTTCCGCACAGCCTTCCAGGGCGGTCTCTCCTTCAATATCAATGACCTGATCATCCCCGACACCAAAGAGGCCATGCTTGACAACGCCAAGGTGGAGGTCGACGAAGTATGGGATAGCTACAACATGGGATTGATCACCAACAACGAACGATACAACCAGATCGTTGACATCTGGAGCCGGGTAGATACCCGCATCACGGAAAGTTTGATCCGTGAACTCAGCAACGACCGTCAAGGATTCAACTCGGTATTCATGATGTTGGATTCTGGTGCCCGTGGATCGAAGCAGCAGATCAAGCAGCTGGCTGGTATCCGCGGACTCATGGCCAAGCCCCGCAAATCGGGATCTACGGGCAGTGAGATCATTGAGAACCCAATCCTTTCCAACTTCAAAGGCGGACTGAACGTATTGGATTACTTCATCTCTACCCACGGTGCTCGTAAAGGTCTCGCCGATACGGCCCTGAAAACCGCCGATGCCGGTTACCTGACTCGTCGTCTGGTAGACGTAGCGCAAGACGTGGTCATCACCGAGGTGGATTGTGGAACCCTGCGTGGCATTGCTACCACCGCATTGAAAGATAATGAGGACGTCATCGAGCCATTGAGCGACCGCATCATCGGACGTACTTCTCTTCACGATGTATTTGATCCAGTGAACGAAATGTTGTACGTATCGGCCGGTGATGAAATCACCGTTGACGTGGCCAAGCGTATTGAAGACGCCGGAATTGAAACGGTAGAGATCCGCTCCGTATTGACTTGTGAAAGCAAGCGCGGCGTGTGTTCGAAGTGCTATGGTAAGAATCTGGCTACCGGTGCCATGACGCAGCAAGGGGATGCCGTTGGCATCATCGCTGCACAGTCCATCGGTGAGCCGGGTACTCAGCTGACCTTGCGTACATTCCACGTGGGTGGTGTGGCTGGTTCTGCCTCGGTAGAATCGACCTTGGCTGCCAAGTTCGACGGAACCATCCAATTTGATGGGTTGCGTACCGTTACGGTCACCAGCAACGACGGAGTAAAATCTCAAGTGGTTATTGGACGTACCGGTGAAGTACGAATTGTAGATGTTAAGAATGATCGTCTGTTGATCACGAACAACATTCCATACGGCGCTACCTTGAATGTGAAGGATGGTCAGAATATTTCCAAAGGAGGTGTACTCTGTACATGGGATCCATTCAACAACGTGATTGTATCCGAGATCAACGGTACCATCAATTTCGATAATGTGATCGATGGCATTACCTATCGGGAAGAATCGGATGAGCAGACTGGACACCGCGAGAAAGTGGTGATCGAAACCCGCGACAAGACGAAGATCCCTTCGCTCTTAGTAGAAGGGAAAGAAAAGAAATCATACAACCTGCCTACGGGTAGCCACATCATGATTGATGCAGGCGATCAGGTACATGCCGGACAGGTACTCGTAAAGATTCCTCGTGTGCTCGGTAAACTGCGCGACATCACCGGAGGTCTCCCTCGTGTTACGGAACTCTTCGAAGCCCGTAACCCCAGCAACCCGGCCGTTGTTTCTGAGATCGACGGCGTGGTGGTCATGGGTAATATCAAGCGTGGTAACCGCGAAATCACGATCGAAGCGAAGGATGGTGTGCAGAAGAAATATCTGGTACCCCTTACCCGTCAGATCCTCGCACAAGATGGCGATTTCGTAAAAGCCGGAACGCCGATGAGTGATGGTCAGATCGCACCGTTCGATATTTTGTCGATCAAAGGTCCATTTGCTGTACAAGAGTACGTGGTGAATGAGATTCAGGAGGTTTACCGTTTACAAGGTGTGAAGATCAACGATAAGCACATTGAAGTGATCGTTCGTCAGATGATGCGTAAGGTCAACATCGTTGATCCAGGCGACACCCGCTTCTTGGAAGACGATCTGGTCGATAAGTTTGAATTCGTAGACGAGAATGACTACATCTTCGATAAAAAGGTAGTTACTGAAATCGGGGACAGCGCCAAGCTCCGTGCCGGTCAGATCGTGACCCTGCGTGAGGTTCGGGAGGAAAATTCCATCCTGCGCAGAAACGATCAGAAACCAGTCGAGTACCGCGACGCGAAACCAGCTACATCAGCTCCCACCTTGTTGGGTATCACCAAGGCCTCCTTGGGTGTGCAAAGCTGGATCTCGGCTGCTTCGTTCCAGGAGACGACCAAGGTTCTCTCTTCGGCTGCCATCAACGGTAAAACCGATGATATGCTGGGTCTGAAAGAGAACGTCATCACCGGCCATCCGATCCCGGCTGGTACCGGACTGCGCGAATTCGACAAGGTGATCGTCGGCAGCAAGGAGGAATACGAATTGCTACAGACAACCCGCGAGGCGATGGTCTTCGACGAAGAGGAGTAATCGAAATAAATCTTCCTACAGAGCAGGCCCAGGCCTGCTCTTTTTTTTGCTGTTAACCCTATCACAAACCAGAAATTTATGAGCGATGATTCCCGATATCCTCATTAATTTGTAAAAAATATGTCACTATGAATCGTGGAATGCTTGTATGGAATGGACTATTGACGCTTGTTTGCGGATTTTTGTTGTATCAGAACTGGCCGGCCAAAGGGGCCAGTGCCGGTCCATTGTCCACCCGGGCCAATTCCGCTCAATCTGATTTCCGGATGGCTTATTTCGAGATGGATTCCATTGCGGCACATTTTGACATGGTGAAGGAGCTCAAAGCAGAGATGACCAAGCGCGAAGACGCCATCAATGCCGAGTTGGAAGGTTTGGGAAAGAACATGCAGCAAAAACTCAGCTATTATCAACAGCAAGCCAATACGGGTGCGCTCAGTCAAGAACAAAGTGATGCAGCTAGCCGAGAAATGCGTACCCTGGACGACAACCTAAAGAGCCGTAAGCAAGCCCTCGAATCAGACTACAGTGATTATGTGTTGCGTCGTCAAAATGAGATCAAATCCAAGATTGAGGATTTCCTCAAAGAGTACAACCAGAAGTCGGCCTATACCTACATCGTTTCTTACGAGCCGGGGTTGTTCTATTACAAGGACTCCGCGTACAACATCACGCAAAATCTGATCGACGGGCTAAACAGTCAATATACCTCACAGAAGAAATAATGTCTTCTTTTCGTCACTTCTTCCAAGAGTTACCCCGGTTGCGCGTGGCCGTGTTGGGGGATCTCATGTTGGATACCTATTTTTTTGGACAAGTAGATCGTGTATCCCCGGAGGCGCCGGTTCCAGTCGTTGCCCATCAACGTCAAGAGGAACGCATCGGGGGCGCTGGAAATGTGGCCTTGAATTTCAAATCGCTGGGCGCTGACGTTCAGCTAATTTCAATAGTAGGATCCGATGCGCCGGGACAAATCCTTCGAGATCTATTGACAGAGCAGGCCGTCGGTACGGATCTGCTTTTTGCTGACCCGAATCGTCCAACCACCCGAAAAACCAGGGTGCTGGATCGAAATAAACAATTGCTCAGGTTGGATCACGAGTCGGTTGCCGAGCTCTCTCCAGAAATGGAGACGCAGATCCTAGCTCAACTCACAAAATATTTAATTTCAGAGCGACCTCAATTGTTAGTCCTGGAGGATTACAACAAAGGGATGTTGACGCCCTCACTGATCGAGTCGGTGATTCGTACCTGTCGAAGCCTGAACATCGTAACGGCCGTCGATCCGAAGAAAAAAAACTTTTTCGCCTACCGCGGAGTAGACCTGTTTAAACCCAATTGGCGCGAGGTGGCCGACGCATTGAACGTAAGTGGGGATCCGAATCCATCTTTACTCGAACAGGTACACGGTCAATTGCATGAACGGCTGGACCACGCAGTTTCACTGATCACCCTGTCCGATAAGGGGATTTTCTATCAGACCGATTCGCATGCTGAATGGCTGAACGGGTTTAAACGAAATGTGGCTGACGTATCGGGTGCTGGCGATACCGTCATCGCGGTAGCCGCTGCTGCCTATGCATTGACCAAAGATGCCTCGATCATGGCGAAGCTGGCAAATTTGGCCGGGGGATTGGTCTGCGAGCAGGTGGGCACCTCACCCATCGATCGAGAGCGCTTAGAACAAGAATCCTCAAAACTCGGCTGGTGTTAGTCAGGCGCTGAGCATTCCCTTTTGGAATTCCTTTAATTTCGAATATTACCAGTATAGCCCCGCGCACCATGGACCATTCTCTTCGTAAGAAAATTGCTGTAGTAGTAGCCGGTGGTGTAGGCATGCGTATGGGGGCAGATCGGCCTAAACAGTTTTTGGCATTAGAAGGACAATCAATCCTGAACCGAACCCTCGAAACATTTTTATCCAGCTACCTCGACCTAGAAGTGGTGCTGGTTTTGCCTGATGAGCACATGGATTCAGGCGTTCAGCTTGTGCAGGGTCTACCGGGATCAAACCGTATCCGATTTGTAAAAGGAGGAGAGACGCGATTTCATTCCGTGCAAAACGGACTGGCAACCATAGATGCTTCCTCCATCATTTTTGTACACGATGCGGTACGCTGCCTACTCACCATCGATCTGATTCACCGATGTAATGATCAGGCCCTTCGTCAAGGGTCTGCCATCCCGGCCATTGTATCAAAGGACAGCATCCGTTGGTTAATCGATGGAAAAAGCAAGTCCATTCCCCGCCATCAGATTCGGTTGATCCAAACCCCACAGACTTTTCTTAGTGAGGTATTATTATCCGCTTATCAGGTAAAGCATCACCCTGATTTTACCGATGAAGCCAGTGTAGTGGAAGCCAGCGGTCAGCCCATCTATTTGATCAATGGGGAGGAGCGTAACATCAAGATCACTCACCCAGACGATCTGATCACAGCTGCGCAGTGGTTACGTGCCGATCAGTGATTTGCTTTGATCCAAGAGATCCATTTGGGCAGGCGATTGATGCGTAGCCAACCGTAATACTCTTCGGATGCTCCAAAACTCTCATAAAAGAAAGCCAGTGAGGGTACATCCGATCCTTCAAAATCAAGCGTCAGGTTTTGTCCGGCATGATCTCGAATGAATGCATCGATCAAGGCGTGGGAAGCGCCTAGCGTTTTACCGTCGGGGTGATTGCCGACCAACAGATAATAAGCACGATTCCCGTACATCAAAAACAGGGCAGAGGCCAGTAGTTTGTCTCCCGCAAGAACCCCGTATGCGCTCGCCTTACCAGCACCGATCCATTTATTTGCTAACGTCAAAAAATGTTCTTTCTGTTCACTCGGGAAATGACCGCGGGGCCCCAAGTAGCTTTCGGCCAGTTCATATACTCGACATGGATCAATATGTCGATCAATGATAAACGCTGCCTTGGCAGATCGTGCCAGATTCCTTCGATGATTTTCTCGGTATGATGCTGCTAGCTTTTCATAAGGCGGGCTAAGATTCAGTAGATAATTTTTCCGGGTTTGAAGATGGAAATTCCCTGTAGTAGGAATTGAATTCGGGTTTAAAGTAATATCGATCCATTTGATTTGTTTGGGGATCGAATGCAAAAAGGATTGAAGCATGTCCTCGTTCGGCATTTGTCCAAATACACCCAACTGAGGTATCAGAAAAGGCTGATAGAGGTAGGCGACGCCCCATTTTTTTCTGACCGGTAAGGGCATGACAAATTCGTAGTCGCCCGCAATCAAGGCTTCCCATTGGGGAGTGAGTGCATCCAGGTA
>DFST01000165.1 GCA_002378975.1 Chitinophagaceae bacterium UBA3430
GGGTTGAATTCATCGATGCCGTTCCACTGGAGGAAGTGCCACGTGTTATGGCACGCGCTTCGATCGCGGTGTTTCCGAGTTTGTGGGAGAATTTTCCGAATGTTTGTTTGGAGGCGATGGCGGCCGGCAGAGCCGTGGTCGCTTCGAAGGAAGGAGGCATGGTTGATATGTTAATGTCCAGCGATGGCGGTTTATTTGTCGATCCCGAAGAACCCAACGAGATCGCGAACGGTTTATTGACTTTGCTTCGGGATCCGCAGTGCGTGCGGGCCATGGGTGAGCGTAACCGCGCGCGCGCCTTGGAGTACTATGGCAATAAGTTGGTCGGTGAGTTGTTTGATGTGTACAGAACGTTGAGTTTTGATTGATTCCGTCTGCAATATTTTATACTTTTTTTCACAGGATCCTTCTCACCTCAGAGTCCTTTTCCGCGTTATCTTTAAAATACCTTCATGCGATTCGTAGTACTTTTCTTGCTTTTCTTGTCGGCCACGGCTTTTCGTAGTCAGGAGCGTTTTGTTTCGGGAGATACGCGCTCGCCGTTGACGATCTTTTCTACGGAGTGGGACAAGCCCGAATACCGGGTTTGCAATACGGCAGCAGACGTATCCTATTTATCCGATAAAGAAAAGCAGATCATCTATATCCTTAATCTGGCGCGGATGAATCCGACTTTATTTGGAAAGACCGTCGTGCTGCAGTTTCCCGAATATTCCGGTGAGGAAGAACTCAAACAGTCGAGTTATTACCGGAGTTTGTTGGAGTTTTTAAAAAACAAGAAACCGATGCCCTTGCTTTATCCGGAGAAAACCTTGTTCGAGAGTGCGAAATGTCATGCCGAAAGTTCCGGCGTTTCCGGTTATGTGGGGCACAATCGTCGATCGGCTGCGTGCAAATCGGTTGAGACCTTTATGGGTGAATGTTGTCAGTACGGCTATCAGGAACCACTGTTGATCGTGATGAACTTATTGATTGACGAAGATGTTCCTTCGTTGGGACATCGCATCATCTTATTCAAGCCGCATACGCAGATCGGCGTTTCGTTGCAGCCACACAAAAAATATCGGTGGAATTCGGTGTTGGATTTAGGTTAACCTCAACCCTAAACCGCTCATCTCTCACCCGATTCTAGAAAGGAAGCCCGTCGTCGTCCGAATGCGGGGAATCGATGGGTCCGGGAGCGGCAGAACCGGCAGAACCACCCTCGCCATCCACATCCACGCGCCAGGCTTTGACATCGGTGTACCAGCGACCGTTGTATTCGCGGCTCTCCACATCGAAATCGATCTTCAACCGATTGCCGGGTACCAGCTTGCTTTCCTCAATCTTATCGCCCCAGATCGATACACAGACTTTTTTCGGGTATTGTCCGTCGGTTTCCACGATCACATCCTGTTTTTTCCAGGTTCCGTTCTTTCCGTTTCCGGTTTGCAGCGGCAATAAGGAGATCAGCTTGGCGGTAAATTGCATGGGGTGTTTTTTCGAGGAGTGAAGGTCGGGAATTAAACCCGGAAAAGCCCCAAAGAACACAGGACCAGTAGGCGATCAGACCAACAGACCGATTTTTGCCGTCAATTGAACCGGCTCTTCGTATTTTTCTGCTCTAAATCCTTCACCATGCGACCTTTGATCCTTTCTTTTTTCCTACTCAGCTCTTTGCTGGCAGGCGCTCAAAAAAACACCCCCAATTTCGAAGAAATCCCGCCGGAATTGGGAAAAGACAATCTTACCTTATTGGTAATGGATGAAGACAAGAATGCAGTGAGCAAGGCCATCTACGAAACTTTTGAGAAGCATTACAAAGGCCCCTATGAGATCCAGCCTCGCAGTATGGTCTACACGAAGAAATACGCGGATGCTACGAAATATCGGTTTCTATTCACCGTAATTACGCGCGATGTGCCCGGACAATGGATCGGACGGGAACGTTTTCCGCCAACCGTTGACTATTCTTACGGCGTCTTCGATCGCCGAACCGGAAAGCAATACAAACTCGACGGATGGGCCGGTGGATTCAAACGTTCCATGGTTGATTATGTAAAACGAATGGAAGAGGCTCGCGCTGGGAATTCGAAATAACCACCACCCTCATCCGATTACCCTCTTCCGTATGGGTATCCAGATCTCTTCTTCGGAAAGCGGATCGTTGCGCTTGTACTTCTCACCGAGTAACTCAAAATGAGGTCGCTCGTCCAATTGATAGTCCGATTGCGGCAGCCAAACCGATAGAATGTACTGAATGGCATTTCCGAATTCTGCCGGGGTACCTTGAAAATCAAAGACCGCATAGGTGCCCTTCAGCATGAGTGTATCCATCCCGGCGGGAATTGGATCGACCGATGACACCGCAACCGCCGCCCATTTTTCAAATGAACGCATAGGGTCAAATGAATTAAAATAATCAACCGGATATTGTTGAAGGGAGTAAAGATTTGGTCCCACTCGACTGGACAATTCCTTGAGTCGGGGCATGAACGTTTGCCAAACAGAGGCCGTACGATTTTCCGCCAAACTCATCGTTTGATGCACGCCCACCAATGAAAGATTGGTCAATTCCTTGATTCGTGGTTTGTTACTTAGTAAAGGCATAAGCT
>DFST01000102.1 GCA_002378975.1 Chitinophagaceae bacterium UBA3430
CTTTATTCAACGCTATGACCTGCTCGGTTGGGCCATCGAACATTTTGATGCCATTTACCGAAGTACGTTGTTTAGCTCTCTTTTATTGCTGCTGATCTTTTCCAAGAAAGATGAAATGCTTTTCTTCCGCATCATGGTCTTGGTACTGGTGCAATACCTGGTCGCCAATCTTCCCTTTCTCATCGGCTTTGCTTTCTACTTTGGTCTTTGGCATTCAACCCTTTCCATCCAGGCCATCCGCCAAGAAGCTCAATTTTCCACGCTTCAATACATGCGGAAATACATTACGCCGCAAACCATCTTATTCGCCGGACTGGCCTTTGTGATCCTCGTAGGCCTGTACTTTCTGATCGATCGGTATTACGATTACAGCAACGGACTATTCATCTTCTTTGTAGGCCTTTCTATTTTGGCCATTCCGCACATGCAAGTCATGCATGGATTTTTCAGTCGGACTCGTCGCTCCTAAATCGTTTCCCATTCATAACTTCATGGCCTAACATCCATGCCATGCGTAAGAACATTTTCCTGCTATCCATTCTTCTTATACTTCTTAGCAGTTACCCGATTTTTTCACAAGACCCGATCGGTTATCAAACACCTCCAACGGCAATGTCCGACCTGCTGCTGGCCAAGCCCACGCCATCCGTCAGCATCGATGACAAGGCTCATTGGATGTTGCTGATCGAACGCAACAGCTATCCGACCGTGGAAGAATTGGGACAACCGGAAGCCCGAATCGCCGGTCTCCGCATCAACCCGGCAAATTTTTCACCCAGCAGACAGAACTACATCAATAATTTCATCCTGAAAGACATCCGGCAGAATAATCAGATCCAGGTAAAAGGACTGCCCATCGGACTCCTAGCCGGACAACCCACCTGGAATCCGGCTCAAACAAAGATCGCTTTCACACATTCCAGCGCAAATCGAGTCGATCTCTATGTGATCGATGTAGCAACGCAAACGGCCAAGAAGATCAATCAACGTCCGCTAAATACCGTCTTAGGCGCTTCATTCTCCTGGTTGAACGACCAAACCCTGCTATACAAAACCACCCTGCAACCGGCATCGGCGGCTCCCAAACGGCCGATCACCCCACTTGGCCCAGCTATGCAAGAAAACTATGGCAAAGCGGCTCCCATTCGCACCTACCAGGATCTGATCAAAAGTCCCTACGATGCGCAACTCTTCGAGTTCTTGGCCACCGCACAGTTGGTGAAAAACACAAGTGGAGTAGAGATCAAGATTGGCAAACCCTCGATCTATGCCTCGGTCAGTGTTTCGCCCGATAAGAATTATCTGATGACGCGCACCATCCGTAAACCCTTTTCGTATTTAGTGCCGGCACAGCAGTTCCCCTCTTCGGTGAGCCTAACCGACCTGAATGGCAAGCTCATCAAACAATTGGCTGAATTGCCTTCTGGCGAAGGGGCACCTTCTGGTTTTGATAATGTGCAAGACGTAGTCCGAAATTTTGAATGGCGCGATGACGCGGCCGCTACCGTCATCTGGTGCAAACCCCTCGATAGCGGACTCATTAAAACCAACGTGGAATTCCACGATGCCGTTTATGCACTCCCGGCCCCTTTTCAGGGAGAAGCCAAGGAATTGTTCAAAACACAATGGCGTTTCAGAGGCATCACCTGGGGAACGGATAATTTGGCATTGATCGGCGAAGGATTATCGGGTAAACAAAAAACCCGTGTTCATACATACAACCCATCGAGCGGTACCACTACCTTACTTTACGAACGATCCACGACGGATGCCTACAGCGACCTAGGGCAACCGTACACAGCGAAAAACAAATGGGGACGATCGGTGATCGCGCCGATCGAAAACGGCTTCAAGCTCCTCATGATCAACAATACCGGATCCTCCCCCAAAGGAGATCTCCCTTTCCTATCCAAGTACGATTTGAATACCAAACAGAATGATATACTCTGGCGCTGCAATGAAGGTGTATTTGAAACCATTGTTGATGTATTGGATCCACAACGCTTGACCCTGATCACCCGTCGGGAAACACAGAAAGAAGTACCGAACTATAATCTAAAAGATCTCATTGCCCGGATCGCGGATCGAGCGTTGACCGAATTCAAAAACCCCTACCCGGCCTTGGAAGGAATCAGCAAAGAAAAGATCCAATACAAGCGGGCCGACGGAGTGGACCTGACCGGTGATCTATATCTGCCCAAGGAATATGATCGCATTAAGGATGGTCCATTACCTGTATTCATGTGGGCCTATCCGCGGGAGTTCAATTCGGCAGCCGATGCTGCTCAGGTGCGTGGTTCAAAAGATCGGTTTACCACCCTCAGTTGGGGAAGCCCGATATACTGGGTAACGCAAGGCTATGCGGTACTTGATAATGCGGAGATGCCGATCGTGGCCACCAGTGCCGATAAAAAGCCCAACGATGATTTCATTCAGCAGTTGAAGATGAATGCCGAGGCTGCGATCAATAAACTTTTCGATATGGGTGTGGGTGACAAAAATCGGGTGGCCGTAGGTGGTCATAGCTATGGAGCATTCATGACCGCTCATCTTCTTTCGCATACCAATTTATTCAAGGCCGGGATCGCCCGCAGTGGGGCCTACAATCGGTCGCTGACTCCGTTTGGGTTTCAGAACGAGGACAGAACCTACTGGCAAGCACCGAATTTGTATTTGGACATGAGTCCGTTCAGTTACGCCAACAAGATCAAAACCCCGATCCTCTTGATCCATGGCGAGATGGACGACAACCAGGGTACCTTCCCGATCCAAACTGAGCGTTTTTACAATGCGATCAAAGGCCATGGCGGCACAACCCGATACGTGGTGCTACCCTACGAAGCACACGGCTACCGCGGAAAAGAAAACCTATTGCATATGCTTTGGGAACAGCATCAATGGCTGGAGAAATATGTAAAGAAGGGAGGTAACTGATAAACAACTGCCAAACTCTACAAACCCCCAAACTCCTTAAACAGAAAAACCCGACGCAGTGCGTCGGGTTTTTCTGTGCCCTTTGATGGACGGAGTTCGAAGAATGTTCTCAGAGATTCAATTTTCATGCATGGCAATCGACCTTAGACCTGGCGATTACTTCTTTTTCTTGAGACGCACACATAAGCCGTTGCCGGCATCAGCTCCACCCAACTCATAAAATGTTTCGAATCTACTGAATGTTCCGTCACAATTGGCTGGAAATTTCTCTTTGCAACTTTCTTGATCAAATACACCATAGCAAGTCCCCATATCATATTCTTTTTCAAAGTCTACCGAGGACTCGTCCTTGTACCAGAAAATAGTTGTACTTGGATCAAAACTAAGACGCTTCCGATACCGATTGTAGCTATAGGAGCCAACCGAAGTCATCCGAAGCTTGGGAATCAATGAAGGATTTTTTTGTAAAGACGTTTGAAGGGCCTGGTAATCAGCATCGGAAGGGAAAGCAAATCCAGGAGGCAGAACACCTCGCCTATCCATTAAAACGTAGAAATTATACACGTACTCAACACGATTGTTATTTTTCACAATCCCACACATCGGTTTCTTTTCATTGGCTGCCTTGACCCAATCTGCCGAGTCTTTTGCCATTGGAATGATGTCACCGTTATTAAATTTAGTGGCACGGAGATTATCCGTAGCCCATTCGACCCCATTAATATTTACAGTCTTATATACAGAAGTTCCCTGGGCAAAAGAAAGAGAATGGAAAAACAACAAGGACAGTAGCATGACGAAAGGTCTAGCATTTTTCATGGTGGGATTGATTTAGTTAGTTGATAGATAAAATTCGATAAAGTGAAGATAACAAAATATGGATTTACTATAAAAGCATAATCAGGTGCCGGAAGGCAGCTA
>DFST01000154.1 GCA_002378975.1 Chitinophagaceae bacterium UBA3430
CCTTTTGAAAGAGCAATGCGGTTAAATGGCCAATTGATAACCCCACCTCCACGCACGTAACGGGATCCGATTGCCAAATCGGCTCCCTCCTGAAGGCAAGCATGGAGTAATCGGGAGAGGTCGTTGGGGTTGTGCGAAAAATCGGCATCCATCTCGAAAATAAAATCATAGCCGCTGTTCAGTCCCCAGCGAAACCCGGCCAGGTAGGCTGTACCCAATCCGAGCTTCCCGGCGCGTTCGAGTAGGTGAATGCGGGTTGGAAATTGGTTTTGTATCTCCTTGACCAATTGAGCGGTTCCGTCCGGTGAACCATCATCAACCACCAATACATGAAACCCCTCAGGCAGCGACAAGACCTGATTGAGCAACGCTTGAATATTGGCTCGTTCGTTGTAGGTGGGTATAACGACCAGCGTACGCATGGGAGGAATTAGGACTTTTTCAGTAAGGTGCGTGTGTAGATCTCGGTCAATTTCTGTTTCGTGTGTTGTGGGAAATCACCTTTCATCATCCAGTCGTAGTACTGAGGTTCGCTACGGAGTACCTCGGACACGGCCTTGCCTTTGAATTTACCAAAATTGAAAACTTCTACCCCGTTCTCCAATACAAAACGACGGGCAAAGTCAACGATGGGCTCTTCGCCAATGGTTTTTAGAATCGAATCGATGTTGTTGCCGAGCTGTGGATAGCGTTGCACCTGAGCTTCCAGGATTTCGTACGTGGCCTGGGCATCGGCTTCGGCACTGTGTGCATCGGTCAAAGTCTTCTCGCAGTAAAACTTGTATGCAGCGCTGAGTGTACGTGGCTCGAGTTTGTGAAAAATGGTCTGTACATCAAGCAGTCTTCTTCCTTTCATATCAAACTCAACTTGAGCCCGGAGGAATTCTTCCATCAGCAACGGAATATCGAATCGGTTTGAATTGTACCCGGCCAGGTCGCAACCATCCAACATTTGCTTGAATTCTTGTGCCAGTTGCTTGAACGTGGGGGCATCCTTCACCATATCGTCGGTAATTCCATGCACATCGCTGGAGGCCGCGGGAATCGGCATTTCGGGATTGATGAGTTTGCGTTTTACACTTCTGGTGCCATCGGTCAGGATCTTAACAATGGCGATCTCCACGATTCGGTCTGTACCCAGGTTGATTCCGGTGGTTTCCAAGTCAATGAAGGCCAGGGGTTTGGTCAGTTGCAACATGTAGACGTACGATTTGAGTAAAGGTAAATGATTTTAGAGCTTTATATTTGCATCGCTATGATTCGATTTATCACGTATTCATTGTTGTTTTTCGCAGCGGCCTGTTGGTTCAGCGCTTGTGCAGCACCCAAATACGGCTGCCCATCGAATCCGTCCGGGAATCATAAATATCGTGGTTGAACCATGTGGTCGTCCCTCAACAATTTAGATCGGCTGGAACAATCCTTCCAGGAATCAACCGAGCGTATTCAAGTATATTTCAAACACAGCACTCGATGTTCGATCAGTCGGGTGGCACTGAGCCGTTTCGAGCGTGAACCGTTAACCAACGAATCGACAGATTTTCTTTTGTTGGACTTATTGCAACATCGATCACTTTCGCAGCAGCTCACTGAGCGCTTGGGCATTACGCATGAATCTCCACAGGTATTGATCGTAAAAAACGGCGTTTGTATTTATCACGCCAACCACCTGGACATTGAGCCGGCCGAAGTCGATGCCGCATTAAGCGCGCTGGGAAATTAAAGTCCCTGCGAGTTGATGAAATTTACCAGGGCGGCTGTATTCTTCAAATGAAGTTTCTTCAAGATGTTGTAGCGATGTACTTCAACTGTTTTCAGGGAGATTTCGAGCTTTTGTGCAATCTCTTTAGAGGAAAGCCCTTCTTTGATCAATTGAATCACATCAATTTCGCGACGAGATAATACATTCAGGTCGGGTCCGGTTTCGCCAGACTCGTCCAGCGCCTGATGAGCCAGAATGTTCTTCACCTCTTCGCATATATACTTGTTTCCTTTCTGTACTTCAACCAGGGCCTCAAACAGTTCCTCTTTGGAAGAGTTTTTGGTCACGTAGCCATGTGCACCACTTTGCAACATCCGACGGGCATAGGCCGGCATGGAATGCATGGACATACCGATGACTTTAGTAGCAGGTACGTATTTACGAATGAGTTTGGTTCCTTCAAATCCATTGATGGGAGTCATGTTGATGTCCATCAGTACTACGACTGGATGTTTCTCCCGACAGATCTCCAGGGCTTGATTCACATCATCGGTTTCTCCGACCACCTGAAACCGTGGATCGGAATTAAGCAGCAAAGCCCAAGTTTCCCTTATGAGTTTGTGGTCGTCGACAAGCAGGATGGTGATCTTTTCCATGGTTATATTCACAGGAGAACCCCTCCGGTTTTGGGCAAAGTACAAAAAAACTCTTATTTCAATCTACGTCCCAAACTCAAGAATACACAAACCTGTCTACGACAGGCAGGCTCCCAAACTCCTCCACTGAAAAATCCCACCTGCGGTGGGATTTTTCAGTGGAGGCGACCGGAATCGAACCGGTGTCCAAACAAAGTCATCGAAAGCTTTCTACATGTTTAGTTTATTTTGAGGGGTCGGACGAACACTGGGAACAAACAACCGATGTTCATCGTAGCTGCATGGATCTTAGATCGCCGGCACAGCCTAGGGCGATCGCAACCTGTTTTGTTTTTGAGTCGGCGGCGGGGCGTGGTAACAGATCAACCGGCCCGGCGGCCCTAATGACTAACTAATCACTGATTAGGCAGCCATGGCATACTGAGTATTGCCATTTGTAGTTCTCGTATTCACTTTAAACTGCGAATTACGCAACGCAGTACATGCTTACACTTTCAAAGATCTATGCTGTCAAAACCTAACGCCCCCTATTTAGTTCAAAGTCCAGTGTTCAAAGTTCAGCGTTAAAGACTATGAACTCTGAACTTTGAACGCTGAACTAACTATCGACCCCATCCCAACCAATCGTTTCCATTGGCATAGAGCATGAGTCCCAGCAATATGATCATCCCTGCCATCTGCGCGTACTCCAAGAATTTCTCCGAAGGCTTACGTCTGGTGACGATCTCGTACAACGTGAACAAAACATGCCCGCCATCCAATGCCGGAATGGGCAATATATTCATAAAGGCCAGGATCACAGAGAGCATGGCCGTCAGTTTCCAGAATGATTCCCAGTCCCACACCGGTGCGAATATGGATCCCATGGACTTAAACCCGCCCACGCCCTTATAACCACCGGTACCCGGTGTCAAGATGGTACGCATTTGATCGATATAATCGCGCAGCTCCGTAAAGGTCATGCGTATGCCGGCCGGCAGTGCACCCAGCCATCCATATTTCTCTACCTCCAACTTGATCCAACCCAAACTGTCCATTTGCTCCAACTTGCGGTAGGTGTAAAAACCAATCTGTCCTTCGCTGTTGACCTGGACCGGAAAGCTGGTGTCTACCCCATTTCTGTTTACAGTGAGCAGTACAGACTTTCCCTTTTGCGATTGTAACCGATCGGCCAACTCGTCGAAAAATTCAAACCGACCAGAATCCAATCCAACCACACGGTCATTCTTGCGTAAGCCTGCTCGATAAGCCGGGGAAGTATCGGAGACCTGATAGACCAATGCCGGAACGCGCGGCTCAATAAATGCTTTGCGTGGCTGATTCTTATTCTCGATCAATTGTCCGACGAAATCAGCCGGCAACACCAACTCCATGGCTTTTCCATCTCGTTCGATCTGCACTTTGGAGGCCGTGATCAATTTCTTTTTGAATCGGGTCAGGTCGTACACTTCGCTGCCATCTACACCAATGATCCGGTCGCCGTTTCTAAAACCGATTTTCCACAAAGTGCTGTCGCCTACGTGCACGCCATATTTCATGGTACTAGAGGGTACTTTCTTATCGCCCCATACCACCAAGATGACCGCGTAAATAACAAACGCTGTCAGTATGTTCATGATAACGCCACCCAACATAACGATCAAACGTTGCCAGGCTGGTTTGCTTCGAAACTCCCAGGGCTGGGCAGGTTGCTTCATGGCTTCCTTATCCATGCTCTCATCGATCATGCCCGCGATCTTGACGTATCCACCCAAGGGCAGCCATCCAATTCCGTATACGGTGTCACCTACCTTACGTTTGAAGATCGAAAACCAAGGGTCAAAGAAGAGAAAGAACTTCTCCACGCGGCAACGAAACCAACGCGCCGTGATGTAATGTCCAAACTCATGAAGGATCACCAAAATGGAAAGCGACAACAAGAGTTGTCCGGCTTTCACGCCCACTTCGCCCCAATTAATCGCAAGTATTGTCATGAATGTCGATAAAAAGACCCGCTAGCAGCGGGTATGCATTTACAATTTGATCAGATCCGCTGCAAAGCTACGCGCTTCCCCGTCGCTGTCAAAATACTGCTGCAGGGTGGGTCGCTCGATAAACGGCACCTGTTCCATGGTCTTTTCAATCACGGCAGTCATATCCAGGAAATTGATTCGGTTCCGAAGAAACGCAAACACAGCGATCTCATTGGCCGCATTCAAAATGCAGGGCAAATTACCTCCTCGATGCAAGGCTTCTTGAGCCAAGGCAAGGTTTCGAAAGGTGCGCAGGTCGGGTTCTTCGAAGGTGAGTGTATGCACTTTTTTAAAATCGTACCGCGGAAAATCGTTCTGTATGCGTTGCGGGAAAGCCATGGCATACTGTATGGGTAGTTTCATATCCGGCAATCCCATCTGCGCCTTGATGCTTCCATCCTGAAATTGCACCATGCTGTGGATGATGCT
>DFST01000105.1 GCA_002378975.1 Chitinophagaceae bacterium UBA3430
GCAGTTGCGTGAATTGGCGCAGCAGTATTTACAGGAGGAGGATTTTTATGAGTTAGTGGTAGTTTAGTTGAGAAGATGGGGGTTGAAGTTCTTGGTTTTTAGTTTAACGTTGAAGAGAAAACAATAAATCTCAACCCTTAACCCTCAACGCTCAACCTCCTCCGGGTTGCTTGTACCCCACAAACTCCTTAGCTGCAGTTTCAAACTCGCTCCAATTATCAAGATCGCATTTGACAATGAACACCGATCCGGGTTGCATGTAATCGATGCGTGCGTTGGTGAGTTGATTGGCGAAATGGGTGATGCCGTCGTTGTGTGAAACGATCAGTAGGGTATTGATCTCGTTTGGAACGGAGGGAATCGTTTTAAAAAATACTTCAGGTATTGCATGATACAACTCGTATCGGTATTCGATTATCGATGAATTCAGTCCGAGTTGTTCGATCACTAACTCCGTCGTTTGTTGGGTTCGCTTGGCGGGGCTCGATAAAACCTGATCGATTGAAAATCCTTCTGACTTCAACCATTCGCCCATTCGCTGGGCATCCAGCTCCCCTTGTGCGGTCAGCTTCCGATCAAAATCCCGTTTGAGTGAATACGGCGATTCAGTCTTGGCGTGACGGAGTAACAGAATTGTTTTCAAGAAGGAGATTTTATACTTGTTATGCCAATGTAATCTTTAAAGTTAACACACTCTTCATGCCCATCGAATTAGTTCTACAAGACCTTCTCAATTAAGTGGGTATAATTGTTGGATGTTGACAATTATCGACCTAGTCATTACTCAATTAGTGAATGATTTGAGATGAATTCCGTGATTTACGATATCAACTACGGCACGATCGATATTTATCTATCTGAGGTTGCAGAGCGTTCCGAATACGCTCTGTTTGATTCTGCCGGTCGTATGCTTTCCAAGGGTTGTTTCTTTGGCAGGGTAAAAAAAACATGTTTGTACATTGGCGAGTTGAAGCCCGGCCCTCATGCCATGGAGGTAAATGGCATAAGAATGGATTTTATCGTTCAGCCTGCCGTTTGAACTTCCCCCCACTTCCAACTCTAAACGATAAACCTCAACCTGCGTGCCGGTAGGTTCTAATCTCCCATTTTCTCAACCTTCTTCCGGCTATTCAAAAAAACCCCCAAAAAAATCAACGCTGCTGCCAGCCATTTGCCGGGCGTAGGATGATCGTTGAGAAAGAGGATCGCGATGATGGTGGCGAAGATGGGTTGAAAATAAATATACGATCCGGTTACGCCGGCACCGAGTACTTGTATGCCGCGAATGTTCAACGAATACGCGAAGTAGGTGCCGAAGATCACGATGGTTATCAAAGCCATGATCTGTTGCAGGTGCATGCCGGAAGCATGTAGGTCCAGTGCCTGGGGGAATCCCATGGGCAGGATCCCGATTGCCCCGAAGGTGAATACCCATCGAACCACCTGCGAGGGCGGATAGTATTGCATCAGGGGTTTGACGACGATGAAATAGATGGCGTAGGAGATGGCGTTGATGAGAATAAATCCGTCGCCCAGCAGGGAGTCGGCGCCCATATTGGTTCGGTCGGTGATCAGTACGGCGGCACCGGCGAGACCCAGCATCAATCCGACCGCTTGGATCAACCGTAATTTTTCTTTCAAGAAAAAGACGGCCAGTCCGGTAATGACCAGTGGTGTGCTCAGCATCAAGAGTGCGGCGTGAATGGTGGAGGTCATCGTTAGCCCCTTGATGAACAGCGTTTGATTCAGAAAGATCCCGGTGAATCCGCACAGCGCCAGACGAACCCAATCTTGTTTTCGAATGGGTTTATCTTCCTTGGATTTCGTGACGATCGCCATCATCCAAAACAACAGCAAGCTGCCACCCACTCGGAACAGATTCACGCCATAAGGCCCCAGGGGTTCGGGTGCGATGTATTGCACCAGACTCAGGTTCAGTGCAAAGAAAAAATTGGTGAACAGCACGCCGATATGAGCCCGGGTTTGAATCGTCATCGTTTGGTAAAGTTACCATTGATCTTCTGCAAAGGGGAACGATTCATGGTTGCTAATAGATCGTCTTGTTGATCTAGGCAATGCCATTGGTTTTTATCGGATAACCAGCTCGCCAGGTATTCTTGTTCGGGTTGACCGGGCGTGGGAATGAGAATCGCTTTTTTACTCAGCACATGCAGATCCATCAACGTACTGTATCCGCAACGTGCGATCACCCATTCGGCTTCTTCGATCTCTTGCTGAAGGGCAGCAACCGGTAAATGATCGAATACTTGCCAATGCGCCGGCGTGTCGATCCGCTTTCCGCCAACGGGCAATCCGCGTATCAATGTCACGTCACCTTTCCACTCGTTCAGTTCACGCATGCATTTTTCTTCGAGCAGTGTTCGTTGCGGTTCCGGACCCGATAGTACGATCGTGATCTTATTTGAGATCGTTGCTTGATTCCTTGGGGTGAATCGGGTGAGTGGTCCGATGTAGTGAACCGGAACCGGAGGCGTGTAGGTCGGGTGACCGAGCTCACCACTCAGGGTTGGTTCATCGGCCTGATCGGGCACCCATACTTCCTGGAAATTTTTCAGCAATCGGATCAGCATAGATTGAAGGACCCGATCCACTATTGGAGAGACTCCGGATTTCAATCCGAGCTGATGTGTGAGTAGGATATTATGCGTGGTTGGATGATGCAGTCCATATCGATTGTCGGAGATCACTTGATCGATCGGATGCTGCAACAGAAAGTCGTGCAGCCATTTTTTTTCGGCTTGGATCTGCCTCCACAGGGCGGGGATTTGTTGGAGGATGGTCCAGCGAAAGCCGGTTCGGCTCCGCGCGTATTTTATGGTGTGCGTGGGGATCTCGGTGTAGGGCAGTTGGGGGAATTCGGAGCGGAGCAGGTGTCCGGAGGGGCCGCTGCCGGCCAGA
>DFST01000159.1:0-10623 GCA_002378975.1 Chitinophagaceae bacterium UBA3430
ATCAATGGTACCACTTGGTCGCAAACGTTGAACATCCCGGCCAACACGGTCGACGCCTCCATCCTGATCCCTAAATCGGGTACGAATGATGCCCGGGTGCTGACGGATGGCTATTCGAACAAAGGCATTCACATTGTAAGTGATGTTCCGGTGGCCGCCTATGCCCATCAATATGGAACCATGGTTTCCGGTGCCACCATGTTGATGCCGGTAGAGACCTATGGATATTCTTATTACTCCATCAATTATTATCAGGACCGTTCCCAAAGCAATCCACCTGAATGGTACTCTTGGTTTTTTGTGATCGCTTCGGAAGACAACACGCGCATTCGCATTACCCCATCCGATACCACCAAGGCGGGTTGGTTGCCGGGGCAAACCTATACGGTCGACCTGAACAAAGGAGAAATGTTTCATGTTTTTGGAAAAGGGGGTCCGTTCGGTTCGTTTCAACCCGAATACTGCAGCAAGGACATGACCGGATCTAAGATCGTGTCCATTCCGGGTTCGGATGGAGTTTGTCATCCGGTAGGCGTGTTTTCTGGTTCGGGTGGTTTGCGACTCTGTCGGGGAGACGGTGGAGAATTTGTACATCAACAAGTTTTCCCATCTCAGGCATGGGGCACCCGCTACCTTACTTATCACACGATCAACAACACCGCCACCAACATCTTGGAGACGAACCGAAATTATTATCGGGTCTGTGTACAAGATCCAACCACGATCGTAAAGCGAAACGGCGTTCCCTTGACGGGATTGATCAAGAATTTCTTTTATGAGTTCATGGATTCAACGGGGGGCGATTACATCGAATCGGACAAGCCGATCTTGGTTTCTCAGTACACGACCAACAAAAATCAATGCTGGAATTTTCCCACCACCTCTCCATCACCACCCTCGTATGGTGATCCGGAAATGTTTTACCTGAGTCCAATCGAACAGGGACAAAAATCTGTTCGGTTCTATGTAAGCCGGAAATCCTCGATCGATTATGTGTACGCAAACATTCACATTCCTACGATCGCTGTTTCATCCTTGCGAGTGGACGGTAACCCGATTCCAGCACCCTTCATTATTCCCCATCCGAATTATCCAAGCTACTCGGTAGCGCTGACCCGTTTTATCGGACCAGCCGCTCAACATACCATCACTTGTGATTCGACTTTTACCGCCACGGTCTATGGATTGGGGAACTATGAAAGCTATGGGTACAACGTGGGTACATTCATCAATAACCTGAATTACTATGGTTATTTCAAGAATACACTGAATCCCGATCCAAAGCCCGACACCAGCACTTGTCCAAAAACCCCGGTTCGTCTTTTTGTGAAACTCGGTTACCCAGCTACTTCCATTCATTGGCGACTCAGTCAAGTGCCCGGATTGTTCCCCAACACAGATTCTGTGATCAGCAACCCCATCCCGATCGGAACCGAGCTGATCAATGGTCGGGTTTATTATATATATACACTCCAACAGGATTTCACCTTTGCGCAAGCCGGTACATTCACCGTTCTTGTCGATTATACCGCTACCGTCATCGAGAATTGCAATCAAACTGACCGGGCTAAGATCATCGTCTTGGTAAAGCCCGGACCCACGGCCGACTTCAATGCGATTGCTCCACTTTGCGTAAACCAACCCGTTCAACTCAACGGAAACCCAACAGCCGGGATTTACAATTTAGTCGGATACAATTGGCTTTTTTCAGACAACTCCACCGCCAATACCCTGAACACAATCAAGACATACTCTTCTTCCGGAGTTCAATCGATCCGCTTTCGAGTATTGGCAGACAATGGATGTTTGGGAGACACCACCAAGACCATAACGATCAACGACATTCCAACTTCACTCTTCAACGCAAGCGGAAATATTTGCGCACGCGATTCCGTACTGTTCACCGATCTGTCTACCATCGCCACCGGATCGATCGCCACCAGAGAGTGGAATTTTGGCGATGGCACTACACTCATCCGAACAAACAATAACCCCTTTTATCACACCTATTCACTGCCGGGTACTTATAATATTTGGATGACTACCACTTCGGCCAGTGGCTGTAAGGCCGATACGGCCCGCCGAACCATCACGGTGTATGACCGACCCACAGCTGCTTTCACCATTGACCGGAACATTTGTGCCGGAGACTCGATCCAACTTACCGATGCATCAACCATCGCCGTAGGCAACATCCCCACGCGAGAATGGGATTTTGGGGATGGAACCAGCAGCATTCGAACCAATGCATCTCCTTTCTTCCACCCCTATTCATCGCCGGGAACCTATACCATTCGCCTAGTTGTTAAAAGCGATCAGGGTTGTGCCAGCGACACCACCAGCGTCACCATTCAGGTAACAGCAAAACCCGTCGTTCAATTCACCATGAACGGAAAGGCATGCGTAGATAGCAGCTGGACATTCACTTCTTCACTGAGCGGTTCGGGTATAACCTGGTTTTGGTCGTTTGGCGACGGTCAGGTTGCTCAGTCTAACACCAGCAATCAAATCATTCATACCTACCTGAATAGTCAAACCAACCTGACGATTAAACATTGGATTGTATACGCGTCAGGTTGCAGAAGCGATACGTCCGAACAGGTGATTCCCCGGATCGATCTTAATCCGATAGCGCAATTCACCACCTCCGACACACTTTGCGTCAATCAAGCGGTTCGGTTTCAAAGCAACAATACCGGCATACAAGTTTGGGAGTGGGATCTCGGCAATCGTCGCTCTAATCAAGCGCCCCCTCTCTCCAACACCTATACCGGCGTGGGCTCATTTATAACTCAATTGAGGGTTCAAAATGGTTCTGGTTGTTGGTCGTTGCCAATCCAAAAAACACTCACTATAAATCCATTACCGATTTTGACTGCCGGTTCAGATAAAATGATCCAATCGGGGGTTGGTATAACGTTAGATGGCGCTCTGACCAACGCGGTCGATCATTTATTTTATTGGACACCGGGTGCCTTCCTGAGTAGCACCACCGTGTTGACACCGGTAGCCACTCCTCCTGCCGGTACGTATGTATATCAGATTCAGGCCACACACCGAATCAATCATTGTATCAATCGGGATCAGATGATCTTGACGGTGTTCGATAAGCTGGCTATTCCAACCGGTTTCACCCCCAACCGCGATGGAAAGAACGACGTGTGGAATATTCCCGGATTGGCTTTGTATCCGAAATCGATTGTGCGCGTATTTGATCGAGCCGGACAATTGATGTATTTAAGCAACTCCTCCAGTCGCCCCTGGGATGGACAATACAAAGGCATTCCGCTTCCCGCAGGCGCATATGTATATATGATTGAGTTAAAAGATGAAAAGAATCAAGTATTGAAAGGGACCCTTTTATTGATCCGATAAAAAACTTATTGTCATGAACCTGATAGAAGTACAAAATATTCCTGTTGACCAAAAAGTGGAAGAGCCGCGCGTTCTTTTAGCAGATGATCACAGTATGATTCGTCGCGGATTAAAAATTTTCCTACAGCTTAATGTGGGTTGTCAGCAAATCGGTGAAGTCGTGTCTTGTTCGGATCTATTGAAGGAGGCGATCAAGAAAAACTATACACACCTGATTCTCGACATCATCTTGAAGGACGGGAACAGCTTGGAGATCATACCCAGCATTCGCCGCTTGGCACCGGACCTGAAAATCATGATCTTCTCCATGCAACCCCCAGAGATCTATGGGCCGGCCGTTCGACAGTATGGTATTTCACACTATATGCATAAATCAGCCGGAGAGGAAGAGATGGTGGAAAGTTTGAAAAAATTTCTGTCGGATGGTATTTCTGAAAGTGGCGAGGCCCGACCAACCCTCGGTTCCAATCCCTTCTCTACACTAGCTCCCCGCGAACTGGAGATCTTACATTATTTATTGAGGGGTTACGGAACAAAATCCGTCGGAGAAACGCTGAATCTTCGAATGAGCACGGTATCCACTGTCAAAACCCGGATCTTTGAAAAGACCAAAGCCAAAAACCTGAAAGATCTTTTGGAGCTTGCTTCCTTGTACAATCTGAATTTTTGATCAAGCTGTCTTATCTTGAAGACAGACACATGAAACGGATTCTGTTTTTTTGTTTTGTTTTAGGATCCTGGATCTATCCGATCAGCCTTCGGGCCCAATCGGATCTCGGATTTCGTACGTTCAATTATACGACCGAAAACGGATTGCCATCGAATGGCATCAAAGGATTACAGTGGGACGAAGAGTCTGGATTTCTGTGGATTGCAACCGAGGCTGGGATCTCCCGATTCAACGGAATTGAATTCGTAAACTTTACAAGAAGCAATACCTCGTTCATTTCCTCCGAACGAATGCGATTTATGGCGCGCAACCGAAAGGGGGGAATACGGGTAGTTGATATGGATGGAAATATTTTAGGTGTTTCAAAAAATCGTCCCATTCCGCTTTTCAGTCGAACAGAACAAATTGGTGTACAAGAAACACGTTTGTTCGGTATTGCCGTTTCGGACAGTTTTTTCAACACCGGTTTTGCCCAGCCCACTATTCGAGTCCCGTTTCCCTTTGCCCAAGTTATTCCCCGATCCGATCTGGCCACAATTTTGATCCATCCAGACGGGGGTGTTCTCCGAATCGATGCACAAAACAAGACCTCTGCCCCGTTGGCGGAATTGGGCAACAACAACAAATCCGGATTTGTCATTGGAGACCAGGTGTTTCTTTGTAAGCAGGAATCGAGTTCAATCTATCGGTACGATGAGCCCAAGAAAAGGTTGGAACAAATTCAACCCCCTTTGTCAATTGAAAACCTGAAAATATATTGGGAAAATGGCATGGATTTTCCGATCGCGATCAATGGAAACAACGCTTGGGTGATTCGCTATGAAAACAACAGGCTGATTTTCGATCTAATTTGTTCCACCGTTCCCGATCTCGGACTGATCAAATATGTACAATATAGCAGCGCCAAGGGGTTGCTTTTCTTGGGTACCGCCTCTCGGGGCTTTGCGGTAGTTCGAAAAAATCGGGTAGTACAGGTAAAAAGACCACACACCTCTTCCGCAGACTTAAGCGCCTACTATTCACAGTTAGAATTATCCGGGGAAACCATCCTTACCAACGAGGGGCATTTGCTGGGATTGAAACAGGATCGTGCCTTGCCGCCTATTATAAATAAGTTCGGTTATTCGCTGTATCGAGATGGAGATTCGTTGATCTGGTACTCGGGGGGGCGTCCTGGAATGCTAAAAGGTAGCATGCTACATCGACTGGATCTTGTAAATAAAAAAGATGTCTTTTTTGACCACGTACCCATATTCAATGTTTTTGGATTCGCCCGGTGGAAAAATGATGTGCTCATAGGGTCGCATCAAGGTTTAGGGGTTTTGAGTACAGACTCCTTGCGTTTCTTGTTCAGGTCCGACCCAAAAAATCCCGGCGAATCCATATCCTTCAGCCTATTGGAAGTCGAGCCTGGGGTCTATAGTATGGCCTCTTGCTCCGGGTGGATTCGTTTTGATCTGAACTCAATGCGATCAGATACGCTTTTAAAACTACCCGGATATTGTGTTCGTTCACAAGTGCGTATAGGAGACTATATTTTTATAGGAACCTATGGAAGAGGAATCTACCTGTACCATCGGGGAAAGTTGAAAAGCATTCCGCTTGATAAAAACAACTTTCTCTTGTATACCCACTGCTTTATTCCGGATAAGGATGGGTTTGTTTGGATGAGTACCAATCGGGGGGTGTTCAAGGCTTCTGTAAAAGAGATGGTACAGGGTTTCGAAACAGCCAACAACAGCGTCTATTATCACTACTACGGCAGAAACGACGGAATGGATATGACTGAAATGAATGGGGGGTGCTCTCCCTGTGCCATTACACTAAAAAATGGCAGCATATCTTTTCCATCGATGGATGGCTTGCTTTGGGTAGATCCAGCGACAGCCACGCCGTTGCTGCCAGACGGTCCCATCCATTTCGATGAAATTCGGATCAACAATCGGATCGTGGATGAGCTTTTCTTTTCGGGCGGAGCCATCTCCCACTCGGAGAACAACATTTACATACGCTTGGCTTATTCGGCTTGGTGTAATCCGGAAAACATCTACTTGGAATATCAGCTGACAGACTCCGCTCAATGGAATCCGGTATTGATATCGGATGGTTCCATCATTCGATTTAACAACCTAGCACCAGGAAAATATGATCTGCGCATTCGGAAAAGAAATGGATTTGGAGAAAATAATTTTTCATACAAAACCCTCTCGTTTTCCATTGGTATGGCTTGGTATAACCATCCGCTGGTTTATCTGTTTGGGGTGCTCCTTTTAGCGCTTTCCATATATCAGTTCTCTAGATATCAGAACAGGAAATTGCTAAAAAGACAAGCTGCACTCGAACGGATGGTTGGCGAAAAAACCCGCGACCTAAAGGAACAAAATAGCTTACTGGAAAAAAACAACAACATTAAAACCAGGCTGATATCGATCATCAGTCACGACATTGTAACTCCCCTGAAATTCTTAACGGTAGCCGGAAGGGGGTTGACCGAGAAGCGAGATCGCTTGTCGGAGGAAGTACAACAAGAAACAATACGAGAGATAACCGATACCGCTCAAGAATTACAGCTTCTATCCACAAACATCCTGAACTGGATCAAATACCAAAGCGAAAACCGTCGATTGCTTCCGGTATTATTCAAACCACAAGAGTTGGCCTCACAGGTCTTTGGTGTGCTGAACTCGTTGGCAAAAGAAAAAGGAATCGTGTTGAGCAATCAGATCGACCCCGGACTTAAAGTAATTCAGTACACAGAGCCTACGAAGATCTTGATCTACAATCTCGTTTCCAATTCAATCCGGTATTCTGACCAAGGAGTTGTTGAGGTTTCGATAAACAAGCTGGGTGACGATGGTTTTGTTTTGATCGTTCGTGACAATGGCATTGGAATGTTGGAGGGAAAAATCAGAAACATATTGAACGACGATGTTCAGGTGCGTGAGATTTCGGCGGAAAAAAGAAGCGGACACGGCTTGGGGTATCTAATCATCAAGGATCTGGTTCGATGGATGAATGCCAAACTGGAGATAGAATCAAAAATCGGGGTAGGAACCATAGTTCGGGTGGTTTTTCGTTCTGCTAAACTCAGCCCTTCAGAAATGGCTTGATCCGATCTGCTTCAAAACCGCGGCCGATCAAATAGGTCATCGTCTTCTCTTTGCGCAAGGCCATGTGCCCGGTCAGTTGTTCCATCTTCGCTTTTGCCAGCCGTTCAATGACCCGGTCGTACTCCTCTTCATCAATCTCGGCCAACCCTTTCCGGATGCAATACTCACTGACCTTGTTCTGCTTTAATGAGTACCGGATCTTGTTTCGCCCCCACCGATTTACCCGAAACTTACCCCCAGCATAGACCCGGGCAAACCGCTCTTCGTTTAGATAATCCCCCTCGATCAACTTGGACACGATCTCCTCCTGGTCGGCCCGCCAAACACCCAGGCTCCGGAGTTTTTCCCGAACCTCCTCGTGACAACGCTCCCGGTATCCGCAAAAATGCTGCAGCTGCCGAATCGCTTGCTCAGGAGTAGATCGTTTGTAGTTGGGAAATGGGGCCATGGCTGATAAACCGGAAGTCAGGCGAATATCCACGCGTAATCCCCCAAGCTCTCCGGTAGCCCCAAAAATATGTAGTTTCGTGACCCTAGTTAATCCCCAAATCGTTCACATGAAATTTCTGGTAAACTCCGCCACACTGCTTCGCCAACTCCAACATATTTCCGGCGTGATCAACGCCAACACTGTATTGCCGATCCTGGAAGACTTCCTCTTCGAGATCAGTAAGAATGAACTTACTGTGGTAGCCACCGACCTAGAAACCGTCATGCGCGTACAGGTCAATGTCGAATCCAAAGAAGCCGGACGTGTTTGTATTCCCGCCAAGATCTTGATCGACTCGCTTAAAAACCTGTCCGACCAACCCCTGACCTTCAGCATCGACAAGAACTTCGGCATCGAGATCACCAGCGACAACGGTAAATACAAAGTGATGGGCGAAAATCCCGATAACTTCCCCAAAGAACCTGTGGCCGACGACACCACCACCTTCACTGCTACCGCCACCGCCCTAGTTACCGCCATCAACAAAACCCTGTTCGCTACCAGCACCGACGATCTGCGTCCCGCTATGACGGGCGTGTTCTTCGAGCTCGATAAAAAAGGCATGCAGTGCGTGGCTACCGATGCACACCGCCTCGTTCGTTACAAGCGCACCGATGTGAAATGTCCCAAAGCGGATTCCTTCATCGTCCCCCGCAAGCCACTCAGCCTGCTCAAAGCCGCGATTCCCGATTCGAACGATGAAATCACCATCAGCTACAACAGCAACCACCTCTTCGTAAAACACGGTGGTACCCAAATGAGTTGCCGACTGATCGACGCCCGCTTCCCCGATTACAAAGTGGTCATCCCCGCTGAAAATCCATACACCCTCACCGTCGATAAGAGTGAATTCCAGTCCGCCCTCCGTCGGGTTAACGTATTCAGCAACAAGAGCACCAACCAAGTAGCGCTGAACATCACCGGCAATGAATTGCAGCTCGCCTCACAAGACGTCGACTTCAGCCAGGAAGGAAACGAACGCATGGGTTGCAAATACAGCGGCGAAGACATGATGATCGCCTTCAACGCGAAATTCCTCATTGAAATGCTGAGCGCCACCCCCAGCAAAGAGGTCAACATCTCCCTGTCTACCCCCACCAAGGCCGGAATCATCAAACCAACCGACCAAGAAGAGAACGAAGAGTTGTTGATGCTCGTGATGCCACTGATGTTAAATCAATAAAAAGCCCTTTTCATAAATAAATCCCCTCCCATCGAGGGGATTTTTTATTTTTAAGAATGGCCTTCTACTGCATCCGTCGATTTGATACCTACATCCCTGCACACATCGCACTTACCAAGCTGCGCGAAGCCGGGATCGAAGCACACCTGCAAGACGAACACACCGTCACCGTCGACCCGCTTCTCAGCCTTGCAGTCGGAGGAATTAAGTTGTTTGTGCCCAACGAGCAAATAGAAGATGCCGAACGCATTCTCAACGAACATCCCGAAACCGATAATCTAACCTGATATGCTGGACTCCGTCCTGGATTACTTCCAATCACTGGAACAAAGACCCCTCGAACGACTGGGGTTCTTGGTAGGTGGACTTCTTTTCTTCTGGATCCTCGAAGGAGCCATCCCGCTCACCAGCCTTCATTACAAACGCAACAAACTACGTCACGCATCCGTAAACTTCGCCTTTACGCTGATTCATTTGGTGCTGCATACCGGACTCGCCGTCCTCATCGTCCAACTCTCCGATTGGTGCAGATCCACAGAGTTTGGATTGGTCTACTGGATGAGCGCAGGCATCGGCTGGACCATCCTCATTGGCGTACTAGCGCTGGACTTCAGCAGTTGGCTCGTGCATTGGGTGATGCACAACCAGCCAACTCTTTGGCGCTTTCATGTCATCCACCACAGCGACACAAAGGTGGATGTGACAACCGGACTTCGTCATCATCCGGGAGACAGCCTGCTGCGCGGAATTTTCTTCCTCTTACTCATTTTTGTTTCCGGGGCACCCATGTATTCGGTGATGATCTACCAAACACTGGTTGTTCTCTCCACCGCATTCACCCACGCAAACATCGCCCTCCCAAAAAAGATCGATGCAGCCATATCCTGGATCCTGGTATCACCCAATATGCACAAGGTGCACCACCACTGGAAACAACCCCACACCGACTCGAACTACGGAGCTGTGTTCTCTTTTTGGGACCGACTACTCGGAACCTGGTCGCATTTGCCCACCGAACAGATCCAATACGGACTGGATCGCTATTACCCCGGCGAAAAAGATGAATCATTGAAAGATCTGATGACCTTTCCATTTAGAAAAGGATCAGAATGAGCAGAACCCAATAGTTTTGCATCATGATCGTCACCGCCCTGATCCCTGCTCGCTATGCCGCTACCCGATTTCCGGGAAAATTGATGCAAGACCTGGGCGGTACATCCGTGATCCGACGCACCTACGAAGCAGCGCGCGATACCGGACTGTTTCAAGAAGTGATCGTGGTGACCGATAGCGAGATCATCGAACAAGAGATCATTGACGCCGGCGGCAAAGCCATACGAAGCAAAGCAGAACACGAAAGCGGGACCGACCGCATTGCCGAGATCGCCCCCGATCTTTCCACCGATCTCATCATCAACGTGCAAGGCGACACACCCTTCATAAAAAAAGAACCGCTTCGTCGACTGATCGATCTTTTTCAAGATCCGGCCGTTTCGGTTGCCTCGATGATGCAGGTGTTGGAAAAAACAGAAGAGATCGATGATCCGAACTTTGTCAAAGTCGCCATCGATAAAAACTCCAACGCACTCTTTTTCAGCCGAAGCCGCATTCCTTTTCCGCGCGACCCGAATACTTCGGTCACTTACTACGAACACATCGGCGTGTATGCCTTTCGAAAACAAGCCTTGTTGGATTTCGTTTCCTGGCCCATGAGCGCAATGGAATCCGCAGAAAAAGTAGAGTGCCTTCGATATCTCGAGAATGGTGTGTCGATGAAAATGTTGTTGGTCGATTA
>DFST01000159.1:10939-19986 GCA_002378975.1 Chitinophagaceae bacterium UBA3430
ATGTTGTTGGTCGATTATTTAGGCGTCGAGATCGACACCCCCGACGATCTGAAAAAAGCAGAAAAATTGATTAAACCCGATCCGAATACATGAAATTCAGAAACTTCAAATTGGTTGGTTATGTGGTTTATGGACGAGGCAGCTTCAATCAGCTGGATGAGATCCTCGCGCCTCACCGAAAAGACGGACAACCCATGGTCTTCTTGGTCGATCATTTCTTCGAAGGAAAAGAACTGGTTAATCGCATTCCCCTACGCGATAACGACCTGATCCTCTTTGCCGACGTAACCACCGAACCCAAAACCGTCTATGTAGATGAGCTGGCTTCTCGGCTGAAACAAGAGTTCGGCTCGATCAGCGGCGTGATCGGAATCGGCGGCGGATCCACCCTAGATTTGGCAAAAGCGGTTTCCTTGATGATGAACAATCCGGGCTCTTCGGCCGATTATCAAGGCTGGGACTTGGTCAAATTCCCAGGCGTTTATAAAGTAGGCGTTCCAACACTAAGCGGTACCGGTGCGGAGGTTTCACGAACAACCGTGTTGACTGGCCCCACCAAGAAACTCGGCATGAACTCCGACTTTACGCCATTCGATCAAATTGTATTAGATCCGGAATTAACACGCAACGCACCCGTCAACCAACGCTTCTACACAGGCATGGATTGTTACATCCACTGCATTGAAAGTTTGGAAGGAACATTCTTGAACGAATTCAGTAAAAGTTATGGGGAGAAGGCGCTGGAGCTTTGCAGAAAGGTTTTTGTGGATAAAGCAGGTTGGGATGATGAGTCGGATGACCAGCTGATGATGGCTTCGTATGCGGGAGGAATGAGCATCGCCTATTCACAAGTAGGTGTGGCACACGCGGTGAGCTACGGACTGAGTTATTTGCTGGGTACCAAACACGGCATCGGGAATTGCATTGTGATGAATCACCTCGAAGAATTCTATCCGGCCGGCGTAAAAGAATTCAAGCACATGGTTCAAAAGAATGGAATTGAAATCCCGGTTGGTATTTGCAGCGGCCTCACCAATGCTCAATTCGATCAAATGATCGATGTGTCGTTGGGCATGAAGCCTCTTTGGGAAAATGCGTTGGGCAAAAACTGGGAATCGATCATGACACGCGATCGACTCCGCGCACTCTACGAAAAACTATAAATCATGATGGAAAAGCGTTCGGCCAATTACTTGCGATATCTACCGGGGCTCTCTCGGGTAGGGGCTGAACGTACCGGAGAGATCCTGGCGATCAACCCCACAATCACGCCAAGCCGAACCGAAGCGGAGAAAATACACGTTTCAGTCTATGATTATTCGGCCGACACCATCAACACAGAGGTTTTAGAAAACATTGATTCCACCTTTTCCTATAAGGAGCGCGATACGGTATCGTGGATCAACATAGATGGCATCCGAAAAAATGATGTGGAAGCAATATGTGCCCACTACGGTGTGCATGCGCTGATCGTAGAGGATATTTTGAGCATTGGGCAGCGACCCAAGATGGATGAGATGGATGAACATCTTTTCTGCCTGCTGAATATGCTTTATTTCAACGAAGAGAAAAAGACCATCGAGTCGGAGCAGATCAGCATCGTATTGGGTAAGAATTTTGTTTTGTCATTTCAAGAAGACGCAAGCCGCGACGTATTCAATCCCATTCGTCACAAACTCTCGATTCCCAAAAGCCAGGTTCGGCAACGTTCGGCCGACTACCTGTTGTATAGCATGTTGGATTTGATCGTGGACAACTACTACCTCGTAATGGAAAAAGTGGGCGACTTGGTGGAGGCGCTCGAAGACGAGGTGAGTCGCAAGAGCAACAAAAGATCCTTGGCCCGCATCAATCAACTCCGAAAAGAGTTGATCGTTATGAAGCGAAATGTTTCGCCCGTTCGAGATTTGGTAGCGGGCATTCTACGCAGCGAATCGGAGTGGCTGGAGGAGCGAACCATGAAGTATTTTAAAGACGTGCACGATCACATCTTGTTGGCGGTTGACTTGAGTGACAACTATCGCGACGTGATGATGAGTGTTCAAGACCTCTACATCAGCAACGTAAACCTGAAACTAAACGAGGTAATGAAGGTGATGACGATCGTGACCTGTTTGTTGGCGCCCGCTACTGTAATTGGAGGAATATTCGGAATGAATTTTGATGTGATTCCCGCCGCGCACCACCCTTATGGGTTCTATGCAGCCATCGGGTTGATGTTTGCCATTCCCATCCTCATGCTGGTGATCATGAAAAAACGGGGATGGTTTTAGCCACCCCCGTTCGGTTCTGTATTCAATTTTCTTTTTAACGTTCGGATAGAAACTCTGCACGACCCTTGATCTTGGGGTCGGCGTTTAATCCTTTATCGGTTGCTTTTTTAGACAGCGGTTTCCAATCTTTCTCCAAGATCAATTCAAGTTCAGCGATGGCTTTTTTAGTTTGCGTCGACAGCTGATTGATGTTGTCGATCTCGTTCTGACTGGGCGCTCCCTGATATCCGGCCACCTCGTTAAACAGGGTTGCCAGCTTCTCTTTTAATTGAGGCGGTGCAGTACCCACGTAATTATCTCCGGTGGTGACGACCAAGGTAGATTTAAGATTGTCTAGCTTTCCGTTGATCGTAGCGACCGTTTTTGCAAACTCTTTTTGCTTGGATAAGGAATCGCAGACTGCAATTAGTTGATCAACCCGATAGGTTGCATACGCCACATCTTCGTTCAAGGCATACAACTCCATGGAGTAGCGATGATTCAATTGCTTATCGGCCAGCGTGAATCCGGATGTGGGATTGTGTTGATAGACTATTGATCCGTTATAGGTTTGGTTTGCTTTTGTCAACACCACCTTATATGTTCCGGGAAGAACACGGGGGCCAAAGAATCCGCCACGAGCAAAGGTTTTCGCCTTCGCTAGTTTGGGGGCTTGCATCCGTCCATCCCAATAAACAATGTTGATTCCCTTCTTTTTGCCGGCAGGAAGTGAGGCCAGCTTTTTTCCGGCCGAATCCTGTATCTCCAAATTCATTTTACCAAACGTGTGTCTGTTTTTAAGGTAGTAAACAACTCGGGCGTCACGATTGGGGTTGCCTCCAACATATTCACCCGCGTCCGCTGTTTTTCCAAAACCGGTTTCATCATTGAAATGGAAGACGGGTGTTGGCAACAGCGTTGCGTCTTGTTGTAAAACGGTTGCTGTGATAGATCGAAGAGGGGATACATCATCCAGAATGATCACGCCGCGACCATGCGTAGCCAAGATCAGATCGTTGGTAATCGGATCTTGTGCCATGTAATGAACAGCCACCGGAGGCATGTTGTTGGTGAAAGCCAACCAGTCTTGTCCGCCGTTGAGGCTGATGTACAAACCCTGTTCGGTTCCCAGGAATAACAGGTTGGGGGATTTAAGATCTTCATGAATATGACGAACAAATCCTTTAACCCCGGTCATTGGTAGACGATTCCATGTTTTTCCGCCATCGGTTGTTTTTATGGCATAGGGGGTAAGGTCGTTCTGTGTATGACCCTCCAATGCCGCATAAGCAATCTGCTTATCAAATCGACTCGGCTCTATTTGATAAACCCACGTGTTCTTGGGCGCAACGGTTTGGTTGGGGGTTCGGTTGTTCCAACTTTTTCCCCCATCCTCGCTGAGTTGAATATTACCATCATCGGTTCCCGCCCAAATGGTGTTTTCGTCGATCGGAGATTCAGCGATCGTGAAAATGGTGCAATGGTTTTCGGCGCCGCTGTTGTCAGTCGAAAGTCCACCCGATTTATCCTGTTGTTGTTTTTTGGGATCGTTGGTGGTTAGGTCTGGGGAAATGCGTTGCCAAGTTTCACCTCGGTCTTCTGAACGATGAACGAATTGGCTCCCTACATAAATCCGATCGGGTCGATTGGGGCTTAGCGCAATGGGTGTGTTCCAGTTGAAGCGAAGTTTGGGGTCGCCAGCTTGCGGGTATGGCTTTATGTTTTTGGTTGATTTTTTATCAATATCGTAGCGCCAAATCGATTCAGCCCCCTGCATTTCGCTGTAGGTGATTTTTTTTGTGGGGTGGGCTAGTACCCTAAAGCCATCTCCTTCACCAATTCGATTCCAATCTCCATTCACAATTCCACCAATGGAAGCTGAGGGGCCATACCAAGATCCATTGTCTTGCAGGCCACCATAAATATTATAGGGAGTTTGGTTGTCGATGCTGACGTGATAGAATTGGCTGACTGGTAATCCTTTTACGTGTTCAAACGTGTTGCCACCATCACGACTGCGCCAAACACCGCCATCATCCCCCAGGGTGATTTCGTCGGAGTTTTGGACACCAAACCAGATGTCGTGTACGTCTGCATGAATACCAGAGAATGAACGAAAGGTCTTTCCACCATCGCGGCTGAAGGCTCCATTCAAGCCCGCCTTTGCTATAATATCCGGATTCTTTGGATCAATTACAATGCGCGAGAAATAAAAAGGACGAACCGATAATTCAAAATCGGCATTGAGGTGTTTCCAGTTGGCGCCTCCGTCCTCACTTCGGTACAATCCTTTTTGCTGTGGTTTTTCGCATTCGAGTACTGCGTAAAGTAGATCTGCTTTTGAGGGGGCGGCCGCAATGGCAATGCGTCCGAGTTTTCCGGCCGGGAATCCATTGTGGATTTTGTTCCAGGTTTTTCCGCCATCTATAGACTTGTAAAGGGCGCTGGATGAACCACCACTACTGAAAGAGTAGGCGGTTCTTCGAAACTCCCAGAAGGCCGCATACAGTGTGTTGGGGTTTGATGGGTCCATGATCAACTCAGAACATCCAGTACTGTCGTTCAGATAGAAGATCTTTTCCCAGCTCTTTCCGCCATCTTCAGTTTTATAGACACCCCGATCTGAGCTATTGCCCCAAAGATTACCAAGTACCCCGACAAAAACCTGGTTATTTTTTTTGGGGTTAACGCGAATGGCGCTGATGCGTTCTGATTTTTCGAGTCCGGTTTTATTCCAGGTTTGTCCACCATCGTTGGATTTATAGATGCCGTCACCCACCGATACGCTATTGCGGGTCCACACCTCACCGGTACCCACCCAAATCACCTTATCGGGGTTGGTGGGGTCGAGGGTGATGGCTCCAATAGATTGATTGTGTTTATCAAAAACGGGTAGATAACTAAGGCCGCCGTTTTCAGATTTCCAAACACCGCCACCTGCGGTTCCCACCCACAGCACGCGCGGATTGGTAGGGTGGCCCTCGAGGTCGGTTATGCGGCCACTCATGACAGCGGGGCCAATTTGTCGGGCTCGGAGATCACCAAACAGGTCGTCTCCGGTTAAATTATTTTGGGCGGAAGAAAAAAGGGCAGCCAATAGGGTGGCTGCCAGTAAAGTAATTCGCATGGTGTGTGTTGCGTTTAGTTGATTTCGTAGGCAAACTCTTTGTCGTCGATGGTTACGTTGGGTTCTGCTTTTTCAAACTTGATGGTCTGCGCGGCGGCGCCAGCTACGCGAAATGTCATAGAAAAAGGAACAAATACCCCTCCCGCCTCTTGATAGTCGCTGAACAAGGTTTCAACCACAGATCCCTTAGCCGGCCCCTCTTGTGAAATGGTGCGTGTCATCAACAGGGCGCTGCTGGACTTGTCGATGTAGTAGGTAACGACATTGTCAACTGATACCCCATCGGCAAGGCGTGGTTTTTTTGTCATTTTGATCGCATAACAATCAGATCCGTCCACCTTCTCATCATCAACACGCGCTACCGTGTATCCAAGCGACTTATAGGTGATCATAACATCGGGCTCTTCCAATAAATCCTGTGCAATGTTGGTGCTCTCTTCGGTGGTCGACTTTTCGGCCTTCATCGTCATTTGATTGGTCTTCCACGCGGTGGTTCCATCGTATGCTTGTTGAACAAAGGTCATGCCCTGAAACGTAGCATAAATTTTCATCTTGTTGGGTGCCTTCAAAAAAACGATTGGCAACTCCATTCCTCCCATATCCACTTTGGCAGAAAGCTTCCAGGTTTGATTCTTGCGGATGGCCTCTTCGCCACCCATTGCTTTTACGTATCCGGAAACGATCTCTTCCGCTGTTTGTGAAAAAGCGCTGCCGATCATCAACATGGCCAACAAGAGTGAGTACATTTTTTTCATATGTTATTGTTTGGGTTTTTTATAAATAGGCACCGTGCTGCAAGGCTCTCCATACATGATGCTCTTGGCCACGGGTTGTAAGAGGCGGGTGATCTCGAGATAGGCGTCGGGACCAACCGGCAGATCCCCGCAACCCTTGACGACGATTCGCTGATCTTGATAGTGGGTGGGGTTGATCTGTTGAAGTCGTTCGTGAAAAATGGTGCGCCGATATTCCGGCTCGGTTCCTTGGTAAACACCTGCAGCAACGGGGGTTAAATAAGTAGCGATCAGCATATAAGCCCAGGCTGGGATAACCGCATCGGCCGAGCAGGTGACGGCCACGTGTTTGTCTTTATAGATCGACCAATCTGTGTTCTTAAGCGCTTCGCGGAAATCCTTTTCTTTCAGGATCAACCCCATAAACAAATGATCTTTCAGATCAAATACCAATATCTCTTCACACGGATACCACTCCTCTAGATTGAGGGTGATCAAGCCGCTCTCTGCTACCTTATTAATCAGGATTTCTGACATTGCTTCGCAAAGTTAATGGGCGAAACCCGCGAATTCTTTAGGGGTGTGTTAAAAAAAACCCGCCCCTGAAAAGGGGCGGGGGAGCAGTTAGTATTGGTACGATCAATAACGTCTAGACCGATAATCTTTGATTTCCGCTGCATTGCGCAGAATTCCTACCGGATTATTGGGGCTATACTGGTTATTCAGGGCTTGTTTGGCTTGCTCGGTACGGGCTTTGCGTTGCTCCTGGATGTCGCCAGCCGTCACCGGGGTGGTTCCTTGTTGTTCCACACGAACCACATACACACCGTTCATGCCTGGAATAGCGGCGTTCACCACTTTTCCTGTGTTGGCCGCATTAAACGCAGCACCAATCACGCGGGGCTCAAATCCGAGGCTGGGGTTTTGTCCGCCGTTGATGCGCAGACTATCGGCCACTTCGATTGTTTTTCCGCCTAGCGCGGTAGCTGCTGCTTCCAGGGTGGAGATGTTTCCGATTTTATTTTGAATAATAGTTGCTTTTTTGCGATTGCGCAAGATTGGCTCCACAGAGGCGCGGGCTTTTTCAACCGACATAGTTCCCTCTTCCAAGACCTCGGTAACTGCCGCCACCACATAATTATTATCAATGCGCTCAGGCTTCAACACTTCGCCCAAATCGGCCTCATAGATTGCCCGAACAAAACTGCGTGAAATTCCAAGACCGGGGATCTCAGAAGACCAAGAAGGAATTCCGGGTGCTTGATTCCGCACCTTTCCTTGTGCCTTCCACTTCTTTTCATAGTTAGCCTCGAAAGTCTTCTGGTCACGACTCTCGGCCGCAAACTCATTCGCTTGGTTGAGTGCGGTGTTGTCGGTTTCTTGGCTGGCTACGATCTCGCGAGGGAGGTACGCAACTTTGTAATGAACGGTTGGCTTAATGAATGATTGAATTTCAATGTAGTGATACCCAAAAGAGGTTTTAACCACTTTGCGGTCGCCGGGTTTACCATCAAACAAAATGAACTTTCCGAATTCAGGCGCAAACCCTTCGGCTTGAATTTGAGTAGAGCTGAATGTCATCTCACCAGCGTTCTGGCGGCTTCCGTCAGACTGTGGGTTGTATTGATTCACCATTAGTCCCCAGTTGGCACCAGCCTGAATGGCGTTTTTAATGCTGTCAATTTTAATTGAAGCGGCGCTGTCTGCGTAACCTCCATTTGCAATATCAGTTGATACCAATACGTGTCGGCACATTACAGAGTCTGGAAGAATTTTAGATCCCATCATGCGCGCAACAACATAGCTGTTCGCGTCTAAATAAGGACCAAAAACCCCGCCAATAGGCAGGCGGAAAACAGAGTCTTTAGCCGCGATTTGTACGGTGTTCCCGTTCATATAACCATCAAAAAAATTCGCGCCCTCGCTAGCTAAGAAAAGGGGCACACTGTCGGCTGCAGCCAGTTTTTCTTTTAACTGAGTGGCCTCAGCTAAAACGGTTGCGCTATCGGTGGCGGAAGGCGACGCCGAGAAAGTAACAAACGCGATCGTTCTTGATTCGGGCTGCTTAAACTGCTTGGCGTTTTTATTTACGTATTCTCCGATTTCAGAGTCGCTTATTTTAATAGTACTATCTGGTACGCTGCTGTAGGTTTCTTTTACAAAGGAGATCTTCGCGATTCGGCTATTGTCCGCGTTTTGTTTTTCAACCAACCATTTTGGCGTATTCAGGCTGCTGGAGAATAAGGCGGTGTATTTCTCATATTGGCGCTCCAAAACCATATTATTCAACAACTGATTCAGTTGTGTTTTTTGGTTGTTGTCGCCGCTTTTACGAATCTGGGCGATGGTTTGTTGAACATTCGCTGGGTTATACGGCTCTTGTGGATTGCTTAAGTATTGGCGCGCAATCTGAGAGGGGTTGTTGCCATATAAAAGGTCATTCAACTCTTTCTTTCCAACCGATACGCCAACACTATTGAATGATTGGGTCAATAAGATTTGGTTGATCTCTTGGTTCCAGGCCTTATCTAGTGCTTGTTGGTTTAAAGCACCTGTTTGTGGGTACCCTTGTGATTTTAAACTCTCTTCCTCTTGATTTACTTTATCGTTGAATTCATCAAAAAGGATCTTCTTTCCATTCACCGCTCCAATCGTGTTAGGTAATGAATTGGCGCCGCGGGATTGGCCAGCAAAGTAGTCGGTCAAAATAAAGCCAACCAAGGCTAAGGCAATCAATACAACGGTCACCTTTGCATACTTATCGCGGATATCCTGTATAACAGACATAAATACAATTATTTAGGGTGGCAAAAATAGGGTATTTAAGAGGTAAAAAAGACGAAACCCCGGGGCAAAAAATACCCGTTATAAAAACTAGTTATCTGGATATCAGTAACTTATAAAAAACATATAGACTCGGTTTTTTATTGTCTT
>DFST01000115.1:0-1669 GCA_002378975.1 Chitinophagaceae bacterium UBA3430
CATGCCCTTTTACCCAATGAAATCGGATCTGATACGCTTTGGAGAGCTTGTGGTATTCTTCCCATAGATCGCGATTCTTTTTTCCTCCCTTGAATTGGGTCCGGATCCAATTCTCCAGCCACCCTTCCGAAACGGCTCTGACCACATATTGACTATCGGAATAGATTGTAACCCGAAAGCCCGGACGTTTCAGGGTCTTGAGTGCAGCGATCACGGCCATCAATTCCATTCGGTTGTTGGTGGTGCGTCGGTAACCTTGCGCCAATTCTTTCCGGTGATCTCCAAACATCAGGATCGCGCCGTAGCCACCCGGACCCGGATTGCCCCGGGCCGAACCATCGGTGTATATAATTACAGCTTCCGACATCTATACCTGAAATACGCCGGTCTTTAGATCTTCCAGCCGGGCATTGCAGTTGGCTGCCCCGATGCCGGCCGAGATCCATTGGCGGGTTTCTGTTGGATCAATAATGGCATCCACCCAAAGTCGTGCCGCACCGTAATAGGGAGATGTCTGTGCTTCATATTTGGAACGGATGCGGTCGCCCAGTTCTTTTTCTTCCGCCTCGGAGAGTTCCTTGCCTTTGGCTTTCTGAGTGGCGGTTTCGATTTGTAATAATGTTTTGGCTGCGGAGTCGCCACTCATCACGGCGATTCGTGCGGTAGGCCAGGCCAGGATCAAACGCGGATCGTAGGCTTTGCCGCACATGGCATAATTGCCAGCTCCAAATGAATTGCCCACGATGATGGTGAATTTAGGTACAACCGAATTGGCTACGGCATTCACCATTTTCGCACCGTCTTTGATGATGCCACTGTGTTCGCTTCGGCTACCCACCATAAATCCGGTCACATCCTGCAAAAAGAGCAAAGGGATTTTTTTCTGATTGCAATTCAATATGAAGCGAGCCGATTTGTCGGCACTATCGTTGTAGATGACACCGCCCATTTGTTGTTCTCCCTGGCGGGTTTTGACTAGTTTACGCTGATTGGCTACGATGCCCACCGACCATCCGTCGATGCGCGCATAGCCGCAAAGGATGGTTTGTCCGTATTCCGGTTTGAAGGGGAGATAAGAGCCTTCGTCCACGATCCGATCCAAGATCGTTTGCATGTCGTAGGGTTTGCCATCCGTTGGAAATAGTCTATGTACTTCTGCAATCGGATGTGCAGGGGCTTTGGATGTAATTCGATCGAAACCGGCTTCGGGTGAATGGCCCAGCCTTCCGATCGATTCCCGAACATGATTCAAACATTCTTTTTCCGTGGCGAATTTTCGATCGGCGATGCCGGATATGGCGGTATGGGTATCCGCGCCACCCAATTTTTCATGTTCAACCGTTTCGCCAATGGCCGCTTTGACCAGATAAGGTCCGGCCAGATAGATCGACCCATTTCCTTCCACCATATACGTTTCATCGCTCATGATGGGGAGATAGGCGCCGCCTGCCACGCAGGGGCCCAGTACGGCCGCAATCTGTGGAATGCCCATGGCACTCATGCGTGCATTGTTTCGGAATACACGACCGAAATGTTCCTTGTCGGCGAAAATGTCTTCTTGCAAGGGAAGAAAAATGCCGGCACTATCCACCAAATAAATAATCGGTAAGTGATTCTCCATCGCAATTTCTTGCAAACGCAGATTCTTTTTTCCGGTGATGGGAAACCA
>DFST01000115.1:2047-2850 GCA_002378975.1 Chitinophagaceae bacterium UBA3430
CCGGCCGGACAACCACCCTGTTCGGCATACATGTCATACCCGGCCAAGGCGCCAATCTCAAAAAATGTTGTGTCCGGATCGATCAGACATTGAATGCGTTCGCGGGCAGGCAGCTTGTTTTTTTGTCGTTGTTTTTCTTGGGCAGCCATACCGCCGCCGAGCTGGATCTTGTCCAATCGCTGCCGCAAATCACTCAGCAGTTGGCGGTATCGATCCTCGTTTTGATTGTAGGCTAGATCCATGGTAAAACTTCTCTTTCAAAGATACGGGAGCAGAATTGAGCAGGATCATCTACCAACAGGCAGAACCCACTTATCTTTAACCACGATGGATTCACTGACACACATTGCGATCGGAGCTTGTGCCGGAGAATGGATGGCCGGTCGAAGATTGGGAAGAAGGGCCATGTTGTGGGGCGCAGCCGCACATAGCTTACCCGATATAGATTTCATCGCCAGTGCCTGGAATGATCCGGCTGAAGACCTCTTGGCGCATCGGGGATTCACACACTCCATTTTATTTGCCGGTATTGCTGTGTATTTATTGGTCCAAGCACATGCCCGATTACACCCGGGCATGTACCCGCAACGGAAGAAAGCATACGGTTTTTTTGCTGTGCTGGTGTTTCTACATTTATTGCTCGACGGATTCAACGTATACGGGACGGGCTGGTTCGAGCCATTCTCTCACCGGCGGGTAGCTTTCAATTGGTTGTTTGTAGCGGATCCTTTCTTTTCGATTGGTCCCGGCATCGCCTTGTTGTTTTTGATCTTTTTGCCGCGCGGTCATGCTTGGCGACTACG
>DFST01000155.1 GCA_002378975.1 Chitinophagaceae bacterium UBA3430
CCCTCCGCTTATTATACTACACAGGCTCGCGCGTCGCAGGTGATGGGTAGTTTGATCGCCCGATACAATGCCAGTGGAGATGGAACGACCGAATTGCTGGCTGGGGTGGCCTATCGGCATCGGGAGTCGGTGATCCCGCTGATTGGCATTGGCCTGAACGAACTGGTCTTTACCTTCTCCTACGACGTTACCTTATCGGGGCTCAATGCGTTCAATGGCGCGCGCGGGGCGTATGAGTTTTCCTTGATTAAGCAGGGTCGTCGAGATCGCTATCAGGGCAATGGTCGGGAGTCTATGTGTCCCTCGTTTCGTTATTGATGTATTTGACACCCGATCCTCGTTTGTCATCTTATCAGGAACGAAAAAGATCTCTTCAGTCTTTGGTGCTCAATTTGTAATTAAGTGGGGAATTCATTTAAAATATCTCCATATTTCCAGGGCAAAATAGAGCCCAGAGATTAATGTTCCAATGGCAACAACTCCCGTAAAGACCGTTAGCCCGTAAGAATACTTTCTAAGGTCGCCTTCAATCGTTGTGATGCGAATTTTTTCTGATTCTTCTCGTTTGGTTTTTTCCGCATAGCCCCCACTGCTCTCGAAAACAATCCCTTCCAACGAAATGATCAGCGGTTCTACGCTGATGATGTATTTGTCCATCAGCAGGTGATGAAAAAGTACATGGACTTCCCACTCTTTCAGGTCAAATTTCTCAATGATTTCTCCAGTCACTGTTTCTTTGGTCGTTTTTGGGGCTTCCTCTTGATAAAATTTGACCCCTTCTTTGGCGTGTGCATATTCATTGATTAATGACAAGAGGATGAAATCCAGCTCCTTGATGTAATCTTTTGTCATACTCGATGTATTATTTCGTTAGGATCAATAGTTCGTCAATAACTTTTTCTCGATCAGAGAAGTCGCCGATCATTCTGATCTCAGGCAACGGTTTTTTTCGAATCAAGTAAGGAACGGCGAGTACTTCTTCGGTTGTGGCCAATCCGGGATATTCGTATATGTCGAAAACATCTAGCGTATAGTTGTCGGCGTAGTATTTTTCGAATATGGCTTTTATGCTTGAAATTGCTTTTATGGAAATAGGCGTATTTCCAGCAATGAATAACTGGAAAATGAATTCTCCCTTTTTACGGTTTTTGTTTTTTTGATTGGATGTTGGTGTGTCGCTAATCATCTGAATATATCTTAAGTGCGTATGTGGATTGGGTATCGTTGAATGTGTTTGCGATTTACAAATTCGGCCTACTGTCGGAGCTGATTTCAGCCTGCTGTTTTCTTTTGGAATTCGGCTGAATCATTTCTTTTTCTGCGCCTATTCGCTTGGACCCAATCTGCATACCTCCTTTCCCGCTGGTAACGGGCAGCAGGGTTATCCCGTTTGAAGAAATTATAAATTCCCGCATTTCATTGGAGTGATTCATGCCTCTTGATTTCATGACATAGATGCCTCGGTTTCGTTCTCCCTCTGTGGCGATGTCTTCAACCAATATCCAGGTGTCTACCATGGAGGATATACCCTCGTCGCTGGGGCTTCGGGCGATGGATCCAATGGTGATGGCCGCAGAAAACATGACGGTGATTTGTTGGGTTTTTAAGTAGTCAATGAAACGCGTGAGCATACTTCTTACGTCGCTATTGGGTCCTTCTGTCATTAAGTTGGTGATGGGGTCAAGCACCATCACTTTTGGTTGTAGTACACCGATGATTTCTTTGATCGCCATAAAATGCAACTCAAGATTTTGCAGGGTTGGTCGGGCAAAATAAAATTGAATTTTGTTTGATTGAAGGTGTGGTTGAAGATCCAACCCAATGGATCGCATATTTCGGATAATCTGGTTGGGGGCCTCTTCAAATGCACAGAATAGGCAGGTTTGGTCGTTCATACAGGCGTTGTGGGCAAAGGCTGCCAGTAGGCTGGATTTGCCTGTACCGGCTGTGCCCGAAACGAGGATGCTGCTTCCTACATAAAATCCTTTGTTTTCGAGCATTTCATTCAGCTGTGGAATACCCGTATAAATTCGGTTAGAACTGGATGGTTGTTGAAGCCCTTGACTGATCAATGGGAATACCGTTAGTCGATTTTCGTCAATGGTAAATGGGTATTCATTCAAGGCATGCGCGGATCCGCGATATTTCAATACCCGCAATCGACGCGTACTGATCTGATTGGTCACTCGATTGCTTAATTCAATTACACAATCTGCGATGAGTTCTTCCAGTCCCATCCGGGTTAAGAAAACATCTCCCAGTTCAGCGGTTACGATGGCGGTAACCTTTTTATCCTTTAACCAAGAAAATAGACGTTTGAATTCGGTTCGTAAGATGTTTCTATCTAAACTGGCAAAGAGTGTGTCTAGTGAATCCAGTACGACCCTTTTGGCCTTTACCTTTTCGATGGCATGTTCGAGTCGCACGAATAAGCCATCGATTTTGTAGGTGCCCGCTTCTTTGCTTACGTTGTGGCCGATCTCTAAATGCTCGAGATACAATTTATTCTCGCCAATCAATTTCTTGATGTTAAATCCAAGGGATGAGGCGTTCTCCAGTAATTCGTTTGTCTTTTCTTCGAACGTCATAAACACACCCGGCTCGTCATACAATTCAATGCCATTTATGATGTATTCCATCGACAAAAACGTTTTACCGCTTCCGATGGATCCGACGATGAGCGTTGGTCGATTGAGCGGTAGTCCTCCAAAAGTGATGTCGTCAAATCCCTTGATACCGCTAGGAGATTTCAACAGTTTGTTCTCCATTTTTGGTAGGGGTTTACTCATTTCTTTTTCCTGCGTTGTTCCGTTCATTTTTGGCTTCGATAAGTTGTTCACGATTTATGTTCATTTCAATGCGATTTTATGGCCTGGATCCTAGCCATACCCTGACTAGATACAATGCGGATTGTAACAAGTATCATATCTCATAGAGCAACCCCGGTTTCTTGTTTGCAGCTGCTCGGGTCTCCTAGGCGCCTTGGCTAGTGTTGGTCGCCGGACAATGAATCAGCCTTGCTTTAACGTTGATTTTCATTACAAACAGGCCTTTCAGATCTGCCCAGGATTGCCGATTTTTGTGTTGCCAAACCACCTCCTTTCTATGCCGTATCAACCCGTTGTGGATTCAGACATCGCTTTTTTCAAAACCATCATTGGCCCCGATCAAGTCTTGGTGGATGCGGAGTCTCGTCAGCGTTATGGACGCGATGAGACCGAGAACCTCGTGTTCCCCCCCGAAGTTGTGCTCAAACCCAGTACGACCGAAGAGATCAGTGCGATCATGAAACATTGTAATCAGCGGTGCATTCCCGTTACCCCGCGGGGTGCCGGCACCGGACTAAGCGGCGGGGCCCTTCCTCATCTGGGGGGGGTGTCGTTATCGATGGAGCGATTAAACCGGATCCTGCAGATCGATGAGCGGAATTTGCAAGTAACGGTTGAACCAGGGGTGATTACGGAAGTTTTACAAAATGCTGTAAAGGAAAAGGGTCTTTTCTATCCCCCGGACCCCAGTAGTCGAGGCTCTTGTTTCATTGGCGGAAACATTGCTGAGAACAGCGGTGGGCCCAAAGCCGTTAAGTACGGGGTCGTAAAGGATTATGTATTGAATTTGGAAGTGGTGCTGCCGAATGGTTCGGTTATGTGGACCGGCGCGAATGTGTTGAAGAATTCAACCGGTTACAACCTGACCCAACTGATGGTGGGCAGCGAGGGTACCCTAGGTGTGGTTACTAAGATTGTCCTGAAATTGATTCCTTTTCCCAAGTTCGACCTATTGATGTTGGTTCCCTTTCGGGATCTGGAGCAGGCTGGGGAGGCTGTCAGTGAGATATTTCGTGCCGGATTTGTACCCAGCGCGCTGGAGTTAATGGAGATCAACGCCTTGAAGATCGTTAGTGAGCTGGTTACGGATGCGCTTGTGCCGGTCACCGAGGATACGGCTGCTCATTTGATCATCGAAGTTGATGGAAATAACATGGATGTGTTGATGCAAGAGATGGAGGCGATCGGAAATTTGCTGAGTCAATACGATATTGGCGAGTTGTATTTCGCCGATGATGCACAGCAAAAAGCAGCCCTTTGGAAATTACGTCGTCGGGTGGCTGAAGCGGTTAAGCTCGTGGGATATACCATTGAGGAAGACACTGTGGTGCCGCGTGCTGAATTGCCCGCCCTGATCCGAGGCGTCAAGCAGCTTGGTGTCGATCACCAGTTCGATGTAGTTTGTTATGGGCATGCGGGGGATGGGAATCTGCACATTCGCATTCATAAGCCCGGAGTACCCAACAGCTTTGGTCATGCAGGTGTACAATCCATATTGCGTGATCTATTCAAGTTGGTATACCGCTTGGGTGGAACGATCAGTGGAGAGCACGGGATCGGCCTGATTCAAAAAGATTTTATGGATGTCGTTTTCGATCCGGTAAACCTGGAGCTGATGCGGTCGGTCAAACAAGCCTTCGACCCCAATCAAATTCTAAATCCCGGTAAGATCCTGCCTTCGCTCGCATCTGCCTAAATCTTATTTATGAAACGGATTATCCTCTTCGGAATTTATGCGCTTCACGTTGTTTGTATACAAGCCCAGCAGGTAGATGAGAAAAAGTCGAATGAAACGACTTTTCAGCAAAATTTATTCACCGGGGGCAGTGTATCCCTGGCCTTTTACAACAACACGTTCATGATGGGAGGCTCCCCTGTTTTGGGGTATAGCCTGACCAATTGGTTGGATGCGGGTGTCGTTGTCAATTACACGTATACGAGCTACCGCGATTACAATGGTCGGCTCAACGATAAATTGCGTCAAACCATGATTGGTGGCGGGGCTTTTGCTCGCTTATACCCAGTCCGATTTTTATTTGCGCAAGCCCAACTTGAGCAGAATTCCATTCGACAGAAATACATTCCGGTCGGCGGGGTGGTAGAAAAGATCTCTGTAACGGCTTCCAGCACCCTGATTGGGGGTGGGTATACGTCGGGCCGTCAAGGACGCCGCGGAAACCCTTTCTTTTATCTAGCGGTTCTTTTTGACGTGTCTGGTGATATCAACTCGCCGTATACAGATTCATACGGCCGTGCGATCCCCAATGTGCGGGGTGGATTGCAGATCCCCTTGTTTCAGGGGCGTTGATTGATTTCGGTCAACCAATTTTCAACCGATTTTGGATCTGGCATTACGTGCAGTTTTTCGTAGGCTCCTTCATATAGGAATCCTTCCTGTTTGAGTCGTTCCAGGTGCTGGAGCAATGGGTCGTAGAAACCATCGGTGTTCAGGATTAGGATGGATTTATCGTGGATTGTCAGTTGATTCCAGGTGAGGACCTCAAAGAGTTCGTCGAGTGTTCCAAATCCGCCCGGCAGTACAATGACTGCATCACAGAGGCTGTAGATCTTCGCTTTTCTTTGATGCATGTTGTCGCAAACGATCAATTCGGTGAGTGCGCGGTGTGCCACCTCCCATTCGACCAACAGTTGCGGGATAATGCCAACGACTTTTCCGCCCGCCGCTAAGGCCGCATCCGCGACACTGCCCATGAGTCCGGCGCTCCCCCCTCCATAGATCACGTCAACCTTACTGCTGCCGAGCCGATTTCCGAGTTCCTGTGCGTCGCGGACATAGGCGGGGTTGGTGCCATTTTTGGAACCACAAAAGACGGCAATGGATCGTATGCTCATGCCCAAAAAGTAGCTGTTTTTTGGCTACCTTCAAAACTCTAATATTATGACACCAATCACCTTATTCTCCTTTGTGCTGGGGTACTTCCTTCTTTTGCTGGGCGTGGCCTGGTATACCTCCCGCAATTCAGACAACGAGTCCTTTTTCATTGGCAACCGAAACAGCAATTGGATGCTGGTTGCCTTTGGCATGATCGGCACGTCGCTCTCGGGCGTAACGTTTGTCAGTGTGCCCGGCGATGTCGGCAAGGCCAATTTTTTTTATTTCCAATTGGTGCTGGGTTATTTTCTTGGCTATCTGGTGGTTGCCTTTGTATTGCTACCGCTGTATTACCGATTGAATGTAACGAGCATTTATACCTATCTGTCGCAACGATTCGGTCGGCAGGCACATCGAACCGGTGCTTCCTTCTTTTTGCTTTCCCGTACCGTGGGGGCTACTGCCCGTTTGTATTTGGTGGTGAACATTCTTCAGTTGTTCATTCTGGATCGTTTGGGGATTCCATTCTGGCTAACCGCCATCGTAATCTTGTTGCTGATCATGTTGTATACCATCGAGGGGGGAGTAAAGACCATTGTATTTACCGATACCCTTCAGACCTCCGGCATGTTGATCGGCTTGGTGGTTTGCTTGGTGGTGTTGCTTAAATCCATGGATCTCGATCTGGGCAGTGCTTGGAGCAGTCTTTCAGACAAGGGCTACACACGTATTTTTAATTGGGACATGAATAGCCCCGGTTATTTCTGGAAACAGTTGCTGGGCGGAATGTTCATTACCATTACCATGACCGGCTTGGATCAGGAAATGATGCAAAAGAACATCAGCGTACGCACGCTGGGTGCCTCTCAAAAAAACATGATGACCATGAGTAGCATCCTGGTCGTCGTAAATCTGTTGTTCCTCATCCTGGGTGGCGTTCTTTATTTATATGCGAGTGCCAACCCCGTGTTATTGAATGGCGTTCCAGCCACGGGCGATGATCTATTTCCTGCGCTGGCCTTGGGGGAGGCGTTTTCAGGGGCCATTGGTGTCATCTTCATCATTGCACTGATCTCAGCCTTGTTTCCCAGTGTGGATGGGGCCATTACGTCGCTCACTTCGAGCTTCTGCATTGACCTGTTGGGATTTCGTGAATCACCGAAAACCGAAGCAGAGAAAAAACGCACCCGACTCTGGGTGCACGTCGCCTTCGTTGGGTTGTTCTTTTTGATGGTTATGCTTTTTAAAGCCATCAATGATAAATCCATCATTCAATTCATCATCAAGTTTGCGGGCATCACATACGGTCCGCTGCTCGGATTGTTTGCTTTTGGAATTCTGACGCAGCGTAGTTTGAAATCCGCGTGGGTAGGGTGGGTCTGTTTGGCGGGACCATTGCTCGCTTTCGGATTGGATTTGCTCTCAAATCCGGCCTATTACGAAGCGAAGTTGCACGTGTCGTTGGGGTTGAATGGAATATCGGAGCGTGTGTTCAGCGGCTATAAAATCGGACCGGAACTGATCCTGTTGAATGGATTGATCACCTTCCTGTGCCTCACCTTGATTTCGCGAAAGAAATCTTGAACCCTTTTTTATGGATGAATTGATCTCCGAACGGTTGCAGTCATTTATGGATCGCTGGGTGAGCCCCTTGCCTGAATTGTTGCAGGAAATCGAGGCGTTTACATTAGCAAATCACCCGGAGGCCCACATGTTGAGTGGGGCACAGCAAGGCCAGTTCCTTTCGATGATCAGTCAAATGATCCGTCCCCGTCGGGTCTTGGAGATTGGCACCTTTACTGGTTACAGTGCACTGTGTTTGGCGAGTGGATTGACTGAATTCGGGAAGCTGGTCACCATCGAGTATCGGGAATCGGATGCCCAGCAGGCGCGAAGCTATTTCGATCGATCTGCTTACCGCGATCAGATCCAACTTTTGCAAGGGGATGCCCACGTGCTTTTGCCCACGCTCACGGAAAGTTGGGATCTGGTTTTCATCGATGCGGATAAGACCGGTTACGCCGACTATTTTAACATCCTGCTGCCGTCGGTCCGACGAAACGGTTTTATCTTAGCGGATAATCTTTTCTTCCATGGTCAGGTATTGGAAGAGCCTGTAAAAGGGAAGAATGCCAAGGCGCTTCTTTCTTTTGCCGAGGCAGTCAAGAGTTGTCCGGACGTGGAGCAAGTGCCGATTCCCTTGCGCGACGGACTCATGTTGATCCGTAAACTATGAACCGACTCCGATTTATATATCTGTTTCTGTGCTGGATGCTGGTCATGCCTCAATTGTATGCGCAGACTCCGTTAACGATCAAGGTCAATCCGGCTGTATTGAATTACATCGATCAATACTGTACTGTGGCCATCGAGGAAATGAAGCGAAGTGGAATTCCCGCCTCCGTAACCTTAGCGCAGGGAATCTATGAATCGGGTGCAGGCAGCAGTCGCTTGGCTCGGGAAGCCAACAATCATTTTGGAATAAAATGCAAGCCGGAATGGACAGGGGCTACGATCCGACACACCGATGATCTGCGGAACGAGTGTTTCAGAAAATATGCTTCGGCCATCGAATCTTATCGGGATCATTCCGATTTTTTGCGCACCCGCTCGCATTATGCTTTTTTGTTCCAGTTGGATCAACACGATTACAAGGGCTGGGTATATGGCTTGAAGCGAGCCGGTTATGCCACTTCGCCTCGGTATCCGGAGGCCTTGTTGCGTTTGATCGAGACCTATCAGTTGAATCAATATGATGAAGTTTCCGGATCGGAGACGACCACCCCACAAACATTAAATCGACGACCATGAGTACGATACAGGTATTGGATCGACAATTCGAAGTATATCTGGATACCGCCACCATTCAATCCCGGATCCGTGAAATGGCCGATCAGATCAGTAGCGATTATGCGGGCACTCGTCCTTTGTTTCTCTCTATCCTAAATGGGGCCTTCCTTTTTACGGCCGACCTGATCCGCTCGCTTTCCATCGATCCGGAGATCTCCTTCATCAAACTGGCTTCGTATCAGGGCATGCGTTCTACCGGTACCATCACAACAGCCATTGGGCTGGAAGTTGATTTGACCGGAAGGGATGTGATCTTATTGGAAGACATCGTGGATACCGGAAACACGCTGGCAAAGTTCATTCCGCATTTGCTGCAACAACAACCCCGTTCCGTGCGCATTGCTACCTTGTTGCACAAAGCAGAGGCTACGCAGCATCCGTTGACCCTGGATTATGTGGGATTTGTGATTCCCAACAAATTCGTGGTGGGGTACGGATTGGATTACGACGGATGGGGGCGACAGTACGACGCGATCTATCAATTGGCGTCCAAGTGACGGATTCCGCCTTTTTACGTAATTTCTGGTGTTGAAACGCACCTCCCTCATAGCTTGTTTCTTGTTCAGCGTCTGTTTTCTACAGGCACAGCAGTTCTATTTTCGGGGGGTGGTTAAGGATGAGCAAGGCTCGATCATTCCCAATGTTCGAATCATTCAGTTGTCGACGGGCCTGTTGTTTCGATCCGGCTCCCAAGGAACATTTGGGGTTGTGTCCGCCACCATCGTCGATTCTTTCTTATTTCATTTGGAGGGATTTCAGTCTTTGACGGCTGCATGGCAATCGGATCGATATGTAGAGATTACCCTCAAACGCCCGGTCGATTTGCTGCCTGCTTTTACACTTTCTTCCTTGACTGCCGGTTGGAATCGTCAAGAGGCCCGTCAGTGGCTTACGGGTAATGAAACCTATGCGAATCTATTGGAGAACCGGTTTATCCGGGCGGATGCGTTTCCAAGTACCGGCGTTTCCTTGAACATCGATCGTGCATCGTATAGCAACATTCGTCGGTTTATCCGACAACGAAGTCCGGTGCCGGCCGATGCAGTTCGGATCGAGGAGATGTTGAACTATTTTAATCTGGATTACCAGCAACCGGATTCCGGTCAGGTGTTCCGCATTCATACGCGACTCACCGATTGTCCGTGGAACGCCCAAAATAAATTATTCTTCGTTCAGGTAAATGCGCGCACGTTGAATTTGGATACGCTGCCACCGGCGCATTTCACTTTTCTCATCGACGTATCGGCCTCCATGGATATGCCCAATCGATTGCCCTTGTTGCAATCTGCCTTTCGGATGCTGGTCAACAACCTGCGCGACAAAGATTCGGTAGCCATCGTCACCTACGGGGGCGTAACCGATATTTTGTTGAACACGATTTCGGGTAGTCGCAAAGACACCATTCGGCAAGTGATCGATTCGTTGGTGGCCGGCGGAGCTACCCCGGGTGAATCGGGCGTTAAGTTGGCCTATTCGGTAGCGCGTCGCCATTTCATCCCCGGGGGGAATAATCGAGTCATCTTGGCCACCGATGGAGATTTCAACGTGGGCATGAAGACCGAAGAAGAACTGGAAGCGTTGATCGCGAAGGAAAGTGAGCGGGGTATTTATCTGACCTGTTTGGGGGTGGGTATGGGCAATTACAAAGACTCCAAGATCCAGTCGCTCGCGAAACGAGGAAATGGAAATTTTGCTTACCTCGACGGATTTCAGGAGGCGGAAAAAGTACTCTTCAAAGAGTTCGCTCAAACACTTTATTCCGTTGCAGACGATGCAGCACTCAGCGCCCAGTTCAATTCAGATCAAGTGGAGGAATACCGACTGATTGGATTCGATAATAAACTCGGGGCTCTTCGTGATTCAACCACACGCTTGCAGGGTGGGGAAATTGGGACGGGACAATCGGCTCTTGTACTATTTGAATTGAAGATGCGACCGGCATTTCGCCATTCGGATACGCTGGCCCGGATACGGCTACAATACAGACTCCCGAATGATACGATTGTTTCTAGCTTCTATGCACAGTCTTTATCCGACTGGCAATCGATCGATCGGGTAGATACGGCCTATCGATTCGCAGCGGCACTGACCTGGTTTGGTTCGCTGCTGCGTCATTCCGGATTTGTACCTGAAAATTCCTGGGAAGCCTTACTGGATTTGGCCCGGGGAGCCATTTCGAATTCAGATGCCTATCAGCAAGAATTCTTTCAGCTGGTACAAGCTGCCGACTTGATCTACCATCCCAAGAAAAATAAGAAGGGGCGGAAGCGGGTAGCCAGTAGCGAGTAGAGGGTTGAGCGTTTAGCTGAAGATCTCTTTGACCTTATCGAAAAAGCTTTTCTCGTTTTTATCCGGATTGGGTTTGAAGTTGTTGGATTGTCCCAGTTTTTCCAGCATCGCTTTTTCATCCGAGTTTAGATCCTGTGGAGTCCAAACGCTGACTTGTACCAACTGATCTCCTTTTTCGTATGAATTCACGGAAGGGAAACCTTTTCCTTTGAGGCGCAGGATCTTTCCACTTTGTGTACCGGCCGGAATCTTGATCTTGGCTTTTCCGTCGATGGTGGGAACTTCTACTTGCGTGCCAAATACGGCATCCGGGAAAGATAGATGCAATTCATAGGCAACGTTCAAGCCTTCTCGATACAATTCCTTGTGTTGTTCCTCTTCGATGAGAATGATTAGATCGCCCGGCATGCCTCCGCGTTCACCAGCATTTCCTTTGCCACTCACATTGAGTTGCATGCCTTCTTGCACACCAGCTGGTATGTCTATGCTGACGGTTTCTTCTCCAAATACTCGTCCTTCGCCTTTGCAACTTCCGCATTTGGCCGTGATGGTAGACCCCTCGCCATGGCAGTTTGGACAAGTAGATACGGTTTGCATTTGTCCGAGGAAAGTATTCTGGACACGTCGAACCTGTCCGCTGCCGCCGCAGGTTCCACAGGACTGCATACTGCCTTTATCTTTCGCGCCACTACCACTGCAGGTGGTACAGGGTACATGTTTTTTAACCTTGATGTTTTTGGTTACTCCCTTGGCGATCTCTTCATAGGTTAGCTTGAGTTTGACACGCAGGTTGTTGCCGCGAACGCCCCGAGTTCGTTGACCACCGCGTCCACCCCGTTGTCCGCCTCCAAAAAATCCGCCGAACATGTCTTCACCGAATATGTCACCGAATTGACTGAAGATGTCATCCATGTTCATGCCGCCGCTGCCACCGCCGAATCCACGACCTTGGCCCGATACGCCGGCATGGCCATATCGGTCGTATTGGGCTTTCTTGTCTGCGTCGCTGAGTATCTCATAAGCTTCTGCGGCTTCTTTGAATTTCTCCTCAGCGGCTTTGTCGCCCGGGTTTCGATCGGGGTGATACTGCATGGCGACTTTGCGATACGCCTTTTTGATCTCGTCCGCACTGGCCGTTTTGGTTACACCCAATATCTCGTAGTAGTCGCGTTTGCTCATATCAATTTCCCACCACGACTTTGGCGTGGCGGATGATCTTGTCGTTCAAATAATATCCTTTGATGACTTCATCCAGGATCTTTCCTTTCAATGCCTCAGAAGGCGCTGGTATCTCGGTGATGGCTTCGTGGAGGTCGGCATTAAACTCGGCATGGAGGGTTTCCATGGCTTTGAGTCCGCGCAACTGCAGCGTATTACGCAGCTTGTTAAACACCAGCAATAAGCCTTCTTTGAGTGCCGGATCGGTGGCGGAAGCTTCCAGTTGTTTTTGGGCGCGATCGCAGTCGTCCATCACGTCCAGCAGCGATTGGATCACTTCTTTGCCGGCAGTCTGGATCAGCTCGATGCGCTCCTTGGCATTGCGGCGTTTGAAATTCTCAAATTCCGCTACCAAATAAAGGTGCTTGGCTTTCAAGGCCTCCAATTCGGCCGACTTCTGCTCCAATTCGCTCAACGGAGCAGCTGCTTCCGTTGTATCGGAACTCGTCGGCTGTTCTTCGGGGATGATGTTTTCTGTGTTCTCCATAACTATTGTGGTCGGCAAAAATACCTTCAATTATGACTCCAAAGGGAGAATGACAGACAAATCGCGGGAACAGTAAGACAATTTGTCCCCCCCACGCAGCTGCTTCGGGTTAACTTTGCGCCATGATTCGGGCCAAACTTCGACGTAAAATCGCTCCGCGTGTTCAGCTGGGGCACCCTTGGGTTTTCGCCAATGAGATCGATACGATCGATGAAGGGGCCCAGGATGGGGATATAGTGACCTTGTTCAGCCATGACGATCGGTTCGTCGGGCAGGGCTATTACAACAGCCGTTCCCAGATCCAGATTCGTTTGCTGACCCGTGATCCAAAGGCGGTGATCGACGAACAATATTTTCTGGACCAGATCCGCAGTTGTTGGCATTACCGCCAAAAGTTGGGATATACCGAGAATTGCCGGTTGGTGTTTGGAGAGGCCGATGGCTTGCCTCAACTGATCATCGATAAGTTCAATGATTATTTTGTGATACAGACCTTGGCCTTGGGCATGGACCGATGGAAGCCGGCCTTGGTCAAAGCACTGGAGGCCGTATTCAATCCGAAGGGGATCTATGAGCGCAATGATGTGCCCGTTCGGGAATTGGAAGGACTGCCCCAACAAAAAGGATTTCTATCGGCACCTTTCGATACACGCATTCAGATCCGTGAGAATGGATTGCTTTTTCACGTCGACGTGGAGCAAGGACAGAAAACGGGTTATTTCCTGGATCAACAAGACAACCGTCGGGCCATTCAGCACATCGTAAAGGACGCCGATGTATTGGGCGCATTTACCTACACCGGAACTTTTGAGGTGCATGCGGCTCATTATGGAGCCAAGTCGGTGCTGGGGCTGGATATATCCGCCAATGCCGTTCAAATGGCCAATGCGAATGCAGCATTAAACGGGCTATCGGACCGCTGTCGATTCGAAGTGGCCAATGCATTCGATGTGTTGAAATCCTGGGGCAAGGAGGGAAAGAATTACGATGTGGTCATGTTGGATCCGCCGGCCTTCACCAAGAGCCGGGAAACCATTCAAAAAGCCATTACCGGTTACAAGGAAATCAACCTACGAGGCATGAAATTGGTTCGTCCCGGTGGATTTCTGGTCACCTCTTCTTGCACCAATCTGGTCAACTCGGAATTGTTTCTACAGATCATCGACATGGCGGCCCGGGATGCGCGCCGAAGAATCCGTCAGGTTTTGTTTCAAACACAATCACCCGATCATCCAATCGTTTGGGGACAAGAGAATACACAATACCTGAAATTCCTGATCGTTCAGGTGCAATAATGAATTGAAAGTTTACTTGGAAACTTGAAACTTACCGACCTCGAGAATTTGCCCTTTGGCATTGAGGAGATGGTATACGTAAAGACCACGGGGGTAATCATTCAAACTAATCCGAACGGGTCCGGATACGTTATTAATGGCCATCATCTTCTTACCCATCACTCCATTGTAAATGTACAGTCCAGCTGCGCGCACGTTGCCGGAGAGTTCAAATTGAATGTAGGTCGTAGCGGGGTTCGGATATAAACGGACATTGGGTGTGGCGGGCACTGGATCGGACACACGATTCGTTTGTGCATCGATTTGCAGGCTGGC
>DFST01000109.1 GCA_002378975.1 Chitinophagaceae bacterium UBA3430
CACGCCAAACGCGGCTACGGCCGCACACTATTTGCGCAAGGTCTCCGGATCCAGGACCACTCCGTTGCCGATCAGGTTCTGGATACCAGCGTGAAAAATACCAGAGGGGATCTGATGCAATACGATCTTTTGATCGTTCACATACAAGGTGTGACCGGCATTGGGTCCACCCTGAAAACGAGCCACCAATTGATAATCCTTGGCAAAAAAATCAACGATTTTTCCTTTGCCTTCATCGCCCCATTGCAGTCCGAGTAATACGTCCACCATATTTGGAAAATTGATGCGCATGATTATACGCGACGCAAAAATAACGCGATGATTCTTCTCGTTGGAGAAAAACTGAGCCGTTTATGAAAATGATTCGCCGTTGGGGATAACTCTTATCGAATCAGCGTCACCGCTCCTTTTTTCGTAATGACCCGATTGTCTTTTGTCAGTCCTTCGATCATCCACACATAGGTTCCACCGGGTTGCTGAACGCCGCCCAGGGTGCCATCCCAACCCACATGTAGTTTCGCGGTGCTGAACAACAATTGACCCCAACGATTGAATACCCGGAAATAATTGTAACTCTTCATGCCTACGGGGAAAGGCGTGAATTTATCGTTTCGTCCGTCGTTATTGGGCGTAAATCCGGTCGGCACGTAAATATCGGGGCCTTTATAAACGCGCACGTTTACATAGCCTTCACCCCGACAACCCGCTTGCGTAGAGGCAATCACGCGATATTGAATGTCTTGGCCAATAGCTCCGACGGTCACGATCGGGTTGGGGATCGATGGATCGCTCAATCCTACAGCAGGCGACCAGACAAAGGTGGTTGCATCCGGATCATTGGGCACGGCCAACAACTGAAATTGATCGCCCGGATAGCCAATGGTGTCGTACGGATATGTTTTCAATTTCAACGGCGGTGTTACGTCTATCGTCATCTCATCGGTGATCAGGGATGCGCAACCATTGGCATCGGCCAGGATGGATAAGGTATAAGTAATGTCCTTGGAGGGTGTGGAGATCGGATTCGCGATGGTAGTGCTGCTCAAATACGTAGCGGGTGTCCAGCGGTATTGAACCCCACCCGACGCCTGAAGCTGATGGGTTTGTCCATAGCAAATGAATCCATCCGGACCCGCATTGGGGATCGGCGCTGCATTGACGTTCACGATCACCGTGTCGTAAGCCACGCATCGGCCATAGGTGGCTGTAACGATGTATTGGGTGGTTACGATCGGATTGGCCACCGGATTGGCAATATTGGCATTGGTCAGTGCCGTTGTAGGCGACCAACTGTATTGAAGCGCATTGGATACCAGGTTCAGTTGTGTCGATTTGCTCTCACAGATCGTTGGATCTATTTGTGGCGTCAATACGAGATCGTTGGTAAGTCCCACGGTTGTGTTGAAACTGGTATTGCACCCCAATGCATCTTTTACCTGCACGACGTAGTTACCCGGCGCCACATTGAAGGTCGTGGAGGCCTGCCAGGTATTTCCCCCATCGATGGAGTATTGATAACTACCATTTCCACCCGTAGCGGCAACCACGATCTGTCCGTCGTTGCCGCCATTACAAGTTGCGTTCGTATTGGCCGAAACTGCTGCCAACAAATTGGGTTGAGTCACGGTAATCGGAATGGTGGTTATACAACCGTTGTTGTCTTTGATGGTGATCGTGTACGAACCCGCAACTACTAGAAAACTATCAATAGTCTGCCAAGTAGTACCGTTTAACGAGAACTGATACGGGGCGATGCCACCGGTTCCGGCGACTCGGATGATTCCATTGGGCTGTCCGTTGCAAACAACCGGCACCGTCGTAGCGGAGGCCACCAAGGAAGTGGGCTGACCGACGGTGATGGTCAAATTCCCAAAGCATCCGTTTGCTTCGCGAAAATACACCGTATAATTACCGGCCGCCAATCCGTTGAACTGATTGCTCGCTTGCCAAGTTGCATTATCCAAAGAATACTGATACGGAGCACTGCCTATCGTGGGTTGCGTTACCGTGATGGATCCCGTGCTTCCTCCGAAGCAAAGCGCATTGGTATTGGTGGCGGTGGTGGCCAGTGGCGGACCCACGGCAACATTCACGTTGATGATGTTAGACGTGCAACCGGCTGCATCTTTCACGACGATGGTGTGGTTGCCGGCACTCAAGTTATTGAAGGTATATGGGGAAGCGCCAGGAACAAATGCACCATTGTCGAGTGAGTACGTATAGGGCGCCGTGCCTGAATTCGGGGTAACAGTCACCGAGCCATTTGTGGCACCCTGACAACCGGTAGCCGCGCTGGTTACAGCAGCTGAAAGCGCCGGACCGGCCGGTACATTCACCGTTATACTACGGATGCAACCCAATGCATCCACAATATTCACAGTGTGATTACCGGAAGAAAGATTATTAAAGGTGAACGGACTGGCTCCTGCTTGGGCTGTCCCTCCATCAATGGCGAAGGTAAATGGCGCTACCCCTGCAGTCGTGGTTACAGTAACTGAACCGTTGTTCACGGATGGGCAGGATGTTGCACCAGCCGTTCCGTTGGCAGCAATGCCCGTACCGGTCGATACGACCACATTCAATAGGTTGGTCGTACAGCCGTTCGAAAGATCTTTGACCAGGATGGTAAATCCGCCCGCAGCCAGATTTGAAAACGTGTAGGGGATCGTTCCCGGTACGGCAGCACCACCATTCAAACTAAACGTATAAGGCCCCGCACCACCCACGGATGTAACAGTAATGGAACCATTGTTCACGCCGGTACAAGCTGTGGCCGCATTGGTGGTGGTAGCCGGTAAAGCCCCAGACAACGTGACGGAAGCATTCAAGGTCAGCGTGCAAACGCCCGACGCATCTTTGATGTTAATGGTATACGCACCTTGAGCCAAGCCGGTAAACGTATTGGAGGTCTGCCAGGTAACACCACCGTCGATGGAGAACTGATAAGGCATGCTCCCTCCAGCGACGTTGTTGAGGGTGATGGAGCCATTATTGGTTCCACAAGAGGCGGGCAATACGTTGGCCGTACCCAACAAGCTGGATGGAAGTTTATTGACCGTGACGGAGTCGGTAAATACAATGTCATTCAAGGGGTTGTTGCAATCCTTGTAACGAACCTCCAGGTAATATTTGGTAGTGGGGTTGGGCGGACAGATGTTCGGGAAACTCAAGCCCAATTTACCAGCGGCTGTAGTGCTCGTATCCGCAGCGGCTACCACATTGCCATTCAGGATCAAACTGGCCGACTTAAAGGTTGGAGCACCACCACTCGGAATGAATCGCCAACATTCATTCATGGCATTATTCCCCCAAACAGTTGCGTTTCTCCCCGTCACCGCTACGGCTTGATTCCGCCCCCCATTTTGCATGCCCAAAATCGCACGTCCACCATTCCAAGCTGTACAGGAAGGTTTGTCTTTGATATAAACCTCCACGATCCCGGTGCCTTCATAGATCACCATTTCATTCGAGGCAAAATTCCCGGCGCATGACCCAGAAAAGTAGGGCACCTCATTAAAGCTGACGACGAATCGACGCTTGGGGGCCACACCTTCGATCCGGTATTCGATCCGCTTGTTGGCGCCAGGTTGATCGATGTCAATGTCGTGATAAGGCCCGAAGATCATATTGGGCGCATAAGTGGTGCTTGGAATGGTTCCCCCGGCAACAATTGAATAACCACTACCGGTGGATGCCCGCGAAACATCAAAGCTGATCGCGGAGTTGGTACCAATAATCAAATTGGAGTAGGTAGAACCATAATAACAGATGGGGAATGGAACAGCGATGGAAGAGGTCCACTGATCATCGAATCCAAATGAGTTGATTAGGGAGGTTACATTAATGCCTGTAGCGGTCACGTAGGGAAACGGAACATAGGCCGGAGTCGTGATCACATAATCGGTGGATTGCTTGATGTGCGGGACCGTCGCAGCGATCGGCGTACAGGTAGTGCCACAAGGAAGATTGATGGTTCGGTTGGGGATCTCAAAAGTGGTGGCCGGATTTTGGGCATATAAGGAGCCGGACATGAAAATGCCGATCAAGGCCGACAAAAAAAATCGAGATGTAGCGTTCGCAACAGGTGTCATAAGCATTGATGTATCCTTAAAGTACTCCGGAGTCTACAATATACAAAAATGAAGTAAGAACGGGCGTTCACTAAGCCGGAATATCCTCCATGTCGTAGCGATCAACCCGCTCAATGCCCGGTAGCTGCTGCAGCCGCCGGACCAGCGCATCCAGTTCCTCCCGGTCGTGTACGTACAATTTGATGTTCCCTTCAAAAACACCCTCGTGCGCCTCAATGGTGATCGCATTGATGTTGATCCGCAGCTCCGCTGAAATCAGGTTGGTGATCTTGCTCACCACGCCCACATCGTCCATCCCCAGAATCTTGATCCCGGTCAGGAAGGAGATCTCCTTATTCTTGGCCCATCGAGTCTTGACCACCCGATGCCCATAGCTGGCCAGTAATTTGGCCGCATTCGGACAGCTGGTCCGATGTATAGTCAGCCCCTTCCCCGTTGTAACAAATCCAAATACATCATCCCCGGGAATGGGTTTGCAGCAGTTTGCCAGTTGGTAAACGATCTTATCGCTTCGTTCTCCGAAAATGATCAGTTCCGCATCCTTCTTACCCAGACCGGGAATGAATTCCGGCTTCTCGGCCATGGGCTGCTTGACCGGCTTAGGCATCTCAAGCCGATCGCCGATAACCTGAAATTCCTTAAGATCTTTGAGATCGATTCGTTTAACAGCGATCTGATACAACAACTCCAGGGTATTATCCAGTTTGTACCACCGTTGTAACTCTTCCAAATTATTTGCCGAAAAAGCGGCCCCCAGGCCTTCCAATTTGCGCTGCAACGTATACTTCCCCTCTTCCGCAATCCTTCTTTTTTCCTCTTTTAGTGCATCTCGGATCCGTCCTTTGGCTTTGGACGTAACCACAAAATTCAACCAGTCCTCCGACGCTTTCTGCTTGCTGCTCGTGATGATCTCTACCTGATCGCCGCTTTGAAGCCGGTGACTGATCGGCACCAATTTGTGATTCACCTTCGCACCGATTGTTTTCACTCCGATGGCACTGTGAATGGAGAAGGCGAAATCCAATGACGTGGAGCCGACCGGCAACATCTTCACATCACCTTTCGGTGTATAGACATAGATTTCCTCCGCCAAAAAACTGGTCTTGAAATCCTGTAAAAAATCGATGGTGTCGGTTTCTTGGTTGGTGATCACTTCACGGATCTGCTGAAACCATTGATCGAAGCGGCTTTCATCCGATGCATCTTCCTTGTATTTCCAATGGGCAGCCAATCCTTTTTCTGCAATCTCATTCATGCGACGTGTGCGGATTTGGACTTCCACCCATCGTCCTTGCGGACCCATCACTGTCGTGTGCAAGGCCTCATAGCCATTGGCTTTGGGATTGCTCAACCAATCGCGCAGGCGTTCCGGAGCGGGCGTGTACTCATCCGTGACCATCGAGTACACTTTCCAGCACTCTGCTTTTTCCAACTCGGAGGTTACATCGAGAATGATTCGGATGGCGAACAGATCATACACTTCCTCGAACTCCACCCCCTTCTTCTTCATCTTGTTCCAGATGGAGTGAATGCTTTTGGGTCGACCGTGCACCTCGGCAATGATCTGGGCAGCTTCCAGTTTTTCCCGAATGGGTCGGATGAATTCATTGATGTAGCGGGTCCGTTCTTTTTTTGTCTCTGCCAATTTGCGTGCGATCTCCTTGTACGTCTCGGACTCCATATACTTCATCGACAGATCTTCCAATTCCGTCTTGATGTTGTACAATCCCATGCGATGCGCCAAAGGCGCATAGATGTAAACGGTTTCGGAAGAGATCTTGAGTTGCTTTTCGGCCTTCATGCAATCGAGCGTACGCATGTTGTGCAGTCGATCGGCCAGCTTGATGAGGATCACCCGCGGATCGTCGGTCAACGTCAGTAAGATCTTTTTGAAATTCTCCGCCTGTTTGGAGGCATTTACATCCACCACGTTGGCGATCTTGGTGAGACCATCCACGATCTTGGTGATCTCTGGACCAAACTCACGTCGAACGTCGTCCAATGTAACATCGGTGTCTTCCACCGTATCGTGCAACAAACTGCAGATCGCAGAGCGAATGCCCAAACCGATCTCCTCGGAACAGATCTTGGCAACGGCCAGGGGATGCAAGATGTAGGGCTCCCCACTTTTTCTGCGCATGGTCTTGTGCGCTTCGGCCGACATCTCAAAGGCGATGCGCAGGAGCTTTTTATCGCCCGGCTTCATTTTGTTCTTCAACACCCGCAACAGCGATCGGTACTCACGGAGGATCAGTTTCTTCTCTTCCTCCAGGGACAGGCTGTATTTGGGTGTCTGTACGACGGTTTCCATGCGCTACGAATTTACAAAAATTCAGGCATAGGAAGCCACGCATCCCGTCGCAAGGATCTAAGAAAACAAGGATCAGGAGAAGCCGATCAAATCACGACTTACGTTTAATGAAATCGTAACGCAATACAATTTCATGCGCGTTCGCTCCTTTATCGAAAACACTCAGCGGCGTGCTATAAATATCGAAGCAATAACCAATGACGAACTTGTTTTGCAATTTGAACCCCGCCGACAGCATCCAACTTTGGCGCGCCCGCAAGGACAATCCCCACCACAAAAGTTCTTTATGCTCGACACGCATGCCGGCTTGTAACTCTGTCGGAGCGTTCGGCAAATACACCAACAGCAAATTGGGGATGATGCGGGTCGCATCGTCTACTTGCCAAACATAATTTCCGTGCAAATAGAAGTGCCGATACAACCGCGCCTCTTCGGATCGAGAGAGGTTTCCACTGTAAAAATCGAGTTTGGTCTGTATCAACTGACTGACCGAGGCTCCCAACTGCCAGTTCTTGGCAGTATATGAAATCCCCAATCCGGCATCGCCCTTGATCCGATTTTCGGAAGCAGCCAAAACCGGATCACTGCCCAAGGAGGCCTGTAGAAAGGATTTATCCAATGAAAATTGTTGAAACCTCGCTTCCAGCCCGACCGAGAAAAAGGCATCTTTCTTCACCGGAACATGATAGGCGTAAGCCGTTTGTAAGCCGGTACGCTTCGTCGGACCGGTCACATCGCTATAGAGGTATCCGCCCAGTCCCACACGCCCCCCTTGCATCGAAGTGGATCCAAACAGCAACGTTGTTTTAGGACTTCCTTCGATTCCACTCCACATACTTCGATGCGAAGCCCCAACCATTGATTTTTGAGCTACCCCAACGACCGATGGGTTGTGTAAGTATCCATGCTGATCATACAAGGAAGACACCATCAATTGTTGTGCAGCGACGGAATGGAAAAGCCCCAGTATTATGGATAGTGCAGTTAATAAACGCATCGTGGTAATTTTTTTTCTTTAACGCAGAATGGTGAGATTCCCTTTCAAGGTCTCAACTCGACTATTGATCAACTGATAGGTAATGATGAAATAATAGGTGCCGTCCGGAAGGGGCTTGCCTTTGTAGGTTCCGTCCCAGGTATTCCGGTAATCGGACGACTCAAACACCTTCGCGCCATACCGATTAAAGACTTGCGCACGGGCACTCGACAAGCAACTACCATCGGTGATCAACCATTTATCGTTGATTCCATCTCCATTGGGGGTAAAGGCACGCATCGGCTTGATGCAATACGGAACCACGGTCAACGTCATGTCGTCCGTGGCCACACATCCTTGAGACGTGGTAACCCGCAAACGATAGGTAGTCGTTGCACTAGGCGTCGCCACTGGATTCAATATCGTAGCGTCGCTCAATCCGGTCGACGGACTCCACAAATACGAGCCGGCCGATGCCGTTGCTTGCAATTGATATCGGTCGCCGGCGATCACGAGCGCATCGGATCCCGCGTTGGCCACGGCCCCCGAGAACACCACCACCGTAACAGATTGTTGCGTTGAACAAACCCCCAATGTTCCTGTCAGGGTATAAGTGGTTGTAACCGTTGGGCTCAGGGTTGGATTGGCTATGGCTGCATTACTGACACCCGTGACCGGACTCCAAGCATAAGCATTGGCGTTGCTGGTCACACTGGGACTGAAAGAAGCACCGGAACATATGCTGCCCCCGGCGATTGCATTCATGGTCAGATTATTCGTGAACAGAATGGCCACCGTGCTAGTGACCGTACAACCCGTTGCCGGATTGCGGGTTTTCACCGAATAGGTGCCGCCGGCCAAACCGCTGAATGTATTGGAAGATTGATAGGTAATCCCACCATCGATGCTGAATTCATACGGTGGAACGCCCCCGCCGGAAGCATTGACCGTGATGGTTCCGGGTGTAGTGCAGGCAGCATCTGTTTTGGAAATGTTTTGTATCAACGGGTTTGCGGCCGTCAACACCACCGTCTGCGTAGAGGTGCAGTTCAATGCATCCTTGACTTTAATGGTGTAGGTACCTCCTGCCAAACCGCTGAATGTATTGGAAGATTGATAGGTAACTCCGCCGTCAATGCTATACTGATAGGGGGGATTACCGCCGGTGGCCGTCAGCGTAATGCTTCCGTTGGGCTGACAAGTGGGATCAACCTTATTGATGGTAACGCCGGGAGCTGATTTTTTGACGATCACGGTATCGGTAAACACGACATCATTGGCTGGGTTATTGCAATCACCGTATTTTACTTCGATGACGTAAGCCGAGCTGTCTGCCAAAGGACAAACGTTGGGGAAATTTAAGTTCAAGACACCGGGGGCGGACGTAGATGTATCGGCATTCGCAACCGGAGAACCATTGAGCAGCAATCGGGCAGATTTCAACTGAGAGGCGCCACCGCTCGGAATAAAGCGCCAACAAGAGTCCATACCGTTCGTACCCCATTGGGTCGCATTTTTGCCCGAAGCAGTTATGGCTGCATTGCGCGCCTGATTTTGCATACCCAAAATCGTCAGACCACTATTCCAGCCGGTGCAAAAGGGCTTGTCTTTTATGTATACCTCTACGATCCCAGTTGCCTCGTACAAAACCATTTGATGGGTGGCAAAATAGGCCGCGCAGCTACTGCCGAAATAAGGCACGGCGTTATAGCTAACGATGAATCTTCTTTTGGGCGCTACCCCTTCTATTCGATACTCGATCCGCTTGTTGGTACCGCCCGGCTGATCAATGTCTATATCGTGATACGGACCAAAAATCATCGAAGGCGCATACGTGGTGTTTGGAATGGCACCGGTCGTGGAGCTGATGGAATAACCACTGCCGGTTGAAGCGCGGGATGTATCGAACGTGACGGCTGAATTCGTTCCGATCAACAGGGTCGGATAACTAACTCCATAATAACAAAATGGGAAAGTAATGGGCACTTTGGAGGTCCACTGATCGTCGTAGAAACTACCGCTGATCAAGGTACGCACGTCAATACCCGTTGCGGTTACGTAGGAAAATGGGGCATAGGCCGGATTGGTGACCACATAACTGTTGGACTGTTTGATGTGCGGTACCTGGGCCGAGATCGAGGTGCAGCCGGTGCCACAAGGCAGGTTGATCAACCGATTGGCTATGGTGAATGTAGTGGCTGGATTTTGCGTGTTTCCCGACACGACAACGAATAACAGCAGTGCAAGAATGTTTAAGATTCTCATCCGAAGAAAGTTTGGTTTTGGTACAAAATGAACATCAAGCAGACAAAAGGATTTGCCAATACCTGTGTTCAGCGGATTAAGATAAACACTTTTCATGAAATCTAGCCCCAGGAACAGGGTTCAACCAAAGCAGCAAAAACCCGATTTTATGGGCAATTCCCCCTACCTTTGCGACCCGCAAAACCAACATCCGGATGTGGTGAAATTGGTAGACACGTCAGACTTAGGATCTGATGCCGCAAGGTGTGGGGGTTCGAGTCCCTCCATCCGGACCACTGATAAATTTTTTTATGGCCACCATTACGCGCGAATCCATTGCTGAACTGCACGAGAAAATCTCCGTGCGTCTTGAAAAATCCGACTACCTGCCCGCCTTCGAGCGCGCGCTGAAAGACTACGGGAAGAAAGCCAATATCCCCGGATTCCGAAAAGGCATGGTGCCTGCCGGATTGATCAAGAAGATGTACGGCCCTTCCCTATTCACCGACGAAGTGCTGCGTACCGTCGACCGCGAAGTGGTCGGGTACCTGCAAACTGAGAAGCTGGACATCTTCGCCCAACCCCTACCGCTCGACACCGACCTGCACCAGCTCGATGTCAACAACCCCCTCGAGTATACCTTCCATTTTGAGATCGGCCGCAAACCTGAATTCAAACTAACCGACCTGGCCAAAGCCAAAATTACCCGCTACGTCGTTGAGGTAACCGACGACATGGTAGAACAAGAAGTAACTCGTCTTCAAAACCGATACGGGAACATGCAAGACCAGGATGTGGTCAACCAAGATGAGCAAGTCCTCAACGTTCAATTCACCGAAGTAGATGCAAAGGATGAGCCGGTTGAAGGTGGCATCCAAAAAGACAACTCCCTCCTCGTAAAATATTTTGCGTCAAATTTCCGCAGTCAGTGGACCGGTAAAAAAGTAGGCGATCACCTGGTCAGCAACCTAACCAACGCATTCGAAGAAAAAGAACGGGGTTGGATCCTGAGCGACTTGGGACTGAACGCCGATGACGCATCTGCCGCTGGAAAAAACTTCCGCCTGTCGATCACCAAGATCGGTTTGTTGGAAAAACGTGCGCTGGATGAGACCCTTTTTGAGCAACTCTACCCACAACAAGAAGTAAAGACCGAATCCGATTTCCGCAACAAGATCCGCGAAGAGATACAAGCCTATTGGAACGGTCAGTCGAATAACCAGATCCAAGACCAGGTATTCCACGCCTTGGTCGATCATACCGAGATCCCCTTCCCGGAATCCTTCCTGAAAAAATGGCTGCAGTCCCAAGGAGAAAACCCCAAAACGCCCGAGCAGGTTAACGAGGAATTCCCCACCTTCTGCAATCAATTGAAGTGGACCTTGATCTCCGAAAAGATCGTACAGGACCAAGCCCTGCAGGTCGGCCCCGACGAGATCCGTGCCTTCGCGCAACAACAACTATTTAGCTACATGGGCGGCGCTAACCTGGGGATGGATCAACCCTGGGTTAAAGAATACACCGAACGCATGATGAAGGACCGCAAATATGTGGAGGATGCTTTCCACCGAATCCAATCACAAAAAGTGATGGAATGGGGCGCCGCACAGGTGAAACCGAAAGACGAGGCCATGGAAGCGGATAAGTTTACCCAGATGGTCGAAGAACACCGTCAACACCACCATTAAATTAAAAGCTGACCGATAAGGTCAGCTTTTTTTATGACCGCGATCGGCCTGTGCGGACAAACTGTCACCGATTTTGCCAATCCGTCGATTGGACGGATATTTGATAGTACCCAACTGTACAAACAAACTCCATGGGATTCAACTCCGAATTTGAAAAATTTGCCGTCAAACACCAGGGCATTTCCAGCAACACCTTGCACGGATACGCTTCACACCTGGTAACTGCCATGACGCCCAATATCATCGAGGAACGTTCACTGAACGTAGCCGTGATGGATGTATATAGCCGACTCATGATGGACCGCATCATCTTCCTCGGATACCCCATCAACGATGAGATCGCCAACATCGTAACCGCTCAATTGCTGTTTCTCGATTCAACCGATCGTAACCGCGACATCAACATGTACATCAACAGCCCGGGGGGGAGTGTATACGCCGGTCTGGGGGTATATGATACCATGCAATATGTAAGCCCCGACATCGCCACCATTTGCATCGGCGTAGCCGCCTCCATGGCCTGTGTGCTTCTGGGAGCAGGTACCAACGGAAAGCGGGCCGCACTTCGTCACTCCCGCATCATGATGCACCAGCCCAGTGGCGCCATCGGCGGACAGGCCAGCGACATCGAAATCACCGTCAATGAGATCCGTAAACTCAAACGAGAACTGTATGATGTGGTGAACCTGCATACCGGCAAACCCGTTGAGCAAATCGAGAAAGATTTCGATCGCGACAATTGGATGACAGCCGAAGAAGCCAAGCAATACGGATTGATCGATGAAGTACTGCTCACCAATCCCAAGAAACAAAACAAATCCTGATCTCTTTCCAACCCATCGAATCATGAAACCGAATCCGATATACGCAAAAGCCCCTTGGATCAACGAAGAAGAGGAAGAGCAAGAAGAGCGTCCTAAATCCGATCTGGGTATGTTTAATAAAAAACTGGAGCGTTATTTCTTCGAAAAACGTGCCGTTTATCTCTGGGGCGTGGTGGACGATAAAAGTGCACGCGACGTGGTCAGCAAATTGTTGCTGCTTGATGCCGACAAGCCCGGCGAAGAAATCAAATTTTACATCAACAGCCCGGGCGGTGTGGTCACCAGCGGCATGGTCATCTACGATACGATGCAACTGATCCAAAGTCCGGTCAGCACGATCTGCATGGGATTGGCCGCCTCCATGGGCAGTATCTTACTCAGTGGTGGCGTGAAAGGCCGCCGTTTCATTTTCCCACATGGCGAAGTCATGATTCATCAACCCTCGTTGGGTGGATACATTCAAGGTGTTAGTGCCGACCTAGAGATCCAAGCCGAGCAAACACGCCGGGTTAAAGAGATCGGTGCGGGCATCTTGGCAAAGAATTGCGGAAAAACCGTTGAACAGATCATGCGCGATTTTGACCGCGATTACTGGATGGATGCAAAGCAATCCATCGAATATGGCATCGCCGACCAGTTGATCGATAAACTTTAAGGAACAGGCTATCAATGGCTTGAATCAATTGATTCCTCCCATCGGATCACATTCCGTTTGCTTGCCCTAATTTTACGACTCCAATTTTACGAATGGCGAAGAATCAACAACTACACTGTTCTTTTTGTGGTCGTAGCCGCGACGAGGTCAAAATTCTCATTGCCGGACAAGAAGGCCATATTTGCGAAAACTGCGTAGAGCATGCCCGAGAGATCATCGACCAAGAAATCTCCGTCAAATCCGATAAAGGGAGTGGGTCTTTCAAGCTCAGTGTCAAAAAGCCCATCGAGATCAAAGAGTTCCTGGATGAATATGTGATCGGACAGGACGATGCCAAAAGAGTACTGGCGGTTGCCGTGTACAATCACTACAAACGACTCACTCATCGTCAGGTAGATTCGACCTCCGAGGTAGAGATCGATAAAAGCAACATCATCATGGTGGGCGAGACCGGCACGGGTAAAACCTTGTTGGCCAAAAGCATCGCCCGCATGCTCAACGTTCCGTTTGCCATCGTAGATGCCACTGTTTTCACGGAGGCCGGTTATGTGGGAGAAGACGTCGAGAGCATTCTGACACGCCTCCTTCAAGTTTGCAATTACGATGTAGCCGCTGCGGAACGAGGCATCGTGTACATCGATGAGATCGATAAGATCGCCCGAAAAGGGGATAACCCCTCCATCACGCGCGATGTAAGTGGCGAAGGCGTACAACAGGGCATGCTCAAGTTGTTGGAAGGAAGCGACGTATTGGTACCTCCACAAGGGGGACGCAAACACCCCGAGCAAAAGCTGGTCAAGGTCAACACGCAACACATCCTCTTCATCTGTGGGGGCGCTTTTGACGGAATTCAAAAGATCATCGGCCGTCGCGTACAATCGAATACCATCGGATTCCACGTAGACAAAGAAGAACAAGAATATCGCCAGAAGAATTTATTGCAGTTCATCAATGCAACCGATCTAAAACAATTCGGATTGATTCCAGAACTGTTGGGACGCTTGCCGGTGGTCACGCATTTGGACCCGTTGGATGGACCGGCCCTAAAATCGATTCTGACCGAACCAAAGAACGCCCTGATCAAACAATACAAACGCCTTTTTGAATTGGAAGACATTGAGCTCAGCGTCGAAGAACCCGCCCTTGATTTCATGGTGGAGAAAGCGATGGAATACAAATTGGGCGCGCGTGGTCTACGAAGCATTTGCGAGAGCATTCTCACCGATGCGATGTACGAGCTACCCACCACGGAGGTCAAATCATTCACCCTCGATCTGGAATATGCCAAGCGAAATTTCGAAAAGAGCAAGATGAGCTTGCTGAAAGTGGCATAAATCAACCTATACTAGACCCCATGCAAGAACTCATTCAAAAACTTCAGGAAGAAGCCGGTCTGACCGAAGCGCAGGCCCGACAAGCCATCACCACGGTTAAGAATTTTGTGGTCGATAAGTTCCCCATGCTGGAGTCGGCCGCGGATAAACTATTCGGCGAATAAAAAATCCCGACCTATTGATCGGGATTCAATGTTATCCATCCGGTTTTTCGAGAAAACTTAATTAACCGCAACCACCCTGGTTGCCGCAGTTCAGGCATTTGTAGCAAGCCCCGCTGCGCATCATGATGTTGCCACAAACATTACAGGCAGGCGCATCACTCTGCATATTCTTGGCAGCCGCATTCATGGCATCCAAGGCGGATTCAGCTTTGACGGGTTGAGCGGATTTTACGGCCGCTTTGCTCGCCTGGGGCGTTGTACTGGGTGCTACGCGTACACTGGACAATTCCAGGTCTTTGGCATATTCCAGACCGTTCGAAGGGATTTCATCCCACTCGTCGCTTCCTGTGTTCATTACCTCGGCTTTGTCAAGTACATGTACCAAGTCGGTTCGACCCAGGTACTCATAACCCAGTACGCGGAAGATGAAGTCAACGATCGAGGTCGTGGTTTTGATGTTCGGATGCTCAACGAATCCGGACGGATCGAAGCGGGTAAATGCGAATTTATCAACGAATTCTTCCAACGGCACGCCATACTGCAATCCGATCGATACAGAGATGGCAAAGCAGTTCATCATGCTACGCATGGTAGCTCCTTCTTTCGCCATGTCCACGAAGATCTCACCCAAGGTTCCGTCGGCATATTCACCGGTTCGAACGAACACGGCTTGTCCGCTGATCTTCGCCTTCTGTGTAAATCCGCGACGCTTGGCCGGGAGCGTGCGTCGCTCTACAATGCTGGCCAGCTTGCGCTTCAATTTTGTATCGGGTGAAGCTTGAACACGCTTCTGTACTTCTTCCAATAATTCTTCAACAGTCAGTTTGCCGAGGTCGACAATATTTGAATCCGCTGCAACCGGGGCTTCCGCAACAGTAGCCGTGGCGTCGGTATCGGTCTTTTTCTTCTTGTCGGACTTGTTGCTGAGCGGCTGAGAAAGTTTGGAACCATCGCGGTAGAGCGCATTGGCTTTCAAGCCCAATTTCCAACTCAGGTAATACGCATCTGCAACTTCCTCGACGCTAGCCTCGTGCGGGAGGTTAATTGTTTTGGAGATAGCACCGCTGATGAATGGTTGTGTGGCACCCATCATCCGGATGTGGCCGTGTGCATGGATGTAACGCTGTCCTTTCTGACCGCATTTGTTGGCACAATCAAACACTGGCAGATGCTCGTCTTTCAGACCAGGCGCTTCTTCGAGCATCATGGTACCGCAGACGTAATCGTTTGCAGCTTCGATCTGCTCATCGGTAAAGCCCAAGGCTTCGAGCAAGCTCCACTCGAAATCATTGTATTGCTCGGGCGTGAAGCCCAGGCGTTGCAGGCACTCTTCACCCAAGGTGTATTTGTTGAATACGAACCCGATTTCAAAGGCCGTGATTGCAGCTGCGTCCAATCGCTTGATCTCATCGGCAATGAATCCCTTCTCACTCAGCGATTGATGATTGATGAACGGAGCACCGGCGAAGCTGGCCGATCCGACTGCATATTTGATGATGGCATCGGTTTCTTTTTCAGAATAGCCCAAGTTGCGCAGGGCCGTGGGCACCGATTGGTTGATGATCTTGAAGTAACCGCCGCCGGAGAGTTTTTTGAATTTCACGAGTGCGAAATCGGGTTCCACACCGGTCGTGTCGCAGTCCATAACCAGTCCGATCGTTCCGGTTGGCGCGATTACCGTGGATTGCGCATTGCGGTATCCATATTTTTCGCCCAATTCACAAGCTGCATCCCAGGCCTTGCAAGCGGCTTTGAGCAAATAGTCTGGGCAGTATTTGACTTTAATGCCCTGTGGCTTGAGGCTCAAGTTCTCATACTCGTCCGCATCGTAAGCTGCCAAGCGATGGTTGCGCATCACACGCATCATGTGCGCCTTGTTCTCTTCGTAGCGAGGGAAGGCACCCAACACCTGGGCCATTTCAGCAGAGGTCTTGTAGGAAGTACCGGTCATGATCGCGGTGATGGCACCGGCGATGGCACGGGCTTCTTCACTGTCGTAAGGAATACCACTCACCATCAGCATGGTTCCGAGGTTCGCATAACCCAATCCCAGCGTGCGGTACTCATAGCTGAGTTGTGCCACTTCCTTGGAAGGGAACTGCGCCATCAGTACGGAGATTTCCAATACAACGGTCCACAAACGGCAATTGTACTCGTATCCTTCTACATCAAAGGCGTTGGTGTTTGCATTGTAGAACTTCATCAGGTTGGCTGATGCCAGGTTACAAGCGGTGTTGTCGAGGAACATGTACTCCGAGCAAGGATTCGAAGCACGAATGGGACCCCCTTCCGGACACGTGTGCCATTCGTTGATGGTCGTATTGTACTGGGTGCCAGGATCCGCGCAGCGCCAAGCGGCATAGGCGATCTGGTTCCAGAGTTCGCGGGAAGGAATTTTTTTCATGACCCGACCGTCCATGCGACCGGTCAATTCCCAATCCTCGCCTTTTTCCAGTTTCTCAAAGAAAGCATTGGGAATACGGATGGAGTTATTGGAATTCTGTCCGCTCACGGTTCGATATGCCTCGTCTTCATAACCCGAGGGATATCCCGCAGCGATGAGGGCACCTACTTTCTTCTCTTCCTCTACTTTCCAATTGATAAAGTCAACGATCTCGGGGTGATCCAGATCCAGACAGACCATTTTGGCAGCACGACGTGTGGTACCGCCTGATTTGATGGCTCCGGCAGCGCGGTCACCAATTTTCAAGAAGCTCATCAAACCGGAAGAGCTTCCACCACCACTGAGCTTTTCGCCTTCTCCACGGAGGTTGGAGTAGTTCGTACCCACACCCGATCCGTATTTGAAAATGCGGGCTTCACGAACCCAGAGATCCATGATCCCTCCCTCATTCACCAGATCATCGTTCACGCTCAGGATGAAACAAGCGTGGGGTTGGGGACGCTCATAGGCATTCTGTGATTTCTTCAACTCCCCATCTGTCGGATCTACATAGTAGTGACCTTGAGGTTTACCCGCAATGCCGTAGCTCTCGTACAGTCCGGTATTGAACCATTGCGGACTATTGGGCACACACATTTGATCGAGGATCGAATAGACCAACTCTTCGTAGAATACTTGTGCATCGTTGGCGCTAGCGAAATATCCATACCGCTCGCCCCACACGCGCCAACAGTTGGCCATGCGATGCGCCACTTGTTTGGCCGAACGCTCGCGACCCAGGGTCCCGTCGGCCTGGGGAACACCCGCCTTGCGAAAATATTTTTGGGCCAGAATGTCTGTGGCAATCTGGCTCCATTGTTTAGGCACCTCCACTTCTGTCATCTCAAAAACGACTTCGCCCGTAGGGTTGCGAATCACCGAGGTACGGTAATCGTACTCAAACTGATCGAACACGGATACATCCTCCCGAGTGAAGCGACGTTGGAACTGCAAACCGCGTACCGCGGATGCTTGCTTTTTAGCTGCCATAACTATGAAAATCTTTAATGGGTTTTGGTCTGGTTTGGATCAAAACACCTCCGCGAGGGAGGTGTGTGAACGAAACTATTTTTTGTTAGTTAGAATTCCACGGCTCAAATATCAACATCGTGTGGAAAAGGGTGTGTAACTGCGTGAAACGCCTGACAGCAAGGCGTTTCAGCATTTTTACACAGGTACCTGAAAAAGGTAGAGAAAAAAATTTGGGAAATTTCATGCAAGCTTCTATTTGTCGAAAAATCGATCCCCAATGGGAAGGCAAACTGGTAAAAAGCGGGCATGGCCTTGCTGCGTACAATCAGCCACAACGCCCATTTTGTTCAACTATCTTCGTGGTGGATGTTGATTAAGATTAAGATTACAATGAAATACAAAATATTTTGCCTGTGTCTGTGCGCTTTTTATCTGGAGGCCGGATCGCAGACTACCACCCACGCTTGGGGCAGTGTATTCATGAATGGTCCGTATAAGAAAAGCTGGGGGCTACACTTGGATGCGCAGGTTCGGAGTGCGGAACAAAGTCGATCGGTCAAATCTTGGTTGATCCGGGCGGGGCTTCAACGCAAATTGAATACGCGTCATTCACTGGCCTTGGGGTATGCGTACGTTTGGACCCAAACGATCGCTGCCGGTTTTCGAAGCCATCAACCCGAACACCGCATTTGGCAGCAATGGCTCTATCAACACCCCCTGCTGGGCTCAACCCTTCAACATCGTTTTCGGCTGGAAGAACGCTTCATCAGAAACGGGCAGATAACGGAGGGAAGCGGCATCGCGGCACCGGCCTTGTACTCAACCCGATTGCGTTATTTCAATCGCCTTTTGTTGCCCGTTGGAACTTCGAAGCCTTTCGAGCAGGGTCCATTTGTCGCTTTACAAAATGAGGTTTTTCTCAACGTAACCGGAAAGTCGAAGCTAAACGGATACATATATGATCAAAATCGGCTCTATATCGCCGGAGGTTACCGAGTAAATCGCCGGCTGGACTTAGAGTTGGGATACATGCGTAGGCACCTACGCTTGCGCTCGACCAATTCTCATCAGCATATCTGGCAGATCGTCACCTACCTTCGCCCTGATTAACGACGAATTGGTTGTTTTTTCGGAATTTTACACTCCATGCAATTGAATCACACTGGCATATACGCACAATGGGTCGATCGAAAATCGATTGGAAAAAAATCGTTTGCCGTATTGGTGGATCCGGACAAGACATCATCCGATCAAGTGCCGGAGTTAATCGCACGAGCTGAAGCAGCACGCGTCGATTATTTGTTGGTGGGTGGCAGTCTGGTCGTGAGTACCCATCTCGATGCCTTGGTTCGTCAGATCAAATCGATCAGCTCGATCCCGGTAATTTTGTTCCCGGGCAGTCCCAGTCAACTCACCCCGGCCGCCGATGCACTTTTGTATCTTTCTCTGATCTCCGGACGCAACCCGGAGTTACTGATCGGTCAACATGTGATCTCCGCCCCACAGGTGCGCCAAAGCGGTCTCGAGGTCATATCGACTGGGTACATGGTCATTGATGGCGGCGCCCCTACAACGGTATCGTACATCAGCAATGCGAATCCATTGCCCGCCAATAAAACCGAGATCGCCGTTTGCACGGCGCTGGCAGGTGAAATGCTGGGCATGAAACTTATTTACATGGACGCAGGAAGTGGCGCGCCCAATCCCGTTCCAGGAAAACTGATCGAAGCTGTGGCGAAGCACATACAAATTCCCCTGATCGTTGGGGGGGGCATCACGAATCCGGATAAAGCGATTGCACAATGCCGGGCCGGTGCGGATATCATCGTCGTGGGCAATGCCATTGAAAAAGACCCGGACCTGATTCGATCGATCAGCGAGGCGATTCACTCCACCAACCCATTCAATTGACTGTCAGCGAACTGCCCCCGGATTTTACCTGATCCCATGGTCCGCCCCAGCCCATCAGACCCAAAAAACCTTCCGCATCCGCAAAGGCTGATTCTTACCGAACCCTACTGCTTTCCGTTTGTTAAAAAGATCGGCACCCAACGCCCTTCGCCTATCTTTATACCCACGTAATTTCTCTTCATGCAGATCAAACCCGGCACACTCTTAAGCACCATCGATTCGCCCGCCGACCTAAAGAAGCTCCCCCGTGAGCAATTGCATCAGGTTTGCGAAGAGTTGCGTCAATACATCATTGACGTGGTTAGTGTACACGGCGGTCATTTCGGCGCCAGCTTAGGCGTGGTTGAACTCACTACGGCCTTGCATTATGTTTACAACACTCCGTACGATCAATTGGTCTGGGACGTAGGCCATCAGGCATACGGGCATAAGATTCTCACCGGTCGACGCGACAACTTCGTCACCAATCGGAAATACAAAGGGCTCAGCGGATTTCCCAAACGCAGCGAAAGCGAATACGACACCTTTGGGGTAGGACACTCATCAACTTCCATTTCTGCCGCCTTGGGCATGGCCATGGCTGCCAAATACAAAGGAGAAAAAGAGCGCAAAGTCGTAGCCGTGATCGGCGATGGCGCGATGACAGCCGGCTTGGCCTTCGAAGGCATGAACCACGCAGGCGTAGCCGACAGCGACATGTTGATCATCCTCAATGACAATTGCATGGGCATCGACCCCAACGTGGGCGCTCTGAAAGAATACCTGACCGACATCACCACCTCACCCACTTACAACAAAGTCAAGGACGATGTCTGGAACTTGCTGGGAAAACTGCCCGTTGGAAAAACCTTCTCCCGCAGCATGGCCCACAAGCTCACCGACGGATTGAAAGGCATGATCAGCAGCTCCTCGAATCTGTTTGAGGCGCTCAAGCTGCGTTATTTTGGTCCAATCGACGGACACAACATCGCGAAACTCGTAGACACCCTGCGCGACCTGCGCGAGATCCCCGGGCCCAAGATCTTGCACATCATTACAACAAAAGGCAAGGGCTATGCACTTGCAGAAAAAGATCAAACCAAATGGCATGCCCCCGGACTCTTCGATAAAGTGACCGGAGAGATCTATAAAAAAACGCACGACAAGCCCCAAGCCCCCAAATACCAGGATGTTTTTGGCCACACCATGATCGAGTTGGCCGAGCAAAACGATAAAGTATTCGGCGTAACGCCTGCAATGCCTTCGGGTTCCTCGCTGAAATATATGATGGAAAAGATGCCCGATCGAGCCTTTGATGTCGGCATCGCCGAACAACACGCGGTTACGGTCAGCGCGGGTATGGCCACCCAAGGCTTACGCGTTTTCTGCAACATTTACTCCTCTTTCATGCAACGCGCATACGATCAAGTTGTGCACGACGTGGCAATCCAAAAATTACCGGTAGTGTTCTGTCTCGACCGAGCCGGATTGGTGGGCGATGATGGTCCCACGCACCACGGCTGTTACGACATCTCCTTTTTTCGTTGCATCCCCAACTTGATCATCAGCGCGCCCATGAATGAACAAGAGCTACGCAACCTGATGTACACAGCCCAACTCGAATCAACCCAGTACCCCATGGTGATTCGCTATCCGCGCGGAGAAGGCGTGATGCCTGAATGGAGAACCCCCTTTGAAGAAATCAAATTGGGAACTGGAAGGAAGATGAAAGATGGACGTGACATCGCCATACTTACCATTGGACATCCGGGAAATTTTGCCACTACTGCCATTCGTCAACTGAAGCTCGAAGGGATCGAGCCTGCCCACTTCGATATGCGGTTCGTAAAACCCATCGACGAGGCCCTTTTGCACGAAGCCTGCCAACGTTACCCCTATTTGATCACCGTAGAGGACGCCTCCGTACAAGGTGGATTCGGATCGGCGATACTCGAATTCATGGCGCGCGAAGGATATAAAAATGAAGTGCGTATGCTGGGGATTCCCGATCAGATCGTAGAACACGGAACACCCAAAGAATTACAGCGTGAATGTGGGTATGATGCAGAAGCCATTGCTGATGCCGTGCGTAACATGCTCAGCACACAACTGGCCAGCGACCCAAATGTGATCCGATTAGAACGTCGGTGAGTTATCTGCTTCACTAACAGACTCCCGATCGGCGGGATCGACGTATTCGATCAGGAAGTTATTGCGGCCCTCACCGATCAAGATGCGCATGTGCTTCATCTGCACCAACTCCAATAAGGACAAAAAGGTGAAAATGGCATGAACCCGATTCTCGCAGCGGTCAAAGATGCGCTCAAAGGATAATGTACGTTCCTGAGCCGCCAGATTCATCATCTGCTGCCGGCTTTCTTCCATCGTATAATTATACTGAACAATGGTATGCACCGGTTGGTTGACTCGATCGGAATACCGAAGCAGGGCTTTTTCAAAAGCCTTCATCAAACGGAACAGCGTCACATTTTGTATCTCGGTACCCTCAGCGGCCTCCTCACCCACGTCCAACATCTCCCGCTGAATATTTCCTCGCTTCACCATCAGCATGCGTAAGGCTTCCATGTCGGCCATCTGGGCAGATGCTTCCTTGAAACGCTTATACTCGAGGATTTTGTTGACCAGCTCTTGACGGGGATCGATCTCTTGTCCATCAGCATCCAGCTCTTTGCGCGGCAACAACATTTTCGCCTTGATGCGCATCAAAGTGGATATGAACAGAATGAACTCACTGCTTAACTCGATGTTGAGTTCTTCGCTCTGCCGAATGTAAGCTAGAAAGTCGTTGATGATTCGGTTGATCGGAATGTTGTAGATGTCCAACTCATCGCGTTCAATGAAGAACAACAACAGGTCGAATGGCCCCTCAAACTGGGGCAGGCGGATTTGGTATGCTGGATGTTGTGCCATGGGCTCAGGCGGGCAAAATTAGGGGTTGAGCGCCGTCCTTAACCTTTCTTTTGTAAGGAATCACGAATCTCACGCAACAAGAGCACATCTTCCGGGGTAACGGCAGGCCTGGCGGCCTCTTTTTTCAGCATCCGATTCATGGCCTTGACCAAGCCAAACATGACAAACGCAATGAGGATGAATTTGATCAGTGCTGCCAGGAACTTCCCATATTTCACGCCATTCCAATCCAGTTTGTCCAGATCGGTCGCATGCACGGCCTCCAAGGCTGGAGACAACAATAGAGGGGTAATCACATCCTCAACCATCGAAGAAACGATGGAACCGAACGCGCCACCCAGGATGACGGCAACGGCCAGGTCCACAATATTACCCTTCATGGCAAAATCCCGAAATTCCTTGAGCATATCCATAAGTTGAATTTTCAGTAAAGAAAATAAAAAAACCAAGACGCTACCAAACAGAACTCGGAACTTCGCGGCATGAAATCCGACAATGTCATTAAATGGGCCTTATTCCTAGCCCTCTGCCTGATCTGGGGCAGCTCTTTTAAACTCATGGAGGAAAGCGCATCCATCATCAACCCTCAACGGCTGGCTGCACTACGCATCTTCTCCGCTGCCGCGGTTTTCTTACCCTTTGCCCTGTTTCACATTGGGTCCATTCCCCGTGAAAAATTGGGTCTGGTTGCCCTGAATGGCATCATCGGCAATCTACTTCCCGCCTTTTTATTTGCCTATGCCTTAAATGACCCCGCCATCACCGGCCCCATGGGCGGCATCCTCAATGCGCTAACACCGCTTAGCGTGGTATTGATTGCCATCGCCTTCTACAAAGACCGCGTAGCCATTCACAAACTGATCGGAATTGGGATCGGGCTAATCGGATTAATCTTGCTGACCCTTTTACCCGTTATCCGCGACCATGCAGAAATGACCATGGCGCGGCTGCTTCCAACACTCTGCATCCTTAGTGCCACCATCCTCTATGGCATCAACGTGAATTTGGTTGGGCACAAACTTCAAGGCATCGAACCCATTCGACTGGCAACCGTTTCGCTTGGCCTGATGATCATTCCCACGACGGCTTGTCTATTCTACTTTGATTTCTTTTCCTTGCCCTTTCAGGATACAGACGTGCAAATGGCAATCTGGAAAGGAAGCGGACTTGGTATCGCCGGCAGCGCCATCGCCACCGTCATCTTCTACTCTTTGCTGCAGCGTGCAGGCGGGTTGTTTGCTTCGCTCGTAACTTACGGAATACCGGTTGTAGCCGTCATCATCGGATGGCTCGACCACATCACAATCGACCCGATTCAGATCGTCTGTTTGGGGATTATTTTATCCGGCGTTTACTTGGTAAATAAGAAAGCTTAGACCGACATGATCTCCTTCTCCTTGGCGGCCAGATGCTTTTCAACCAAGCTGATGTGCTTATCGGTCAGCTCCTGAATGGCGGTTTCTCCACCCTTGGCCACATCTTCACTGAGTCCGTTCTTTTGCAATTTTTTAATCTGCTCGATGGAGTCGCGGCGAATGTTGCGAACGGCTACCTTAGAATGCTCTCCTTCCGCTTGGCATTTTTTGACCAACTCCTTACGACGCTCTTCCGTCAGCGGCGGTAGAAAAATACGAATCAGTACCCCATCATTTTGAGGCGTAACGCCCATGTTGGCGGCAATGATGGCCCGCTCAATGGGTTGCAGCATATTCTTCTCCCAAGGCTGAATGCTCAGCGTACGTGCATCCAATACACTGACGTTCGCAACTTGACTGATGGACATGGGAGAACCGTAATAATCAACCGATAAACCATCCAACATTTGAGGATTGGCCTTGCCGGCCCGGATCTTGATCAATTCCGACTCAAGGAATTGAATTGCTTTGTGCATGGAATCCTCCGTTTGGCCTTGAATGGAGATCAATTCGTCCGACATGTTGTGTTTTTTCCGTTAAGTAGAGAACAAAGCTAGCGAATGAAAGCGATTTCGAAAAACAGCCTACTCCGCTTTTGAGTTCCGATCGGGAATTAGATCGATGACGGGCGCATCCGCTACAGCATCCACCTCCCTATTGACCTTCGGTCGACGATAATATAAAAATCCAAAGCTAATGAATGCAATTACGACTTCACTCAGCAAGACCAATGTGGAACCATAATCCCGAAACTGCCAAGCCAAAAAAATAAAAAGCGTATTCAACAGCACCGAGGTCAAAACGATGGAAGTATGACTTAAGCCCCAGTCCAACAAAATATGATGGAAGTGATTTCGGTCAGGACTGAAAGGCGACTTGCGCTGCAACAACCGAACCGTAAACATGCGAAGTGTATCTAACAGCGGCACAAAAAGTATGGCAAATCCCAGCGCAACGGATCCGTTCAACGGCATAGCCGCGGTGGAAGAATGCGTCAAATGAATGAATCGGATAACCAAGATGGAATTGACCGTGCCAATTACCAAGGCGCCGGAATCCCCCATGAAGATCCGCGCTGGCTGATGATTGAAGATTAAAAAAGCCATCAAACTGCCCATCAATGAAAAGGCCAACATCGAGTAGCCGATTTGGTCAGCCAAGAAGAAATAAATTCCGAATATCGACAAGCTCAAAATACCCAGACTGGTAGCCAATCCATCGATTCCATCAATTAGGTTGAACGAATTCATGACCACGATGATGGTGAAATAGGTAAGTCCGTAGGAAAATAAAGTCGGCACTTCGGTCAGACCCAAAAATCCATACATGCTCTCCAAGCGAAGCCCCCCCGCATGGATCAGTATCGAAGCGACTAATATTTGTCCGATTAACTTATTGATCGCACTTAGATCGTCCAAGTCATCCTTTAATCCCAAAAGGAAAATGATGGTGGTTCCAACAAACAAGAATCGGAACTCAGGATTTAAGCCTGCAGGAATGAACAACATCCCTGAAACCAAGAATCCGGCGAAAATTGCTACTCCACCCAATGCAGAGATCGATCGTTTATGCACTTTACGGTCATTCGGCAGGTCGAACAGACGCTTCTTTTTGGCGATATCGATCACGATCGGCACCGCCAAAAAACTGATCAAAAAAGCCCCCAACAGGGGCATGAATACCTCTAAAATCATATACTTAGCAATTACAAAAATAGGTAATATAGTGGCGCGGCATGCTTTTATTGACGTCAATCAGTACGCCCATTTGCCTAGAAATACAGGCTGTTGAAAAAAAGTGTAGAGGATTTTTACGTTATATCTCACAACATGCTCCGTTCCAACCAATTTTGCAAAAACCCCTGCCATGCAAGAACTCGCTGCCATTGCCACTCAAATTCGACGCGATATTGTTCGCATGGTCCACGGAGCCAACAGCGGTCACCCCGGAGGCTCCTTAGGTTGCGCCGACCTCCTGACGGCCCTGTATTTCCGGGTCATGAAGCACAATCCCGACTTTCAGATGGATGGCAAGGAAGAAGATGTATTCATCTTATCGAACGGACACATCTCCCCAGTATTTTATTCGGTCCTCTCACGAGCCGGTTATTTTCCAACCACTGAACTCGCCACCTTCCGAAAATTAAATAGCCGACTTCAAGGGCACCCAACCACCCACGAACACTTGCCCGGTGTGCGCATGGCTTCCGGCTCACTGGGACAAGGACTCAGTGTAGCGGCCGGCGTGGCCCTGACCAAAAAACTCAATGGCGATGCGAACCTCGTCTTCTCCCTGCATGGAGACGGTGAATTGGATGAAGGACAGATTTGGGAAGCCGTATTGTTCGCCGCCCATCATAAGATCGATAACCTCATCGCCACCATCGACTGGAACGGACAACAGATCGATGGACCCACCGATAAAGTAATGGGACTTGGCGACCTAGCCGCCAAATTCGAAGCCTTTGGTTGGTTGGTATTGGAGATGAATGGAAATCAGATGGATGAAGTGGTCGTCGGACTGGAAAAGGCAAAAACGATGACCAATCAAGGAAAACCGATCGTGATTCTGATGCGGACCGCCATGGGCAAAGGCATCGATTTCATGGAGGGCACCCACGAATGGCATGGCATCGCCCCCAATGACGAACAACTGGCCCGGGCCCTGGATCAATTGCCCGAGACCTTAGGAGATTACTGAGTACGCAGCGACTGAATGCGCCTGGCTGCTTTATTTGCCGGGAACCAAGAAGCCAATCCAGCAATCAACAACACCGTTGCAACAATCAGTATAAAATCCCCGCCTCGGAGTTCGACTGGGTAATAATCAATTAGAAAACTGCCGCCCCCTAACGGGATCAAGTGAAAGTTTTGCTGCGCCCAGACCAACGACAGCGCCAGCAACATGCCCATGCCCGCCCCGATGCTCGCCAACAGCAGACCTTCCGTCAAAAAGATCCGTCGGATCACCGAAACCTCACTGCCCAAAGCGCGCAGGATCTGAATATCGGTTTGCTTTTCCAGGATCAGCATCGTCAATGCACCGATCATCGTAAAGGCACCCACCACCAAGATCAACGACAAGATTCCATATACGATCCAACGCTCCGCATTCATCACCCCATACAAACTCCGATTCTGCTCATATCGATCCTCCACGACGAATGCATTCCCCAGCCAGTCACGCAATCCTTTTTTGACCGAATTGACCCGATCCCCATCCGTCAATTTCAATTCCAATGAGGAAACGGAGGCATCCGACAAGCCGGAAACAGCGCGCAAATGATCATACCGCGTGATTCCGTACTGCTCATCAAAATCTTGTTGGATCAAAAAAGAGCCCGATACATACAAGTTTGATTCTTGGATATTTTCTGCAGACAACAATCGTCCACCACCCTGTCGAGGTAAAAAAACGCGCACCGACGTCAACTCCCTTCCAACCTGTATCCCCAACGCATCTTCCACACCCGCGCCTAAAACCAGCTGCGGGAATTCCTCCGTTCCGATTGCGAATTGACCGTGATAGGTCCGGTCGGCCAATCGAGAAACAGCCGCATACTGTTCATCAACGCCTTTTATCTGAATCACGGATTGATTATCGCCATGCTGCAGTATGGCTTTTTCTTCCAAGACCCGGCAAACACCCGCAACACCGGGCCATTGGCCGATCGAGTCACGCAGGCGGTCGGAAACTTCCATAAACTTTCCCTTCGAGGGCGTGATGCGGATCTCGGGATAAAATTCAGCGTACAGCGATTTCACCAATCCCTCAAACCCATTGAACACACTCAATACCAAAATCAGCGAAGCGGTGCCCACAGCAATGGCCACCACACTGATCCAAGCGATCAACGAGATCGCTGTGGTGGATTTACGGGATCGAAAGTATCGCCAGGCGAATCGTAGATACAAGCTAAAAACGTTTAGGATTCGGTCGAGGTCGGTTTATTTTCTTCACCGGGTTTGCGCTCCGATTCGATCTTTCGGAACAACTCTTCCATTTTGAATACATGATCCAACGTGTCATCTCGATAAAAGCGCAATACAGGCATGTTCCTCAATTGATGACGGATGCTCGCTGCCAATTCCCGCTTGATCTCCGGCATACGGTCTTCGACCTTATGCAGTGCTAAATTTGGGTCCTTGACTTGAAAAAAACTCAGATAAAATCGAGCTTCCAACAAATCGGGGGTGACTTTGACCGAAGAGATGGACAACATCCCCCCATCGATCATGGATAAGCCCAATAGCTGGAAGATCCGGTTCATTTCCTCATTCAACAATCCGGCAATCTGCCGTTGACGTTTTCCTTCCTCCATACCGGTATAATATTAAGATTGAAAGGACCGGAACGATCCCGATCGCTGGGCTAAAATTAGTTACTTTGTAGCGATCAACCCCTATGCGCACGTACGCCCGCATCTTCCACTACCTCCGGCATCAGTCGGGTGCCATCATCGGCTACCTGGTTTGCATCCTGCTTTCCATCCTGTTTTCGATCGTGTCCTTTGGGATGCTGGCCCCCTTTTTTGACCTGATCTTTAACGGCGACAACAGCCGGCTTGCCCAGCCGGCCGACAATGCGGCCATGGAAACCCTGCGCCAATTCCTGCTGAATCGAGTTGACCAGCTAACCCCCGTCAACACCTTAGGCATCATTTGCTTCATCATCCTCTTGTCCATCGCCTTCAAGAACCTATTCCTTTATTTTTCTTTCTACATCCTGAATCCGATGAAAAATCGGATCATCTACCGATTGCGGGCCGACATCTACCAAAAGATACTCACCCTCCCCATCGGTTATTTCACGGAACAACGCAAGGGCGATCTGATGAGCCGCCTCACCAACGATGTATACGAAGTAGAGAACTCCTTGGTGGGCGCGCTCGAAGGATGGGTGCGTGACCCCCTCACCATCCTCATCAATTTTGCAGTCCTGTTTTACATCAGTCCTACACTCACCATCGCCATTCTGGTCTGCATTCCCGCAATCGGATTCATCCTCGGACGCATCTCCCGAAATCTAAAAAAGACTTCGCAAGAGGCGGCGGAAAAACAAGGGGAATCTTTGAGTGTGTTGGACGAGACCCTACTCGGACTTCGCATCATCAAATCATTCAACGCGCAAGAATTGGTACGTGCCCGATTCGACAAAGCCAACCACGAATTACTCGATGCTCGAAACCGCATTAGCCGACGTCGCGACCTGGCCTCGCCCGTATCGGAAATACTCGGTGTAGGTGTGTTTGTCGGTATTCTTTGGTTCGGCGGACAAAGCGTTCTAAATCAAGAAATTTCTCTAGCCCCCTCCACGTTCCTGGCCTATCTCGCACTTTTTTATAACATCATCAATCCGGTCAAAGCCCTCTCCACTTCCTTCAGCAACATGCGAAAAGGATCAGCAGCCATCGCCCGCATTGAAGAGCTATTGAATACTCCGCAAACCATTGATGAAAATCCAAACGGCACCCCATTCGAGTCATTCAAAGAAAGCATCGAATTTCGAAACGTTCGATTTGCCTACGGCGATAAACTTGTACTAGACGACATCAACTTCACACTCACAAAAGGAAAAACCATTGCGCTGGTTGGATCTTCGGGCTCAGGCAAATCAACACTGGCCGATTTGCTCGCCCGCTTTCACGATGTGAGCGACGGACAAGTCCTGATCGACGGCATCGACATTCGCGACTACGCCCTTTATTCTGTGCGTAAACAGATGAGTCTGGTCACTCAAGAACCCATTCTCTTCAACGACACCATTGCCAGCAACATTGCACTGGGTGAACCCGATGCCCCAATGGCACGCATCGAATCAGCAGCCCGATTGGCCAATGCCGATGGATTCATCCGACAAAAATCAAATGGATTTCAAACCAATGTGGGCGACCGTGGCGGCAAACTCAGCGGTGGCGAGCGTCAACGACTCACCATTGCGCGTGCTTTATTAAAAAACCCGTCTATCTTAATTCTGGATGAGGCCACCTCTTCCCTCGACACAGAAAGCGAACGACTGGTTCAGGAGGCGATCAACAATGTAATGAAAGACCGGACTAGCCTGGTCATTGCGCATCGGTTATCCACCATTCGACACGCCGATGAGATCCTGGTGATGCAAGAAGGGCGCATTGTGGAACGAGGAAATCACGAAAGCTTGATCAAGCAAAATGGTTATTATAAGAAACTAGTCGACTTGCAAGAACTGCAGTGATCAACGCTGGATCGATCGGGCGATCACCAATTTCTGGATCTCCGACGTGCCTTCCCCAATGGTGCACAACTTGGCATCCCGGTAAAACTTCTCCACGGGAAAATCCTTGGTGTATCCATATCCGCCAAAGATCTGAACCGCCTCATTGGCTACCTTGACACAAACTTCACTGGCATAGTATTTGGCCATGGCGGCTTCTTTCGTAACAGACAGGTGCGCTTGTTTGCGTGCAGCCGCTTGGTCAGTCAATAAATCAGCCGCTTCGATCTCCGTGGCCATATCGGCCAATTTAAAAGCAATCGCTTGAAACTGAGCAATGGGCTTTCCAAATTGCTCGCGCTGCTGTGCATACGTTAAGGCCGCCTCATAGGCGCCTTTGGCGATGCCGATGGAAAGGGCCGCGATCGAAATACGTCCGCCATCCAGAATCTTCATGGATTGGTGAAATCCATCACCCACTTCACCCAGTCGATTCGCATCTGGAATTCGACATTGATCGAAAATCATTTCAGCGGTTTCGCTGGCCCGCATGCCCAATTTATTTTCCTTTTTGCCGGCTTGAAATCCCGGCGTTCCACGCTCCACGACAAAAGCCGTTGCGTTGTTCTTGGCCCGGGGCTCACCGGTTCGCGTGATCACCACCGCGATGTCTCCACTGATGCCATGCGTGATCCAGTTCTTGGCGCCGTTCAAGATCCAATCATTTCCGTCACGAACGGCTGTGCATTGCATGTTGCTCGCATCACTACCGGTGTTGGCTTCTGTAAGTCCCCAGGCGCCAATCGCTTGGCCCGCAGCCAACCGAGGCAACCATTGTTTTTTTTGTGTTTCATTGCCGAACGCAAGAATGTGCCCGGTACAAAGGGAATTATGCGCTGCCAGGCTAAGTCCTACCGATCCGCAAACCTTGGCCACCTCAATGATGGCAGCCTTGTATTCGGCATAACCCATCCCGGCTCCTCCATATTCTTCGGGCACCAACACACCCATCAATCCCAATTCGCCCAACCGATGAAAGACGTCGCGGGGGAAAAACTGAGATTCATCCCATTCCATAACATGAGGTCGGATCGCTTGCTCGGCAAAATCATGTGCGATCTGCGCCACCTGTCGCGTCAATTCGGTTTGCTGAAATTGCATACACCAAATGTCGGGAATAATAACTAAACGCGAACAAGTGTTAGTCAGATTGAGATCTGAAGTCCATCGAAGGCCAGGTGGAAACCGGAAGGAAGTTCTGCCTCGATGTCTGCGTGCAGTCCGAGCTGATGGGAGATGTGGGTGAAATAAACCTCCGGCACCTCCAGGCCTTGGCCCAACTCAATGGCTTCGGCGAGTGTAAAATGAGAAAGGTGTTTTTCTTTTCGAAGGGCATTCAATACCAGGACCCGACTGCCGCGGATCTTATCCAGTTCAGCGGCCTCGATGTAATTGGCGTCGGTGATGTAGGTAAAATCACCGAACCGAAACCCCAGCACCGGCATTTTGAGATGCATCACCCGAATGGGCGTAACCGGAATATCACCGACCACAAACGGCTCTTCTCCGATGGAGAACAGATCGATTTCCGGGGTCCCTGGGTACTTGGTATCGGAGAAGGCATAATAATAATCGCGCCGCACCGCTTCTTCGGTACGCGGATCGGCAAACAGCGACATTGGTTTTTGCTGAAAGTGATTGTAAGCACGGACGTCATCGAGGCCGGCGATGTGATCTTTGTGCGCGTGGGTGAGCAAGACCGCATCCAACTGATTCACCGATGCGCGAAGCATCTGCGTACGAAAGTCAGGACCGGCATCCACCACGAGCGAGGTACTTGCGGAGTGAATGTGAATGCTGGAACGCAATCGTTGGTCGCGCGGGTCGGCGGATGTACAAACCGAACAGCGACAACCGATCATCGGCACACCACTGCTGGTGCCGGTACCTAGAAATGTTATGTTGAATGATGGAGCAACCACGTCTACGATCAGGCGGCCGCGCTGTCCACTTGTTGAGCGCGAACATCTTCGTACAATTTACGAAGATCTTCGGGCAGATGCAAGGGCTGAATCTCCAACTGAGGAATCAGTTCCAGCAAGGTATTGATCCGTCCTTCTGTTTGGAGAAATTTATTCAGAACGATTACTTTCTTGGATTCCAGAATGCAGTACCCACTTTGAAAATTACCCCGCTCGTAACGTAGGATGTAACCAGCATGCTCCGGGATTGCATGCAATTTATCTAGCGTAGTTTGTGTGTATTTCATATGCGTTCGTTTTGCTAAAATAAAACGACTTAACCGGTTTAACGAAAACGGTTTTCCACATCAATCCCGGCTCTCTAAAACAATCACCGGCACGATCATCTCCTCCAAACTCACCCCGCCATGTTGAAAAGTATTTCGGTAATACTGGGCAAAATGATTGTAGTTGTTCGGGTAGCAGAGGTATCGATCTTCCCGCGCAAATATGTACGAAGAATTGATGGTCGGAACCGGCAATCCGGCCTGCCGAGGATCGCGGAAAGCCAATACATCGCGGGGCTCGTATTGTAAATTCCGACCGTGCTTGTATCGGATATTGGTGCTGGACTGTCGATCGCCCAATACCCGACAAGGCGTTTTCACCCGAATGCTCCCATGATCGGTGGCCAACACGATCCGAATGGATTTGTCGGCGATCTTCTTCAGGGCTTGGTGCAAGGGCGAATGCTCGAACCAAGATGTAGTAATGCTTCGGTAACTCATCTCATCGCCCGCCAACTCTTTCAGCACCTCCATTTCCGTTCGGGCATGACTGAGCATGTCAACGAAATTGTATACGATCACATTGAGATCATTGTCGAGTAAGTTGTGCATCTGATTCATCAGGTCCAACCCCGCTTGATTGTTAACCACCTTGGTATACGACACTTTCAGGTCTCCTTTACCCAAACGCTTCAATTGATCCCGCAGGTATTGCTCCTCCTCCATATTCTTGCCCCCTTCTTCCTCGTCGTTTTTCCAAAGCTGGGGGTACTGCGCTGCAATATCGATGGGACGCAATCCGGAGAAGATCGCATTGCGGGCATATTGAGTAGCCGTTGGCAGGATGCTGTAAAAACTATCTTCCGTGACCATCCGAAAACTTTCCGATAGGATCGGCTGAATGGAACGCCATTGGTCAAAACGAAGATTGTCGATCAGTATGAAAAACAAAGGGCGACCTTTTTCGAGCTGAGGAAGCACCTTGCGCCGAATCAATTGATGACTGAGCACAGGGCCATCCGCATCGGGGGTCGACATCCAGCCTGCATAGGACCGACTAATGAACTTAAAGAATTCCGTATTGGCTTCTTGCTTTTGATTTTGCAGCACCTCTTGCATTTCGGGGCTGTCTGATTTCTGCATCTCCAGCTCCCAATACACCAAGCGTTTGTAAATATCCATCCATTCCTGGTGGTTGGGGTCACTATTCAAGGCGGTGAACAGATGACGAAACTGTTGTTGATAGGCTGAAGTGGTCTTCTCCGCTACCAATCGCTTGTTGTCAATGATCTTTTTCAGACTGAGCAACACTTGATTTGGGTTAACCGGCTTGATGAGGTAATCGGCGATTTGGGAACCGATGGCCTCATCCATCAAATTCTCGGTTTCATTCTTGGTAATTAAGACTATCGGGATAGCCGGATCGTATTCCTTGATCTTTGCCAGCGTTTCCAGCCCGGTAATACCGGGCATGCTCTCGTCCATCAATACCACATCAACCGCGTTTACCCGGATGTGATCGATGGCATCGAATCCGTTGGAAAAAGCACGAACCGAATATCCTTTGCTTTCCAGGAAAAGAATCTGCGAGTGCAGACTCTCCATCTCGTCATCGACCCAGATCAAATTAGCGATTGCCATATTTTATATAGGCGCCATTTAGCGTGATCAAATCTACCGATTTCCATCGGCAGCCCGTAGTTTTGCATCGTACGAACGACGCTTTAACCCTTTCTTCACCATGTCTTCGATCCGAAAGATCATCAACGACCCCGTTTATGGGTTCATCACCATCGATGACCCTCTGATCTGGCAGATCATCTGTCATCCGTATTACCAACGCCTGCGGCACATCCACCAAATGGCCTTCGCCCATCTGGTCTATCCGGGTGCGGTTCATTCCCGGCTGCATCACTCGTTGGGTGCTTATCACCTCATGACCGAGGCGTTGAAGGAGTTGAAACGCAAAGGCGTTGCCATCAGTGCGGAGGAGGAACAAGGTGCCCGGATTGCCATCCTGTTGCATGACGTTGGTCATGGTCCTTTTTCCCATGCACTCGAAAGCGAACTGATCACCGGGGCCCATCACGAGTCGATCTCCTTGCTGATCATGGAGGAGATGAACAAGCAGTTCAACGGCGCGTTGCAGACCGCCATCGAAATCTTCACCCACAAACACCCCAAACGATTCCTGCATCAGTTGGTCTCGGGCCAATTGGATGTGGACCGGATGGATTATTTGAACCGCGACAGTTTCTTTACGGGTGTGGCCGAAGGGGTCATTGGTTACGACCGGATCCTGAAAATGCTGACCGTACAAGACGGCGTACTGATGGTCGAGGAAAAAGCGATCTACAGCATCGAAAAATTTCTGCTCAGCCGACGACTCATGTACTGGCAGGTTTATTTGCATAAAACCGTCGTGAGTGCCGAGATGACCATGGTTCGGATCATTCGACGCGCGAAAGAATTGATTAAAGCCGGAGTCGAACTCCGTGCCACCACCGCTGAGCTCGATTATTTTTTGCAACGACCCGATCAGGCCTTTGATCCCAAACAGGATCTTGCTCGTTTCTGCAGACTTGATGATCACGATGTAATGAGCACCATCAAAAATTGGGCACAACATACTGATCTTGTTTTGTCGGAACTCTGCGGCCGGGTCATTGAGCGCCGTTTGCTCAAGATCCGTTTGCAAGCGAATCCCGTAGATGCTGCCCAGCTCAAGGAAAAACAGGTCGAGGTCCGGGAACGTTATGGGGTTTCTGCCGACGAAGCTGCCTACTTGGCCTTCACCGGGGAGGCGAGCAATACCTTGTACAATCCGGGCGATGAGCGCATTCGCATTTTATTCAAAGACGGCATGGTTCGAGACATTTCGGAAGTGGACCATGCCCTGATCCAACAGGGACTGAGTGGCCGGGTCAAAAAACATTACATTTGTTATCCGGGAGCGTGATCCCATTTCCCCCATACCATTATGCAATTCACGGCCTCTGCCCTCGCCCAATTACTTGGCGGCCACGTTGAAGGTCGGCCGGAAATTTCCGTCAGCGGATTCGGCAAAATCGAATCAGCAAAACCCGGAGAGCTCAGCTTCCTCGCCAATCCGAAATACGAAGAATATCTCTACAGCTCACAGGCCTCGATCCTCATCGTGAATCAAAGCCTCGTCTTAAAGCAACCGGTGTCGCCCACGTTGATCCGCGTACCCGATGCCTATGCGGCCTTTGCGCAGCTGTTGAGCTTGTACGAAGCACAACAAAAAAAATCACTCAAGGGGATGCAGACCCCCGTATACATCGCTTCTACGGCCACGCACGGAACCGATGTGTTCATCGGCGCTTTTGCCTACCTGGGTGAAAAAGTTACAGTGGGTGATCATACGCAGATCCATCCGCAGGTCTACTTAGGCGACCGCGTACGCGTAGGAAAAAATTGCGTGCTGCATCCCGGCGTGAAAGTATATGCCGATTGTGTGATCGGAGATGACGTGGTGATCCACGCCGGATCGGTCATAGGCAGCGACGGCTTTGGATTTGCGCCCAAAACTGACGGAGAATATTCAAAAGTTCCGCAACTCGGGAACGTTATCATTGAAAATGGGGTAGAGATCGGAGCGAATACAACCATCGATCGAGCCACCATCGGCTCTACGATCGTGCATCGGGGTGTAAAATTGGACAACCTCATTCAGATCGGACACAACGTGGAAATCGGGGCGCATACCGTAATCGCTGCCGGAACCGGTGTGAGTGGCAGTACCCGCATCGGTGAACAGGTAATGATCGGCGGGCAGGTTGGCATCGCCGGACACATCCGCATTGGAAACAACGTCAAGATCGGTGCGCAGAGTGGCGTATCGAAGGACGTACCCGATGGGAAAGTGCTCAATGGCACTCCCGCCACCGATTATGCTACTTCCTTCCGTCAACTGGCGCTGGTTCGTCAATTGCCCGAAATGGAAAGACGAATTCGTTTGCTGGAACAACTGTTGGCATCCAAACCGGACTGACCCCACTGATTTTGTTATCTTTGGCCATCCAAAAAACTGCGCATGGCCTCTCGTTTCAACCCGGACAAACAGCATACCCTTCAACAATCGGTTTCGATTCAAGGAACCGGCCTGCATACGGGCGTTCTGGCCGAACTCACATTGAATCCTGCCAACCCCGGTTACGGGATCCAATTTCAGCGCACCGATCTCGACGGCCAACCCATCATCAAAGCGGATTGCGACTTGGTCACCGACGTGAGCCGGGGTACCACGCTCGAAGCCAATGGCGGTAAGGTCTGCACGGTAGAGCATGTGTTGGCTGCCTTAGTCGGCATGGGCATTGATAACTGCTTGCTGCAGATCAACGGACCAGAAATGCCCATTATGGATGGTAGTTCCCAACCCTTCATCGAGTTGATCGAGCAGGCCGGTATCGAAGAGCAGGATGCCACCAAAATTTGGTACAGCATTGATGAAAACATCTTTCACTACGATGAAGAGAAGCGTGTTGAGATGGTGGCCATGCCCGCTACCGAGTATCAAGTCACCACATTGATCGATTTCAATTCACCCGTATTGGGCACGCAGCATGCGGGGCTTAAAAACATTCGTGAGTTCAAAAAAGAGATCGCTCCTTGTCGAACATTCTGCTTTCTTCATGAATTGGAAATGCTCCTGGAAAACAATCTGATCAAAGGAGGGGACGTGGGCAATGCGATCGTGATCGTCGATAAGCCCGTTGAAAAATCGCAGCTAGACCGACTGAAAAAAGTATTCAACAAAGAATCGGTTGAAGTAAAAAGCGAAGGCTATCTCAATAACTTAGAGCTGCGCTTTCCCAATGAACCCGCCCGTCACAAACTGCTGGATGTAGTGGGTGACCTGGCCCTGATCGGCTATCCGATCAAAGCTCGGATCATTGCCAACCGTCCCGGCCACAGCAGCAACGTAGAGTTCGCCAAAAAGATCAAGCAGTACATCAAAAAGAACAAGCACACGCGCGACGTACCGACCTACGATCCTTCTCAGCCGCCGGTGTACGATCAACAATACATCGAACGCAAGCTCCCGCACCGCTTTCCGTTTGCCCTGGTCGACAAGGTCATTGAACTCAGCGATACACACATTGTGGGCGTCAAGAATGTCACCTTCAATGAGTGGTTTTTCCAAGGGCACTTTCCAGGTAATCCCGTCATGCCGGGTGTGCTTCAAATCGAAGCCCTGGCCCAATGCGGCGGTATTCTGGCCATTAACCTGAGCGGCGAGGGGCAGTACGACACGTATTTCCTGAAGATCGACCAATGCAAATTCAAGCAGATGGTTCGTCCAGGCGATACGCTGCTGCTCAAAATGGAACTGGTGGCCCCGATCCGTCGCGGTATTTGCGAAATGAAGGGAACGGTTTACTGTGGGGGTAAGGTCTGTGCAGAAGGCATCCTGGTGGCCCAGATCGTCAAGCGGCCCGATTGATGCACCGAGCTGAAATCTGGCTAATTTTTGACCTCCTTTTTCGGGGGTCTTTTTTTGTCCACACCCCCCTCAAAATTGGGTAAAAATACACCCCATTTTCAGCCCTTTCCAGTCCCCATTTTCGTAGATTCGCCTATTGATTTTTAACCCTCATTTTCCCTCGGAAAATGCACTTTTTTCTACTGTTGCCATGAACCCTGAAATTACCCCGCCCAACAACCCTCAATACGGTGCAGATAGTATCCAGGTCCTGGAAGGACTGGAAGCGGTCCGCAAACGGCCTGCGATGTACATCGGTGACGTAGGCGTAAAAGGGCTTCACCACTTGGTCTATGAAGTAGTTGACAACTCGATTGATGAAGCACTGGCTGGTTACTGCAAGAAAATCACGGTCAATATCCATACCGACAATTCTATTTCCGTAGAAGACGACGGTCGCGGTATTCCTACGGCCATGCATACCAAAGAGAAGCGTTCGGCCTTGGAAGTGGTTATGACCGTGCTGCATGCGGGCGGTAAGTTCGATAAAGACTCCTATAAGGTGTCGGGCGGTTTGCACGGCGTGGGTGTGAGTTGTGTGAATGCCCTCAGCACCCGCTTGCACGTGACTGTTCGTCGAGAGGGAAAGGTGTTTGAACAAGCTTACAAGATTGGCGTACCCGAATATGCGGTACGTGAGATTGGCACCAGCGACACCACCGGAACCCGTGTCCATTTCTGGCCCGATTCCAGCATTTTCAATGTCACCACCTACACCAAAGACATTTTGGAAGGGCGCTTGCGGGAACTGGCCTATTTGAACCGAGGGATTCGCATTCTACTCAACGATCTGCGTGAATTGGATGAGCAGGGAAACCCGTACACCAACACCTTTTACAGCGAAGGCGGAATCGTCGAGTTCGTTGCCATGCTTGACAACAGTGCCGGACGATCCGCTCTGATCCCTCAGATCATTGCCGTTGAAGGACGCGACGAAGCCACCAACGTAGCCGTTGAAGTAGCACTGAACTACAACGACAGTTACAGCGAACACATCTATTCTTACGTCAATAACATCAATACCATCGAAGGCGGTACGCACGTTTCCGGATTCCGCCGAGCGCTTACGCGCGTATTTAAGAGTTATGGCGACAAGAACGGACTATTTGAGAAAGCGAAAGTGGAGATCGAAGGCGATGACTTCCGCGAAGGATTGAGTGCGATCATCTCCGTTAAGGTTCCGGAACCGCAATTCGAAGGACAGACAAAAACCAAACTTGGCAACAACGAGGTCATGGGCGTGGTAGACAGCACGGTCGCCAAAGTACTGGAAGCCTATTTGGAAGAAAACCCACGCGAAGCCAAGAACATCGTTTCAAAAGTGATCTTGGCGGCACAGGCCCGCGCTGCTGCCCGCAAAGCACGCGAACTGGTGCAACGTAAATCGGTGCTGTCCGGAGGCGGACTGCCCGGCAAGCTCGCCGACTGCTCCGAACGCGATGCCGACAAATGCGAACTCTTCCTTGTCGAGGGAGACTCCGCGGGCGGTACAGCCAAACAAGGACGTGACCGCAGTTTTCAGGCCATTCTTCCCTTGCGCGGTAAGATCCTGAACGTCGAAAAAGCCATGGAGCATAAGATCTACGACAATGAAGAGATCCGCAACATGTTCACCGCACTCGGTGTAAAGATTGGAACGCCCGAAGATCCCAAAGCACTCGACTTGAGCAAACTGCGCTATCACAAGTTGATCATCATGACGGATGCCGACGTCGACGGGTCTCACATCGCCACCTTGATCCTGACCTTCATCTACCGCTATATGAAAGCGATGGTTGAACAAGGATATGTATACATCGCACAACCGCCGCTGTACCTCGTCAAGAAAGGAAAAGATCAGGCTTATGCGTATAATGAAGAACAACGCAAAGCCCACGTAGAGCGACTGGGAGCAGGCAAAGAGGACTCGGTTAACATTCAACGCTACAAGGGTCTGGGAGAAATGAATGCCGATCAGTTGTGGGATACTACCATGAACCCAGCCACTCGAACACTCAAGCAAGTAACCATCGAGAGCGCTGCCGAAGCCGATCGAATCTTTAGCATGCTGATGGGCGATGAAGTGGCTCCCCGCCGTTCCTTCATCGAATCGCATGCCAAGTACGCAAAACTTGATATCTAAGGCGAGGATTCATTTTGCCCAACGAATACCGCCTCAGGGCTTCCAATTGTACTGAAAACTGAATTGCGTCAGATTTCGAGTGGTCGCCCATTCCGGCCCCCGGAGCGGCCAATAGATCGCACAACGGATTTGCACCACGCGGCTAACGTCAATACCCACTCCCAGCGAAGCACCCCCATACAAACCCCGCAACTTCGCGATCGGGAAGAACCCTTGCAATTGCGCTGGATCAGAATAGCTTAGATGTAAGCGAGTCATGACCCATCCCCTTCCTATATTCTTCGGATTCGCTCGTTCCCATGCACCGGTCTGCAATACCCATCCCGCTACCGCATAATGATTCCACAACGACTGTTGCTTGCCCGTGAACGGATCGCTGGCGGGTCCAACTCGATATCCAGTAAGCATCCGCTCTCCAAATTGAAAAACAAATCGGAGTGCAGACTGCGTTCCCCAACGCGACCACAAACGCTGCCCCTCAAACCCAAAATTCAATACCCCACTCCAAGGCGAATACAATTGCCAGGTGATGGATTCATTGAACCGATTGCCGCTACCAACTGAATTCAGCGAAGCAGAACCCGTCTGCGTCACGCCGCTGTAGACAGAGAGTGGAAGCTGCCATTTACCCGGTTCACCGATCGCCAACCGGACCACACGGGCTGATGCTTGAAGTTGTCCCCCTTGCCCCAGCTCCATCATTCCGGCACTTAACCAATCTGGCGGTTCCGAGATCCGTCGGCCGACACTGTCCGCAATTCCATGAATCGATCTTTGATCGCGCTGTGTCCAACCGAATGTCGATGCCAACTGGAAAAAAACCAGGGTCAAGATCTTCGTTCGAATCGACATTGGAAGCCAAAAGACCATGCCCTGTTTTTAATGTGTCCACTGGATGCATGGATCGGATCCTGTGGCGTTGACTGATACCAAATACGACTTCGATCGCCCCATTGCCATTGCCCATAGGGTTGAACACCTACGCGCAATCGATCTCCCAGTTGAAAGGAATAGCTCAGCCCCACCTGAGCACGTAGAAAAGGAATTGCCATCGGATTTCGATCCAAGCCAAGACGATATAAAATAAATGAACTGCGGTCCGTCCTCTTATAAGCTGTTGTAGTCGAAATCGCACTGCCTTCGTGAAACTGAAATACCGGCCCTACACGAAATTCCCATTCGAGCGATGCAGTTCGCTTGATCAAGGGACGTGAAAACGAAAAGTAGGGAAAGAGTTGAATCGATTCCAACCGATAGGTGGACAAATGAGGTTTCCACGGATAATAAGGCAAAGCACGATCCAACTCATAAAAAGGAGATCGAAGCACCACCGAACCCATTACACCCCAAGCAAGACCCGTTTCTTTTTTGCTCGGGAAGGCAATGCCCACCTGCCAAGTTCGATCGGACATAGTTTGTAGGCCATATTGTCCGGCAGCAACCTCTGAACTGGGTGGGGAACAGATTCCCCCACCCAACATCCATCGTACTTGTGCGTTTACATGCACCGTGAAAAGTAGGCCCATGCAACAGGTGAACAATTTGATTCTTGGCATCAGAAACACCCTCCATTGCCCAACAGGTAGACTTGGTCAACCAGGGCTCGATTGTAGAATAAAGGGAAATTGATGAATTCCGTATTCAGACGCTGAATGGCCAGCGCATAGGGATGTCGCTCCGAAAATTTAGCCTTACCGCGACGGTGTACACCGGCAAATTGAAACGGTTGCCCATTCGCCGGCCAAGGTTGATCATCGCACACATTCCATTGCTGCGTACAATAGGCAATGCCCACCACCTGCGTCTTATCCTTGACAAATCGATTCCGCTTGCGCTTGTATAAATGCGCCTTCCCCCAGATCCGGGTACGCGTGGATCTGAAATCTGCACGCACTCCGCGCTGACCCACTTGATAATAAATACGACGCTCCACATCGGGACTCAGCTGTTGCATCACATTGACATCACGCGTGTCACTTTTGATGCGGGCGGTGACTGTCGGGCTGCAATCGTAAAAAACACCTTCCTCCAGCCAAGCCAAAATCTCCTTGATGTTGTCCCAGTTATTAAGAATAAATAAAACGATGTCCTTGAATTTTGTTTTTTCTGTAGCCCCACCCTCCGAATAAATATTTTGGATCTTCCTGAGTGACTCCTCAGGCTCGCGAAACGAAATCGCCCAATTGGGATCAAGAACCGACCAGTACATCTCTTCTTGAACGGGCAATTCATCAAACGGATGCGGATCCTTCCACACCAATCCTTGCCGCTCCAACCACTCTTCCTCCACCTTAGCTTGGATCAATAACATGGATCGAAATCCCAAATAACTGGCAAAGTACGTGGAGGCATAATGATCGTCGAAGCGGATTAGTTCCTCCAAGTAATTGTCAAACAACTCTTGATAAGCATTGAATGTAAGGTCCTCGGCGCAAAGCCCCTCCGTCCACGACTCTGCCAAAATTCTCTCCCGCAATTGCGCATAGATGCTGTCGCACTCCGCATCCAGATCACGCAACTGCATGGATAATTCCACGGCCGATCGAAGATTGTTGACTTCCAGCATCGACCCAGCAATCCGTACTTCATGGGCATGGATCAACTGCTGTACCGACTCGCGAATGCCAACCAACTGCTCCTGGGCTTGGAACCGCTCAGCATGAATGCGGTTTTGCAAATCAGCATGCCCCGACAAACAAGCATTGAAGCGGTCCTGTCGATCTGCCAACGATTGGGCAGCAAGCTCCGGCAGCGTGAGCAACAACAAACAAAGCATAGTCAAAAATTTCATGATGAATATTTTTTGTGAATTAAATGAGTGGTAAAGGTGTTGGGATACCCTTGTCAAATCCTAGTGATAACCCACTGAATTCAAGGAGATTTTACTCGCCAATAAATGGGAAAAAAACAAAGAGGAAAATCAATGCAATGGCTGATCTTAAAAATTTGCAGAAGGCGGGGAGAATTTTCGTATGTTTGCCCTTTCCTAACGATTAAAATAGAAACACATGTCGAACGGACCCATCACCGCGTACAACGTGAAGACCAAAGAAAAAGGTGTCGAAATGAAAGATGCCGTCGTCACTAAAACTGCCAAAGGTGCCTACATGGCTCAGGGCAATGACGGAAAAGGAAACAAACTGACTACCCTCCTCGGCGAAGCCAAAGCATTGGCTGCCATCAAAGAAGGATTTGCCAAACAAGGCTGGTAATTCCTTGCCAACAAATAAAAAAAGATCGACCCTAGGGTCGATCTTTTTTTTGTGCCCACTCGGACTCAATTCGATTGCTTCACCACTCGAACCACCGAACGAACACCCCGCAATTCGACTTGGATGGCATAGACCCCGGAGGCGATGACAGAACCGGATAGATCCAATAAACAACCATCCAAAAATCCGGTGGCAGTTTGCGTTTGTTGTTGGATCAGTCGGCCGGCTGCATCAAATATCTTCAGCCGCAACACCTCGCCTGCATTTGCTTGGAACACGCCCTTAAATAATCCATTGGACGGATTGGGATAAAATTTCACGATGGGCTGCGCATCATAAACAATCGGAATAGCTGTGGAATATACATACCATCCATCCCGATGCACGATCTTCACTCGATAAAACCAGACATCCCATTTTGACGCACTATTATCCGAATAGGTGTAGAACTGTTGCCCTGCAGAGTTTCCTCCCGAGGTAACCGTAGCGATCGTCTCAAATTGCTGTTGTTGCCAAGCTGCATTGCCTTTGGCAACCTGAATTTCGTGGGCAACGACGTCATATTCATAGGCCGTACTCCATTGCAGCTGCGCACCCGTCGAACCGATTCGATCCACGTTGAAGGATCGAATTTCGACCGGCAACCCATTCAAGCCGGTTCGCCATCCACTATTTACCCAATACTCCTCCCAGGCTTTTGTCGGGAACTCTAGGTAATACCCATTTTGATAGGGCACGCGTCTAACTTGATTTCGACTCCGATAATTCCAGCTCCCCATGCCGTTATCGGCCAATGATAAATTTTGAGAGGTGGAGAGCGTATCGCGGTAACTGGTCAACCCCAGCTCAGCCACCGACCCTACCTTGACACAAGATGCACAACCCGTAGCGAACACCAAGGAATCGGTTTCCCGATCCAAAAAATACAAGCGCACACGCGCCGTATCTGCCAGTTGGTTATTCCCTTTCAAGACCCAATTTCGGTCTAAATAATATTGACCGTTGGTATTGCGATCAGACCCACTGTGAAGAAAAGCCTGCACATCCACGTTGCCAGCAGATGGCGCAGTAGCCTGCAAGGCTGCCACCAATTGATTGCTTGCCACGACGGGCTGCCAACTCGGAGAGGCTGCCACCGACACGGAAATCGGCGTCGTCAAAGTTGGTCCTGTATAGATGGGCAAACCATTCTCGTATATGTGGATGTCATCCACCGCAACGCCATCGCGGTTCACCGAGCCGTCGGAGCGCATCACAAACCTAAGCCGCATGGCATTAAGCCCTGTGGGCAACGGAATGGTAGCGACATGCCAGCGTGTGTAGGACTGCGTACTCCAAACTGGATTGCCACCGGCATAATTTCGGTTGTACCAATTCACTCCCTGGCCAAATGCACCCAGCCGCAACCAGGTGATTCCGTCGGTGGTATATTCCATATAAGCCCCATCACAAAGCCCACCGGTACCACAATCCTCCAAATCCAGCGCAACCGTAAAACTCAGCATCGGTGTAGTCAAGCCGCTTACATTGAAGCAAGGCGAATACAAATAGGAAAACTCATTATCGTTGTACGATCCGGCTAAACGAGTCTTCCAAGACCTTGCTCCGCTACCCGTTCCGTTGATTCGATATGAATTTGGGGCACCCAAATCCCAACTGGCATTTACACCGCCGGGGAACCAATCCGATGCACCCGACTCAAAATCCTGCAGGTACGGAAAGTTGCTGACGACAGGCAATACCCGGATCGCTTGAATCAACGTGTCGTTTTCCCGATAAGAATCGGTAGGCAGGTCTACCCACACTTTCAACACATTCGAACCAGTCGAAGACAAACTCAGTGATTGCGTGAATGTGTATTGGACCGATGTATTTCCCGCCAACGAGGCGATTGACTCGGTTACCACTGCCCCGCCATTCAATTGCATACGAACCGGAATGTTGGTCCGCGTTGAACCCACACTATTCCGAACGGTCACTTTCACGGATGTCGACGATCCGGCTACGCAGGACTGAACCGCGGGCTCATCAATACGAGTTAATTGAATTTCATCCCCGACTGTATACAGCTTCACATCGTCCAATGAATAGCCCGCTCCACTCCAATTATCGGCCGCCTGGTATTGACCCCACTGACCCCAGCGGATTTGGAAACTGCTACTGAATGACTGCCCATTGGCCGCGAGCAGATCCGATAACTCCAATGCATGGGCAGATTTATAAACACCTAAAGCCTCTTGGTTTGAAAAAAGATCATAGGCCTGGATCCACGGAGCAGCATCGTTGCCTCGTATCCATACTCGGTTGTTGGCATTCGACACTTGCCCATGTTGCTTATATCGAAAATCCAATCGAACCTCATCCGATAAACTATAATTGGATAAATTATACGTGCCAATCAAATAATTCGTATTTCCTCCGCCCAGTGTGTAGCTCACATCCAGGGTCAAGGCCCGATCACCGGAATACGACATCCCATTATTGATGAAGCTGCGCAGCCGACCCAAGGAATTGACAAACGAAAAATCATACCGATCGGATTCATCCAATCCCATTTGATTTTGAACCCAGGTTTGCTTGGGCAATTGATCGAAATTATCCAGCCAAGCCGGACTCAACACCAACGGTGCATTGCTCAACTGTCGAATCACACGCGTCAAGGAATTATTGGCTTCAATGAGATCGGATGGCCCATCCACCATTAGTTTTATCGTATACAAACCGGCTGCCGACAAATCAGCGGTCGTTGAAAAGTTGTGTGTGTAGCTGGCTCCAGCCGCAAGATCCGTTAGCGTAATGTTCTCAGTGATTACCGCGCCCGCGTTAATCTGATAACTGACTGTGACCAGACCCGTATACGATACATCATCTAAATTCTTGATGCGGATACCAATGGTTTGATTAGCCGGAAGCGACACCGAGGTATTCAGTCGACCCGAACTAGCCGGGCTCACCAATGCCTCCATTCGAAAATCATTATCCGAAATCAATCCGGCGCAGGTTCCAGTACTTGGTTGGCGGGATAATGAAACAGATCTTCGGCCTGCTTTGCCATTCAAACGAGGTCGAATACCCACCCAGTAAATCGTATCACGCGACAACCCACTGAAAACATAATTCGTCGTAGTGGATGGAACAATGGCAACGGATTGCATCTCTGTACCCACCAGACGCATGACCTCATAGTCTGTTGCACCGGCAACTGCTGTCCAATCCATGGAGATATAGGTCTCGCATTGTACACTGGCCAGCGAAACCACCGGCAAGCCAATCAATAAAAATGATTGCGAGGTACTGACCGCGTTGGTCATCGTATTAATTAAACGCACCCGCACTTGATCGGAGGGCAGGTTCGGTGTGATCCAACTGTATTGAACCGTGGAGGCCGTTAAGCCCGACACGATGGGCGTCCACGTTGAACCATTGTCCGTAGAAGCCTCCAGGTTGTACGTGCCAGCTCCCGGATAGGTATCCCACTGAATGTTGATCGATTGTCCAGGTCGGAAAGATTCACCGCCGAGTGGAAAAGTCAGTTTCGCCGAAGGGGCCAATACCTCCCAACTGATGAAATAAGCTTGCGTGAGCGTATTTACCGAAGTACCCCGAACGCGAATGGTATAATTGCCGGCGGGAGGATTGTACAAGGTGATCTGCTCGATGTTGTTGATGCGATCTACTCCTATAGCCGCTACCTGATTGACTCGAGCGGCGACGGTATCTAGGATACGAGGCAATAAAATACTTCCCGTGGGCGTGACCAATTCCAGATCCAAGTCGTTGACTAGGGTCCGATACGCCACCATCGGCGCAGCGGGATCATTCCAATTCAACATCACTTTCAATTGTGCCTGACCTGGAGAAACCGTAAATGTTTTCAACCCAAATCCGCCATGGATCAATGTACCGGAGGCATATCGATTGTTCTCGAGAATATCCAACGAACGATCTAAATTCATCCATCCAAATCCATAGGTGTAATCGGGACCTTCATTTCCTTTATCAGTGGCTCCGTTACAAAGTAGATTCTTGACCAAGGCATTGGAGGGATTAGTCCCGGCATTCAGTTGCCGATAGCGCTGTATCAACAAGGTAGCACCGCCGGAAGCACCCGGACAAGCCATACTGGTGCCATTGTTCGTATAGTAACTGCCGTTGCCTGTTGAGACCACCGCAGCTCCCTGTGTGGTGATCTCGGGTTTGATGCGGCCATCGATTACCGGACCGCGACTGGAAAAACTGGCTATATCACCCGTGAACTGAGTGGCGCCCACCGTTAATACATTTTTGGCCGATTGATAACTGCCCAACACGGTTTTAAATCCGGTGGCATACGGCGGACAGGTGAGTGTTCCACTGTTTCCGGCTGCAAACACATGCAACAATTCCGGAAGATCGAAAGCTTGCTGATCCCAGGCACGAGAATAGAGATCATACAAGCCGTTGTATCCACACTCGTTCACGATGGCACCGTAAGAATTATTGGTCACCACCATGCCCTCATCTCGAACATACTGCGGAGCGAAATCAAAGATCTGATTGAAATATTGAGCAATCAGCCGCGCCTTGGGCGCATAGCCAGCCAACGTATCTACCCAGATACCAGCCCCAGCCATGGTTCCGCTAACATGTATTCCATGTTGACCGATGGACGA
>DFST01000141.1 GCA_002378975.1 Chitinophagaceae bacterium UBA3430
AGTCCTTGCTCATGGGCGGCCATTTTCTCGCAGGCGCCAATGGCCTGATCCTGTTCATCCACCAGAATAACTTGTTCCATATCCATCAGATCAGTCGGAGTTGATTTTTGACCCCGGCACGCAAAACGATCAGGGCTTTGTGGTAATTGGCAATCCGAATGCGGGTGTCCAAGATCGCCTTAGGTTCGGTACGACGAATCTTGCGAAACAGCGATAAATAATATTTATACGCTACGTACACACCGAATCGTGCTTTCAGCGGCAATGCCTCAATACCCGTAAAGGCATGGTCGAAATCGCGTTGAATATCGGCTTCAATCCGACGCTTGTCGGCATCCGTGAAGTTGTTGAAATCACATCCCGGGAAATAAACGCGTGACAGTCCATTGAAATCGGCCTTGATGTCGCGCAGGAAATTCACTTTCTGAAAAGCCGCTCCCAATGAACGCGCAGGTGCCTCCAGTTTCTTATACTCACTATGGTCACCTTCACAGAAGACATACAAGCACATCAGTCCCACAACTTCTGCCGATCCATAGATGTATTCCTTGTAACCGGCTTCGTCGTAATTGCGTTTGCTCAGATCAAATTCCATGCTGCGGAAGAACGCTTCGATCAAGGCATGATCGATGTTGTATTGATTGACGGTGAGCTGAAAACTGTGGAGAATGGGATTCAGGCTGAGTCCGCGCTCGATCGAGGCATAGGTCTCTGCCTTGAAATTGGCCAGCAGCGTGGGTTTATCGAGGTGATGAAAGGTATCCACGATCTCATCGGCCAGACGAACGAACCCATAGATGTTGTAGATGGGTTGGCGCAGGTCTTCGTGCAACAACCGGATCGCCGAGGAAAACGAGGTACTGTACCGCTGGGTGAATTGGCGGCTGCAGGACTCGCTGGATGTATGAAATAATTCAATCACCTAATGAAAGTAACGATTTTAACCGAGTGATTTGATGACTTCGCCGGCTACCACCTCGCCGCTGATCAAGCTGGGGGGTACGCCCGGACCCGGAACCGTGAGTTGTCCGGTAAAGAATAAGTTGCTGACCTTCTTGCTTTTACAAGCCGGGCGCAGAATGGCTGTCTGCAATAAGGTATTGGCCAACCCGTATGCATTGCCCTGAAAAGAATTGTAGTCTGCCTTGAAGTCACGCACGGAATACATTTTCTTATACACCACCGCATCCAAAATCGACTCACCCAAATGTTGCTCCATCCGCTTGGCGATGATTTGGAAATAATGCTCCCGGAGTTCCTCGGTATCTCCTTCCAAACCGGAAGCAATGGGAATCAAAAAGACAATGTTCTCGTGCCCGGCCGGAGCTACGTTCGGATCGGTGAGTGAAGAAACGCTTACATAGAACAACGGCGCTTTGGGCCAACCGGGTTTTTTATAGATCTCTACGCCATGCGGCGCAAAGGGAACGTCGAAGAAAAGTGAGTGATGTTGGATGTTCTTCAGTTTCTTGTTCAGTCCCACGTAATACATCAAGCAAGAAGGCGCCATCACGCGTTTCTTCCAGTAGGGCTTTGAATAGGTTCGATATTCGGGAGCGAGTAATGCCTGCTCGGTATGTTCATAATCGGCCCCACTGATCACAGCATCGGCCGTATAGGTTGCGTGAGCGGTCACCACCTCGGTGGCTTTTCGGTTGATTACTCGAATAGCCTGTACCGGCTCATTGAATTTGAATTCGACGCCCAGTTCCACGGCCAGGTCATACATGGCCTGAACGATGGCGTACATACCCCCTTCGGGGTACCAGGTACCGCCTTTGATGTCGGCGTAGTTCATCAAACTATAGAGTGCGGGCGTGTCTTGCGGAAGGGCGCCGAGAAAAAGTACCGGGAACTCCATCAATTGACGGAGTTTGGGGTGCTTGAAAAATTTGGCGATGTGCTTGCTGATGGCGGTGAAGACCTGGAGTTTGAATACACCACTGATGGTTTCCCAGTCCATAAACTCGAGCAGGGATCGTCCGGGTTTATAAACGAGTCGGTTTACGCCAACTTCGTATTTGTAAGCTGCCTCTTTTAAAAATTGATCGAGTTGTTTGGCGGAGCCAGGCTCGAGTGATTCGAAGACTTGTTGGAGTTGGGTATAGTCGGCCGGAAGATCGGTATGCCCATCGGACCAATACACGCGGTACGAGGGGTCGAGTCGATGTAAGGCGTAGTAGTCGGATACTTTTTTTCCGAATTGAGCGAAGTAGCGGTCGAATACATCGGGCATCCAGTAAAAGCTGGGACCCATGTCGAAGGTGTATCCGTTCTCGATGAGTTGTCGGGCGCGACCGCCGGGCGTGGCATTTTTTTCGAGCAGGGTAACGCGATGTCCGGCCTTTGCGAGAAAGGATGCGGCGGACAAGCCGGCGAAACCGCTGCCGATTACGATCAGATTCTTGGAGGAGGCCAAGGGGAATGTTTTAGTGACGGACGATCTGCTCTTTCAGGAGTTTGCGGGCGAAGTGAATGCGGCTCTTGATGGTTCCGAGGGGTTCGGAGAGCATGTCGGCGATCTCGTTGTATTTATAGCCATCAAAATACAACAAAAAGGGCGTTTTGAAGATCTCGGGGAGATTGCGAATCGCAGTCTGTATCTCCTTCATATTGATATTATGCTCGGCTTGGTTGGGTACGGTGGCCGCGCTGTTCAGTAAAAATTCGTTGGGGGTATTGTCGAAGATGGTACGTTGCTTGGCTTTGCGGCGATAGTTATTGATGAAGATGTTCCGCATGATGGTGAACAACCAGGCTTTGATGTTGGTGCCCACATTGTACTTCTCGCGATTGGCAAGTGCCTTATAGAGGGTTTCTTGGTAGAGGTCGTTCGCGGCCTCGCTATCACGCGTGAGGTTGATGGCAAAGGGCTTCAGGAAGTCGGCATTGGTAAGGAGCAGATCGTTGAATTCAAGCGTTGACATACCCGTTTGTTTAATGAATGAGAAGTGAAGTTAAACAGAACGGGTGTTCGGAAAGTCTATTTTGTGTAATTTTTTTAATCTTTTATTAAACAAGATAGATTCGGGTTTGCAAAATGCTGATTTGCAACTGGTTGAGTGATGGGAGTTGAGTGTTCAGGTTGAGTTGTTTACTGGTTGATGATATAGAAACTCAACTTGCCACCTAAAGCGCCAACCTCTCAACTTCTCAACATTTCTAAAACCCTTCCCTTCATCCTTACCTGTATCCGCACATCCGCCTTCAAGGCTTTAAATATCTTGACGAGGGTATCGACCCGGGCGTGGTGGGCGCCATTCTCTATTTTGGATATATGCGCTTTCTTGACCCCTACTAAGGCTCCAAGTTCATCTTGTGTTAGTTTTTTCTCGAGGCGTACCGATCTGATCAGTGCCCCAAACACCGACATCTGTAATTCAAATTCATAATGTTCCCGAGCGGGGGTGCCCCTCGGACCCACATGCTTGGTTACCATGTCCTCCAGGGTATACATAGCGATCTTGGGCTTGGCTTTCGGCTTCGGTTTTGATCTTGGGCCTGCCGATTGTACACTTTTTGATTTTTGCTTCGGTTTGCTCTTCCTTTTTTCCATTATTAGTTGTTGTGCGTATGCTCAAAATAAAACCTACGTATTCGGACAGCTTTGTCGATCTCCTTTTCGGGCACCCGATCGGTCTTTTTCACAAAAGCATGGGTTGCTACAACCAATGTTTTTGTAGGCTGCCGCTTATCCCAAAAAGCCAGTACCCGTAACCGAAGGTTGCCCATCCGAAAACGAAGCTCCCATATTTCGTTGCTCAGCTTCTTGAAAAGAGCCGGATCCCTGACCCGCTCGGCTTGGTAGATCTTTCGAAAAAGCTTTTCCCGATCAGAAACGTTCATCCGGGCAATGAACAAGTCTGCCTCCGTCAAAAACACCGTCTGAAAAAACCGAGGTCCACCTTCGTTGATTGGATTAGACAAAAGTAATAGTTTCTATTAATGGAAACAATAGGATAATAAAAAAACGCCTTGGGCGAAACTACTTCTTAGGGGAACGAGGGGAAATACCACTTTGGGGTTTAGAAGATGGGCGTTGAGGGTTGAGGTTGAGGCCAGCCTTCGAACAAAGAACAGAAAAACCCCTCAGGGGAAGGGGTTGGAATTTGGGAGACGAGTAAATGAGAAGAGATCAGGAAACCTTTCCTACACCGACGCGAGATGCTCAATCACTTCCTGCAACGACTTCTTGAACTCGATCCCAGTCGGAGGGGTCTTTTTGTAATGCTGTGTAAGTAGTCCTGATAGGATCACCGGTGTGCCCGTGATCTGTTGGCTCACCTGATTCAGGAACTTCTCAAATTGGAAAGCGGACGTGGTAGCCGTCAAGTGAGAATAAACGATATCCGGGTTTTTCAGGTTGACGATGTAAGCCAGGTCTTTAACCGGCACATTGGCACCAAGGTAAATGGTCTGTAAACCGCGCGACTTGAGCAGGTAATGCATGAACAACAGACCCAATTCGTGGTGCTCGCCTTCCGGCAGAAAGAATAGGATGCTGCGATCGACCTTGATGCTGGTGTGCACGGTATCGATGGCTACGATGAGTTTTTGGCGGATCAGATTGGTGACCAGGTGCTCCTGGGCCGGATTGATATGGCCGGTGAGCCACAGAATCCCGATCTTTTCGAGGAAGGGAAAGATGATCTGGAGGACGGTCCGCTCCATGCCTTTGGTGGCGATGAAGCCGGCCAGGGCTTTTTCGATGCGTTCCAGATCCAGATCGACCATGGCCTGTACCAGGTCGTTTATGACGCGCTCTTGTTGAGCCTGCGCGTCGGAAAGGGTGTTGATCTTTTCGCGGATCTCTTCGACCGTCATCCGGTCGATGTGCGAGATCTTGAAGCCGTATTTGTTAAGGAGGGAGATGTTGAGGAGCGTTTTCAGCTCCTCGTTGGTGTAATAGCGGATATTGGTCTGCGTACGCTGCGGCTTGAGAAATCGGTAGCGCTGCTCCCAGATCCGGATCGTGTGTGCCTTGATCCCGGTCAAATTCTCCAAATCCTTGATAGTAAAGGCGTCCATGCATGACTAAACAAAGTTGGAAGGAGAAGGTTCGGAAGAAAGCGTTTAGTGTGAAAAACAATATAGATCCCACTCTCTACGCTCCAGCCATAAATATTTAACTGAAAATCAACACATTAAGGGGGGGGGTGAGCCGCCAAATTTTAGTATATTTGCAGCCTCCGAAAAACACAGTTAAGCCATAATCTTTTCCCGACACCTTGAAAAAGCGTCTTTTAAAATTTGTACTGATCGGTTTGATCGCAGTGGTGCTTTTCGCCTTTGCCTTCAATGGCTACCCGACGGTAACCGATGAAGACCGGACCTATATCAACCGATTCTTGCAAGAATGGAAGATACCGGCAAACAAAGACTCCATCCATGCAAGTTTTGAAAGCGAGGTGGCCTTTATTTCGAGGGTGCAGGATAGTGTAATAAAAAGAGTTGAGCACGACCCAAAATTTGTCTATCAAAATAACCAAGTTGGAACTGTCAGTTTATACCACTCCATACAAAAGGGGTCCTGTTACGATCGAGCCATCTTAATGGAAAAGATCTTCACAGAATATGGTTTCAATTTTCGACACATGTATCTTTTTTATTCGGGAGACAGCACAAATACCAAACTGACCGATTTCTTCAGAATTGGACTCGCTTCACATGCCATTTTTGAGATTAAAACTAAAAAGGGCTGGATGGTAGTGGGCGTGAATGGAAATTGGCTGGGGATTAATAAGAACAATGAACCAATGACCCTGAATCAGGTAAGAGACAACCTCAAGATTGACAGAGATTCAGCACATAAAAAACCGACGATCGGAATTAATTTTTATGAAACTTTTGTTAGGCCATACGATTTCAAAATAATTTATGGCGTTTATTCCCGTCATGGGGAATTCTTACACTCTCCAATGGAGAATTTTCTAAACCATATCGGTATTCCAAGTTTTATTCCGGACTATAATCTGAGGATGCTGCTGTACAATTTCTGAGGAAACATCAGACCAAAGACGAAAAGTCGATTACGGATTCGAGTAATGCAAAGCCCTGCGCTAGTGGAAATAAAAAACCCGCCGAAGCGGGAGCAAATGTTTAGGAAGTGGAAATATTTAGGGGGTTAGACAAAAACTAAACACGCTAAACCACCTAGAGCGCAGAATTGCGAATGTTGCATTGATCCATGACCCGTTTCAGCCCCTCCCCAATCTTGGGATCTCGCAAAAGTTCTGCATGACGATGGTTGTGCAGATCGGTGCCCACCAGATCGTAGTAACCCTTTTTGATGAGGTAGGCGGCCAGCGCAGAGACTGTCTTGCCATAATGCGGAGTCAACGCAAGCAGATTCAACTGAAACAGGCAGCCCATATCCTTCAATTCCTCGTAAAAACCTTTATTTGATCCGAGGTAAACATAGCGTTCGGGATGGGCGATGATGACCTGATAACCCTGCATCTGCATTTCAAAGATCATCTCCTTGACGCCCATCGTTGGGGTCAACATGGAAAATTCACAGAGCACGCGCTTGCCCGGTAAGGTGAGCAAGGGTTCATTATCCCGGATGCGCCGCTCCATCACCTCGTCCAAGAAATACTCCGCAGCTGCATCCAGCTCCTGTGAGATCTCCTGCCGGATCAGCGCTTGTTGTACGGCTGTTAATCGCTCGCGAATGATCGAGGGCGAATTGGGATACATATCACCCATGACATGCGGGGTGGTGATCAGCTTGCTAAATCCCAGCTCCTGCAACGACCGGATCAATTCGATCGAGGTATCCAGATCCGGCGAACCGTCGTCGATTCCCGGCAGCAAATGCGCGTGCATGTCCGTATGCAGGACGGAGTAATCGGGGGGTGAGGGTTTTTTGGAGAAGAATAACATTTAGTAGAGAGTAAGGAAAGTTTAGGCCGTTGGTGAATAGTGGTTAACCATGATTAAGCAGCTGTTCCTCATTTTTTCCGTTCCAATAACTCATGATAAAGCGCTGTCACATCGGTAACGAGTCGTTGGTAGGCAAATTTAGAGCGAACGTGCGCTGTCCCGGCCTGGCCGAGTTGATTTCGCAATTCTGAATT
>DFST01000038.1:0-5257 GCA_002378975.1 Chitinophagaceae bacterium UBA3430
CAGCTGGCTGCCCAGCGATTGGTAGAGGCCGATTATGATGTTTGGACCTCGTTGATGGAAGGGGTCGAGTTTCAATTCACCGATGCGGGACACATCATTGGAAGTGCTTGTGTGCATCTTCGGATTACGGAGAATGGAAAGCAACGGATCTTGACCTTCAGTGGCGATGTGGGTCGTTACCGGGATGCGATCCTGCGCTCACCGGCCGAGTTTCCCCAGGCCGATTTCATTGTGATGGAGTCGACCTATGGAAATAGTTTGCATGAGTTGAAACACTCCACGCCCGATATGTTCTTGGATTGGATCGAGAAGATCTGCCTAAAGCGTAAGGGGAAGTTGATCGTTCCTGCATTCAGCGTGGGACGCACCCAGGAAATTCTATACTATCTTAATCAACTTGAATTAGAAAATCGTTTACCGCCGATTCCCTATTACGTGGATAGTCCGTTGAGTGTTCACGCCACGGAGATCGTCAAGAAGTATCCGCAGTACTTCAACAAGACGGTGCAGCGCGTGCTGCAATCGGATCAGGATCCGTTTTCATTTTCCGGGCTGAAATACATAAAGTCGGTAGAAGAGTCGAAACAGTTGAACTTTATGGATGGTCCGATGGTGATCATCTCCGCCAGTGGCATGGCCGATGCGGGTCGGGTGAAGCACCACATCAGCAACAACATCGAGAACAGCCACAATGGGATTCTATTCACGGGGTATTGCGAGCCCCATTCCTTGGGTGGACGTTTATTGGCGGGGCAATCGGAGGTAGGTATCTACGGGGTACAGCACGAGGTGCACGCCGAAGTGGGGGTAATTCGGAGTATGAGTGCGCATGGGGATTACGACGATCTCTGCCAGTGGCTTTCGGGTCAGGACCCCAAACGGGTTACGCGTCTGTTCCTGGTGCATGGAGAGTATGCAGTCCAGCAGGATTTTAAGGAAAGGCTGGTCAAAAAGGGATTTTTGGATGTGGAGATACCCGAACAGCATTATGAGGTGGGATTGGGATAAATTTCTTTAAATTTGCACCCCTTAACGGGATGCCGGGGTAGCTCAGTTGGTTAGAGCATCGGATTCATAACCCGAAGGTCGGCAGTTCAAGTCTGCTCTCCGGTACAGGACAGGACTCTTCGACACTTTGTTGAAGAGTCCTTGTTTTTTTATCCTCACAACTACTTGAAATACTTGAAACTAGCTCCACATAACTGTTCATTTTTCGAGTCAGTTATTGATGATTTTTTGTATGAAGGACAATCTGCGCTTCTGTGAATCGGGATTTTTTCATGACAGTTTAAATTTAAGATGAATACTCAAGTTTTAAACCGTCTGCTTTTTAGGGATACTTACAGTACAATCCCTCCCCCGGCAAACGGTCCAAACGGATCTTATGTGAGTTGTGCAATTGATTCGCTGCTAACGACTCCTAAAGCATCACTTCTCCGGTTCCACGTACGATGAATTGCATCAGCTAGATTCCGCTAAGCTGCCTGATTTTTCTCCTGGTCGTTGTTTGTTGATTGATCAGCGTTTGCCCGAATAATTTCGTCAGGATAATCTTCCTCGTTTTAGGTGGGGCATAAAAAAAGCCCTCCGGATGGAGGGCTTTATAGAGGTTGAGATTTATCAGAATTTGAATCCGATGCGCAGGAACAGTCGACGACCGTTTCCACCCATCTGAACGGCATCCCAAGGTCCGCCGGTTTCGTTGTTGTAGGCGTAGTCTTCTGCGCCTTTAACAGCACCGAGGTCGGGGTGTGCATTCAGCACGTTGTCGATACCGAAAGAAAGCGTGTAGCGTTTCCAGAAAGGCATGCTGGCATAAATATCGGTAACCACTTTTCCGGCATAGAGGTATTGATCAGCAACATTGCCGCTACCATTGTTCAGGGGAACGGTGGGGTTGATGCCCAGACCGTCTTGTCCGTAACCAAAGAGGCTTATCTCGCCGAAGTAAGTAACTCGCGCTCCCAACGTGAGGCGCTTGCGGCCATATTCCAGGTTCAACGAACCTTTCATATTCGGAGCAGAAGCCAGGATAAAGGCTTGTTCACGATCACTGAGGAAGGTTTGTTGCAGGAAGGTAGAACCGCTCAGTCCGCTAGGTACATTGATCTTATCAATGCTCATGTGCTGATAGTTACCGGCAAACAATACTTTATAGCGCGTCTCACCAACTTTCTTGGAATAATCGATGATCACGTCTACACCGGCGTTGGTTGTGTTCACAGCATTGGCGAAGAATTGTGCGTAGGTTACATTCAGGACGGCCATTTGAGCACGCAGGGTTGCACTGAGTGCCGGGTCGCTGCCATCGAATTGTCCGCTGAGTACCACGCGATCATTGATCTTGGTGATGTATCCGTCTACGGTTACATTCAAGTTGCTGCGGGGGCTCCAGATCAATCCGGCTGCACCACTCAAGCTCTTCTCTTGCTTCAATGCGGGGATGCCGGCTGCAGCGGCGAGGGAGCTGTAATTGGGCGCGATTTTTACTTCGGCGATGTTGCCACCCTGAACCGTTGTGAAGGTAGAGCTGAAGTTCACTTGTTGCAGGGAAGGAGCACGGAAGCCGGTACTGACCGATCCACGCAGTTTCACTTTCTTGCTGGCATTGTAGCGAGTCGCGAGCTTATAATTGTGTGTGAATCCGAAATCGCTGTAGTTCTCCATGCGGGCAGCCAGATTCATCATCCACTTAGACGTAACATCGAATTCCGCATCGGCGTAAACGCCCAATACGTTGCGTTTGGCATTCACTTCGTCAGCGATCTGGTATCCAGGGAATCCTTGAGAACCAGTGGCCTTGGTGCCGTCGTAATTGCGGTAAGACGCTTCCTCGCCGGCGAAGATTTGGTAGTTCTCGTAGCGATATTCAGCACCCACACCCAGGTTGAAGTTTTTAGAGAAGGTGCGCGTAAAGTTCAGGTTGGTTGTGTTCTGCAGGAACGAGAACCCACCATCGTCAAAATGACGCTGTGCATCACCCTGAGAAGCATTGAAGGTTTTGTCGCCGTAGAAATGGAAGTTGTTGCGACCCGTGGTGTTGCTCAAATCCCAACCCCAGTTACCGAAGGCAACGCCTTTGGCGCCGGCAGTAGCGGATACATCATTGATGTTGGTTTGAATATGCGGGCTGTACCAAGTTTCGCCACTGCTGGAACGACGCATGACCGACTCAACGAAGATCAGGTTGCCATTCGCATCCGTAGGGAAACGATCGGGGCGGGCCGAGAAGTTACGGGTGAATGCATAAGCATCCGAAGCACGGCTGCTCTGGCTACCGAACGAGTAGATCGTGGTTTTTCCTTTGGTGGGCAGTTCAAAATTGTAGAAGGTACTGAAGCTATTCAATCCGGCATCACCATGACCGCGGCGATAGATATTCAAAGGCAGTGCATCATCCAGCACCTGACGGAAAGTCTTGGCTGAACTGATCCCTTCAAAGGTCAGATTCAGGAATCCACCCTTATTGCCCATCGGAACACCGAAGTTGACATTGGCGTTCAGACCACGTCCGTCGATCTTTTTGCCGTACTCGTAATCGGTTTGCAAGCTTTGCTCAAAAGCGGTGTTGTAGGTTGGATCGTAGTAGCCGCTCATGCCCAACGAACCGGTGATCTGGTTGATGGATTTTTTGGTGACGATGTTGATCACACCGGCGATCGCATCCGAACCATATTGGGCGGAGGCGCCATCGCGCAGAATCTCTACACGATCAATGGAAGAAACAGGGAGGGCATTCAGATCGGTTCCGGAGTTACCGCGACCGCGGGTTCCGAATACCGCTACGAAGGCAGTTTGGTGACGGCGTTTACCGTTGACTAGCACCAGGGTCTGATCGGGACCCAGTCCACGCAAGGTGGCCAGATCGATGTGGTCAGCCCCATCGCTACCGGTTTGTTTGTTGTAGTTGAAAGAAGGAGCCAGGTAGTTCAACGTGGAGGTCAGGTCCAGACGGCCGGTGGTGGCGGTTGCTTGTCCGACGTTGATCACATCTACCGGGGCCATGGTCTCGGTTTTAACACGACCGGAACGGCGGCTACCCACCATCACGACTTCGCCCATGGTTTCAACGGACGTAGACATTTTGACGGAGAGGGTCGACGATTTCGCAGAAACGGTTTGTTTCTGGAATCCGACGGAGCTCAGCTCCAGCATATCATTTTCGGCAGCAGCCAGACTGAAGGAACCATCGGCTCCGGTCAGGGCCATTTTGCCCGACTTAACAGCCTTGATGGTCACACCCGATAGGGGCATGCCGTTGGCATCTAAAATTTTACCGGTGACCATACGCTGGGCCAGTACGGCCAAGGTGGTACACACGAAAAGGGTGGCCAAAAGGAGCGCCTTTCTCATAAAGCGGTTGTTTGGTGAAATAATAGCCTTAAAAATAGGGGAATTTATCGGTTTGCCCCCCAATAAATTAGGCGGTTCGGCCGGGGTATTGCTCCAGGGCCCGGGCCAGGCAATCCATCGCGGCATCCAGGGCCTCCAAATTAAGTACATAGGCTAACCGTACTTCCTTCATTCCGAGTCCGGCCGTGCCATAAAACCCGGTAGCCGGCGCCAACATGACGGTCTGGTCTTCGTGCCGGAAGTCCTCCAGTAGCCATTGGCAAAATTTATCCGAATCATCGATGGGCAAACGGGCGATGGCATAAAACGCCCCACCGGGGTTGGGGCAAAACACGCCAGGCATGGCGTTTAGTCGCTTAACTACAAGGTCTCGACGGCGTAAATATTCGGCTTTGGGTCCATCGAAATATGCAGCCGGTAGGTCCACGGCCGCTTCTCCCAGTATCTGGGCCAAACCGGGCGGACTCAACCTCGCCTGGGCGAACTTCATCACGGCATCGTACACGGTTTTATTCCGGGTTACAAAGGCTCCGATCCGCGCCCCACAAGCACTGTATCTTTTGGAGATGGTGTCCATGACAATGGCATGATTTTCCAGTCCGGGTAATTGTAAGGCACTTACGAATTCGCCGCCGTAACAAAATTCCCGATAGGCTTCGTCGCTGAACAGGTACAGATCGTGTTTGATGCAGAGTTCACGCAGCGCCTCCAATTCAGCCCGACTGTAGAGATAGCCCGTCGGGTTATTGGGATTGCATATGACGATGGCTTTTGTTTTCGCGGTGATCTGCTTCTCAAAATCGGCAATGGGTGGAAGCGCAAATCCATTTTCAATGTGCGAAGTGATCGGAACCACCGCTACTCCCGCGGCACAGGCAAATCCGTTGTAGTTGGCATAAAAAGG
>DFST01000038.1:5601-5976 GCA_002378975.1 Chitinophagaceae bacterium UBA3430
GCCAAAAATCCAAATTGAATGGCCTCGCTGCCACCCGTGGTGACAAGTATCTGCTCGTGCGTAACATCAATACCCACTCCTTTGTAGTACTGTACTAATTTCTTTCGGTACGATTCGTTGCCCGCACTGTGGCTATACTCCAACACCGAAATATCCGCATCGCGTACCGCTTGCAAAACAGCGGGGGGAGTTTCGATATCGGGTTGTCCGATGTTCAGGTGATAAACCTGTATCCCCGCTCGCTTGGCGGCTTCGGCGTAAGGGACCAGCTTGCGGATTGGAGAGGCGGGCATCTGACTGCCCCGTTGGGAGATGTTTGGCATGCCACAAAACTACAGCATCCTCATCAGTTCACTCCGGATGGTCGCCTACCTT
>DFST01000143.1:0-5882 GCA_002378975.1 Chitinophagaceae bacterium UBA3430
CATTCACTTCATTTCGGTCGGCCATCTTGGAGTCGATGTTAACCAACTCAGCGCCAAACAGGTTGCCAAGATTGGTCGCGGTGAGATTGTCGTAGGTACCGGTCTCGGCTTTCAGTTTGGCGGTGGTTGTTTTTTCAAGTCCATCCCGTTTGTAAGTGATCGTGATTTGTTCACCGGAGTTTAAGGATGCAATGGTTCCCTGCAACTCACTCCATGAGCCGACTGTTATGCCATTTACCTTGGTGATGATGTCACCGCGTTTCAATCCCGCTGAGGCAGCCGCTCCATCTTTGGCTACACCCCCCACATAGGCGCCATCGGTCGAATTGATCTTAGTCTGATCGGCAGCCACACCCAAATAGGGGCGCTTTACATCTCCAAATTTGATCAGGTCATTTACGATCTTTTTTGCCAAGTTTACTGGAATGGCAAATGAGTATCCTGCATAGGTGCCTGTCGGCGCATAGATGGCGGAATTGATGCCCACCAACAAACCGTCGGTCGTGATTAATGCGCCGCCGCTATTGCCTTGGTTGACAGCCGCGTCGGTTTGTATGAATGATTCGATCGGCGTATCGCTTTGGCGTCCATTGACACCGATCGATCGGCCTTTGGCACTGACGATGCCGGCTGTAACCGTTGTTTCTAAGGAGAGGGGATAGCCAATCGCCAACACCCACTGCCCCAATTTGACTTGATCGGAATTGCCATAAAGCAAGTAAGGGAAGCCGGTTCCATCGATCTTGAGCACAGCAATGTCACTGCTGGGATCTTTTCCGATCACGCGTGCCGTGTAGGTCTTCTTGTTATTGAGTGTTACGTTGATCTCTGCAGCCACGCCGTTTTCTCCATCGGAGATTACGTGGTTGTTGGTGACGATGTAGCCATCCTCACTGATGAGTACGCCACTGCCCGAAGCGCGTTGTTCCGGTTTGATTTGCGGGCCATAAAACCCTTCCCCAAAAAACTGCTCGAACAGGTCGTCCATGCCACTGCGGTTGCGCGGCAGCTGGTTGGTAATCCGTCGGGCAGGAATTTTGGTCTTGATGTGTACCACTGCCTGTACGGCCGTTTGACTGGCTTTGGTGAAATCAACCGACTCCGGACTAATGCTTGAAGCATTTTCCAGAAAACCCGCATAATTCACGGGCAGTTTGTTTGCATCCACGCCGTTAACGGCAGTCGAATTTCGGCTGCTGAATCGATCATAGGTCCAGATCGTGGTTAGGGCGGTGGTTGCGCTGAGGGCAATGATGCCCAAAGTCTGTTTCCATTTCATAGGCACTGTTTTTCGAATTGACTACTGCAATTTAAATATTGGGATGACTATACAACAAGTGGGTGTGTGGGTTTAACAAATTTTCAACTCAATGACCGGAGAAAATCCAGGGTATTGACGCCATCGGCATAATCACCTAGATCCGGTTTTTGTGTGGCACCGAATGGATATCCGCCAAGGCCCACTCGACATTGAATCTGTTCAGCCTCCTGGCTCACAAAAGTTTCTACTTCTTCGATCCGGTCGTAATACGTATAGTGGATCACGCTGATCGGCGCATGCAGCGCGGATTGCTCCACAAACAAACCGATCTGATTGGTCATGTAATATTCCTTATTCAGAATGCGAAGGGCCAGTTGATAGTCGTAGTTGTTCTTGTATTTGTTTTGCTCGGACAAGTAGCTATAATTCGATCCGGCTTCCAGCAGTGGTTGGAAATCATAGTCGCGGGGCACAAACAGATGTGTGACGTTTCGGCATCCTCTTCCAAAATAGGGGTAGAGGTCGTTACTGAGATTTATTAATTCGGTAGCTGTTTCGTTACCCCCGAGTACGGCAATCGATGTTCGGTTCTTGCGGATGATGTGCGGATATTTCCCAAAATAATATTCGAAATAGCGGGCTGTGTTGTTGCTGCCGGTGGCGATGTAGGCATCCAGTCCATTGAGCCGATCCGCAACTTGCAAGTAGGGGGCTAGCTGGGGCTCCCATCCAACCAGCAGTTCCCGAATGTATTCGAACAGTACCGCGTCTTGTGCGGATAGTTTTAGATGGCCATGGTGGCCGCTGATGAACACACAGAGCCAATCATGAAATCCTACAAGGGGTAGATTGCCGGCCAGTACCAGTCCGATCCGGGCAGGCATGGCTGGCTGATCGGGTATGTTGGCCCCATTGACCCATTTTTCAAGCAGCTCTTTTTCCAAAAAGGAGTGGGCGATCTGATGGGTGGCCAAATCGATGAATTCGGGGATGAACCAGGGATTTAATTGATAGGCCCGATCCTTGGCATCCAGCCAGTTGGGGTGGTTGGAAACCAGATGCTCTCCCAACCGGGAGGCCCATTCGATGCGTGCCGCTAGATTCATTGAATTGCCTAGATTTGTGGAGCAAAATTAGTTGTCCTAACCCGTTTAATCTCACCAATATGGCGATCAAGATCACCGATGAATGCATCAACTGCGGGGCCTGCGAGCCGGAGTGTCCCAATAATGCGATCTATGAAGGGGGCGTAGAATGGGCCTTGACCGATGGCACGTCGGTGAAAGGAAGTTTTACCTTGATGGATGGTTTGGTAGTTGATGCTGGATCCAAGCACGCGCCACTAGCTGTTGATACCTATTACATCACCCCAAATAAATGCACGGAGTGTCAAGGTTTCCACGAGGAACCTCAATGCGCGGCCGTTTGTCCGGTCGATTGCTGTGTGCCGGATGAAATGTACCGGGAGACGGTGGAGGAGCTATTGTCCAAGAAAGAGAAGTTGCATCTCTGATGAGACCCAACATTGCACTCGTTACCGGCGGCTATTCTGGGGAGGCCGTCATCTCTTATCGTACTGCCGATACCGTTCAACAGCATCTGGACCCTCAACGTTATCAGGTATATCGCATCGATATTCGGACCGACGGTTGGTGGCACCAAATGGCCGATGGACGAAACATTGAAGTTGATAAGAACGATTTCTCCCTGCACCTCGATGGTGTACATGTTCGGTTTGATGCAGTTTTTCTGGCTATGCATGGAACGCCCGGAGAAGATGGTAAGATGCCCGGCTATTTCGATATGATCGGATTGCCCTATACCTGTTGCGGGGCAGCTACATCCACCGTTACTTTCAACAAACGATACGCGACCGCGATTGCGGGAGCAGCTGGAATTCCCGTTGCGCGTTCGATCCTATTTGATCGTAGCGTCGAATTGCAATCAGCATCCGAGCAGGTTTCTCGGGATATGAGTTTCCCTGTTTTTGTCAAGCCCAATAACGGAGGCTCGAGCATTGGTATGTCCAAGGTGAGTGAACCCACCGGCAACGTGCTTCTGGCACTCGAAAAAGCATTTGTCGAGGATACCCAAGTCTTGGTGGAGGAAATGGTCGTGGGCCGCGAGTTTACGGTTGGCGTGTATCGAAATGCGAATGGCATTCAAGTGCTTCCCATCACGGAAGTTATTGCGGATGCCGACCAGCCCTTTTTCGATTTTATTGCCAAATATCAAGGGAAATCGACGGAGGTTACACCGGCCACTATTCCCGATGGAATGGCCGAACGTTTGTGCCAAATGGCCATCCGGGTTTATGAAGTTTTCCATTGTCAGGGCGTGGTTCGGATTGATTTCATTTATCAGGAATCGGAGGACCGGCCTTATATGTTGGAGGTTAATACCATTCCCGGACAAAGTGCCGCCAGTATCATTCCCCAACAGGTGCGTGCACAGGGTGGGGAGCTGATGGATTTTTATAGTGAATTGCTGGACGCTGCTTTGAAGCCGGCTCAAGTATAAATGTCACGCATGTTCAATACGCTTATGCGGAAACCATTGTGGGTGCATCTGTTGGCCGGCTTGCTCGTTGCCGTATTTTTATTTCTGGGCTGGTTGGCCTCGCTCAATTGGTTCACGGATCACGGACGCTCGGCCGTAGTGCCCAATTTGGCGGGGATGAAATATGAGGATGCCAAATCGATTCTGGAAAAGGGAGGGTTTACGGTAGAAGTTCAGGACTCTATTTATACGGATACAATTCCTCCTTTGCATGTCCTTAGGCAGTCACCCGAATCCGATGAGATTGTAAAATCGGGTCGATTGATTTACCTCACCTTATCGCGGGTCGTTCCTCCGGAAGTGGAGATGCCCAGTCTGCAGGGGCAAAGTTTTCGTAATGCCGAGATGATTCTACGCAGCTTAGACCTCCGCGTCGGAGATACGATCTACCGAGCAGATTTTGCGCGCAACTCTGTACTCGATCAACTCTATCGGGGGGTGCCGATCCGTCCGGGTACCAAGGTTCGGAAAGGATCGTTGATCGGCTTGATCTTGGGCAATGGGGTGGGCGATCTAGACATGTCGGTTCCCGATCTGATCGGGATGCGCTATGCGGAAGCCAAGGTGGTGCTGGAGCGGTTGGGGCTAGGTGTGGGTGTTTTGGTCACGGAGCCCAACTTCACCGATACGTTGAGCGGCTTCATTCAACGACAGGTGCCGATGCCGGTGCAAGGTGATTCCATTGTAAACCGAATAAGAACGGGGCAACTGGTCGATCTTTGGATCGGGTCCGAATCTGCTCGCCGAGATTCGCTTTAAATGTTTTAAAATCTTTAATCCATGCGTACGATTACCGTCAATGACTTGAAGGCCCGCATCGATGCTGGCGAACGCATTCACCTGGTCGATTGCCGGGAGCCTCGGGAATACGAGGAGTTTAATCTGGGAGGGGTCTTGATTCCGTTGGGTAAGATCCAAGGCATGGAGATTGAACCCATAGAAGACCTCAAAGAAGAAGAGATCATCATTCATTGCCGGAGCGGACAACGCAGCATGATGGCTGCTTTGTTTCTAGAAGCAGTCGGATTCAAAAACGTGGTCAATCTTGCTGGAGGCGTATTGGCTTGGCAGGAACAATTTGGACCCACCAAGCCCTGATCCGTTATAGTTCGATCTCGACGCCCAACATTCCATTCATTCCAGCCATCGGAAAATAATAGTTTTCCGTATTCAACACGCCTCCATAGCGGTAGCTGAATGTATACCCGTTCGGTTCGTAACGTGTATTGGTCCAGTTGTTTACCTGCAACAACAGACGCATTGATTTCTTCCTCGGCAGTTCCCATCGGTACTCGACCAATAGGTCTTGCACCCAATACGGATCAAGCGATCGACGGTTATTGGATGTATTGTCCAAATACTGCCGGCTCACGTATTTGCTAATCCATTGCAATTCCAATTTTTTTATCGGCTTCCAACTCAGCACTGCGTTGGAGACCACGGTCGGGGATAGGGCCAACTCGCTGCGCGGATAGAACTGGGTGATCTGTCCGCCATGGTCATAATCATCTATGTACTCGGTAAAATTGCGTACCCGGTTTTGACTGATTGCCAAGTTGCCGATCAATTGCAGCTGATGGGTAAGGCGCACACTGGCTTCCAGTTCTACACCCATCCGATAACTACGGGGAATATTCTGTCGGGTATAGGCCCCTACATCATTGATGGCGCCAGTGAGAATCAATTGATCGCGATAATTCATGTGGTAGAAAGTTGCTGACCAACGGTAGGCATCCTTCCGTTTGCCCACATTAATCTCCAGATCCAGGAGTCGTTCCGCTTTAGGCTGCTGATTCCATCCAGCTTCAAAATCATCGCGATTGGGCTCTTTCTGGGCGTAGGCGATCGATAAGAAACCGGACCAATCTTTTTGTCCGTAGCGAATGCCTGCTTTGGGGTTTATGAATTGATAAATCGGGTGGAAGCGAATGTTTGGATTGTTTCGAAATCCTTGCAATCGGTATTCCACCCAGCGTGCTTGAACGTCACTGAATACCGACCAATTGGCATTCAAGGTTCGTTGCCATTTCAGGTAACTGTTGATGTCATTTTTATCGGCCGG
>DFST01000143.1:6212-10422 GCA_002378975.1 Chitinophagaceae bacterium UBA3430
AAATGATTGTTTAACCATAGTTGGCGGATCAGATCGGTCGTATAGGTAGTGTCCATTCCGTTGACCGGGTAGGGCATGCCGTAACGAGCATAGTCCTGATCGGCTTTGTATTGTTCATAATACCCTTTGCCCCGCGTATAAAAAAAAGCGATGGCCAGTTGCCCATTTTGTTTCGTAGTGCGGTTATAAAAAACCTGCGTATGGCTTTGCCGATAATTATCGGTTTCGTTGGCGTAGGGGTCGCCAGATTTTTCAGTACCTGCATAATTAACGGTGCGGTTGCCAGCGCGGAGGTCGGACTCGGAGATCCCATACCAAGCTTGATAGGTTTTTTCCTTGCCGGCGAAATGCGTAATACGAATCGAATATCGAGGTTGGGTGTATGCGGTGGAAACATAATAGGAGGCAAGTTGACTGCTGGCCCGGTCGATGTATCCGTTGCTGGCGATCTGCGACAACCGGATGTCGGTAGAAAACCCCTGTTGAATTCCGCTCTGATAGAGCAGGGTATGCTTGCGCGATGCAAAACTGCCATAGCTGTTTTGTAGGCTCAGTCTTTTTTGCGGATTATTATCGTGGGTGCTGATGTTTAGATTGGCTCCAAACGCACCAGCGCCGTTTGACGATGTACCTACGCCTCGTTGTACCTGAATGCTGTTGGCGGAAGCGGCCAGGTCGGGAAGATTGACAAAGAAAACACCTTGACTCTCCGCGTCATTATAGGGAATGCCATTTAAGGTCATGTTGATGCGCGTGGGATCGGTTCCTCGGATCCGGATGCCCGTATAGCCAAATCCGTTTCCCGCATCGGCATGCACCACAACCCCCGGCAGTGTGTTCAATAGGAAGGGGAGGTCTTGTCCCAGGTTTCTTTTTTGGATCTCCGTTTTCGACAGGTTCGTCTTGGCAAAAGGGGCTTCATCGCCGGCGCGCAGCGATTGCACTTCAACGGGACTCATCAAGTAAAAACTGTCTTTTTTTTCCGTTTGTGCCCGGGCGGTCAGTGTAAACAGGATAAGCCCAACGAGAAATCGATTCTTGATCATGCGACTGGTATTGGTCGCTACCGGAATGCCGTAGAATCGGTTCGTTCTCCATCCCTGCGCAGGCATTACCCTGACCAGGTTCTACGGGTGTGATCTCAGCCAGCGTTGTTGAAACGACAGCACCCCGGAAGCGCGGTTTATGCGAAAGTACACACATAAAACAGCGACGCGTTCATTTTGTTCGCTGGCCCTAACTCCCTATCTTTGCATCGCGAAGTAGAGCAGCGGTAGCTCGTTGGGCTCATAACCCAAAGGTCGGGAGTTCGATCCTCCCCTTCGCAACACGATCCGCCTCCGGGCGGATTTTTACTTCCGAACCTTTTGTCAAGATGCGCTCCGGATTCGTCAACTTTTTTGGAAAGCCCAATGCGGGCAAGAGTACCCTGCTCAATTTTTTGATGGAGGAAAAGTTGGCCATTGTGTCGTCCAAAGTGCAAACTACCCGGCATCGAATCAAGGGGATATTGACTGAAGAAGATCATCAGATCGTTTTGTCCGATACCCCAGGCATCATTGATCCAAAATATCCCTTACACAAGCGGATGATGGAAGCCGTCCGGTCTGCTTTGGAAGATGGGGACCTAGCGTTGTTGCTGGTGGATGCGCATTCCGATTGGTCGGAGTCTGACCGGATTTTTACCGAATTGAAGTTGAAAGCAACGGCTTGGGTGTTGATCACCAAGACGGATCTGGTAGATGGCGTCAAAAAACAAGAAGCCATTCAATATTTTCAGGGTAAGCCATATGCAAGCCGTGTATTGACGATTTCGACCAAGCATCCAGCCGATCGGAAGAAGTTGTTGAAAGAGATTCTGAATGTATTGCCAGAAGGCCCGGCCTATTTTCCGGCCGATGAGATCAGCGACGCCCAAACTCGTTTCTTTGCATCGGAGTTGATTCGGGAAAAGATATTCGAGCTGACCAGTGAAGAGATACCGTATCACACCACGGTGGTGGTTCGTGAATTTCAAGAAAAGACCACGTTGGTAAAGATTGTAGCCGACATCGTGGTACATCGGGAGAGCCAGAAAGCGATCTTGATCGGCGAAAAAGGGGCCATGATCAAGCGATTGGGCACCGAAGCACGCCAATCCATCGAGTCTTTCCTGCAGCGGAAAGTTTTTTTGGAACTTTTCGTCAAGGTGCGGCCCAAATGGAGAGAGAACGAAGTGTTTTTGGATGAATACGGGTATTGATGAAATTTGGACAGATATAATTATTAAGTATGTCGTATACAGTTGCCATTGTGGGAAGACCGAATGTGGGAAAAAGTACCCTGTTCAATCGATTGCTGGAACAACGCAAGGCGATCGTGGACGACATCAGTGGTGTAACCCGCGATCGTCAATACGGGGTTGCCGATTGGAATGGTAAATCATTCAACGTTATCGATACCGGCGGTTTTGTGCAAGGCAGTGAGGATGTATTTGAAAAAGAGATCGCCAAGCAAGTGCTGGTGGCGGTTCAGGAAGCCAATGCGATCCTTTTCATTGTGGATGCCACGACCGGACTTACCGAACTCGATGATGCCATGGCCCGTGTACTTCGCAAAAGTCCGAAGCCTGTATTTCTTACCGTCAACAAAGTGGACGACAATCAACGCTTGTTGGAAGCCTCCGAGTTTTATAGCCTGGGTTTTGATAAGATGTTCTTTATTGCCTCAGCCAGCGGAAGTGGCACCGGCGAGCTACTGGATGCCGTCGCTGAATTGATTCCTGAATCCCGTTCGGAAGAAGTAGTCGCCGCTTCGGAACTGCCTCGCTTTGCCATCATTGGTCAGCCCAACACCGGTAAATCCTCCTTATTGAATGCCTTGGTTGGTGAAGAGCGGACCATCGTCAGCGATATTGCGGGCACAACCCGCGATACTATACACACCCATTATAAGCTGTTTCAAAAGGAGTTCATCTTGATTGATACCGCGGGCATCCGGCGTAAGTCGAAAGTGCACGAAGACCTGGAATTCTATTCCGTCATTCGCGCCATCAAGGCGCTTGATGAGGCGGATGTTTGCTTGCTCTTGTTGGATGCGGAGAAGGGCATCGCGGCCCAAGATCTAAACATATTCAGCTTGGCTGCCCGAAAAGGCAAGGGCATCGTGGTATTGGTCAACAAATGGGATCTGATCGAAAAAGAAACACAGACCGCGGTCACTTATGAAAAGGAATTGAAAAAGCGATTTGCTCCTTTCAGCGATGTGCCTATTTTATTCATTTCAGCGAAGGAAAAGACCCGCATTTTCAAGGCCATCGAAACCGGATTGGATGTGTTTGAAAACCGCCGCCGCCGCGTATCTACCTCCAAATTGAATGAGGTTATGTTGCAGGCGATCCAGTCCTATCACCCACCTGTGGTTCGAGGTAATCCCATTAAAATCAAGTTCGTCACCCAGCTTCCGACGACCGTGCCTTCATTTGCTTTTTTCTGCAATTTTCCCGACGACGTGAAGCTGCCCTACCGGAACTATTTGGAAAATCAGTTGCGTCAGAATTTTGATTTTTCCGGCGTGCCCATTCGATTGTTTTTCCGAAAGAAATAGGGTGTTTCCAATTTAATGGGAATCTCTTCGATCAAAGTAGGATGCCGCGCAAGAGCCAGTATGCGGTGCCGAAGTAGATCAGCAGTCCAGTCACATCAACCAAGGTTGCGATAAAGGGAGTGGAGGAGGTTGCTGGGTCGGCGCCCAATCGTTTGAGCAATAATGGCAACATGGAGCCCATCATGGTCCCCCAGAGTACCACGCCGATCAAGGATATGCCAATGGCCAATCCAACTTGGCTATAGTGTTCGCCAAATAGATCAAAAAATTGATGCCCGCCGATCACGATCAGATAACCGATCAAGCCCAGTGTGAGTCCCATGATCAAACCGGATTGAATCTCTCGTCGAGCGATCGTCCACCAGTCTTTTACCGTGATCTCGCCCAGGGCCATGGCCTGGATGATGAGTGTGGCCGCTTGTGACCCGCTATTTCCTCCACTGGAGATGATCAAAGGAATGAACGTAGAAAGTACCAATACATGTTCGAGTGTTTTTTGAAAGCCCGACATGGCGGCGATGGTCATGGTTTCCCCGACAAACAGGATCAGTAGCCAGACGATCCGTTTCTTGTAAAGTTTGAACAGGGGAACATCGAGGTAAGGTTCATCTAGGGCCTCGGTACC